>DQWH01000044.1 GCA_011042635.1 Bacteroidota bacterium | reverse complement strand
TTATCATGCTTCCTCCGGCTTCCTTCATTGAGGTGGTGGAAGAGCAATGCCACGGCTGCGGAGCCTGTTCGTATGTTTGTCCTGAACACGCCATTACGGAAAATAATCAGGAGATCGGAAAAATTACCTTTTTCCGGTATCATGAAATGAATGATTTTCTGGAAGGGAGGTTGAAGGTGGGTAGTGCCCTGCAAACACAGGTTATCAGGGAATTGCTGGAACATGTGAACGGCAAGGGCACCGTATTGCTGGATGCCCCTCCCGGAGCATCCTGTCCCGTTGTGGCCGTGATCAGCCAAGCCGATTATGTGCTGATGGTTACCGAACCTACTCCTTACGGATTGAACGACCTGAAGATCATGGTGGAAACGGTACGTCAGATCGGGAAAAAAGCGGGAGTGGTAGTTAACCGCACAGGGCTTGATTATGCTCCTCTGTATACCTGGCTCCAGGAGGAAAACATTCCCGTTCTGGCCGGCATCCCCTTTCACAGGAAATATGCCGGGGCCTATGCCGACGGGATTATCCTGTCGGAAGCTTTTCCCGAGATCAGGGAACTGATGCGTACCATTTTAAAAGCCATAGGATCATGAACCGGAAACCCTTTGAAATAGTGATCCTGAGCGGAAAAGGAGGTACGGGAAAGACCAGTCTGGTTGCGGCAATGGCCGGATTTACGGGGAAATGCGTGTTCGCCGATTGCGATGTGGATGCTGCAGACCTGCATTTGATCTTTCAACCCGACATTCTGAAAGAGGAATCATTCCACAGTGGGTCGAAGGCAGAGATCGATCAGCAGGAATGCACCTCCTGCGGTGTTTGTATGGATTTGTGCCGCTTTCATGCCATCCGGTTCAGCAACGGGAAATATACCATCGATCCTTTTGCCTGTGAAGGCTGTGGCCTGTGTGAGGTGGCCTGTCCGGCAGAAGCCATCCGTATAGAAGAGAACTACCTGAATGCCCTGGTGTTTGCTGACAGCCGGTTCGGCCCTCTGGTATATGGCAGGCTGGGAATTGGTGAGGAAAATTCGGGAAAGCTGGTTTCCGAGGTTAGAAAAAATGCCCGGGAAAAGGCGGTGAAAACAGGCGCCGACTGGATCCTGGTTGACGGTCCGCCCGGTATCGGTTGTCCGGCCATTTCATCTGTAACAGGAGCCGATCTGGTGATTGCCGTCACAGAACCCAGCCGTTCCGGGTGGCACGATCTGGATCGCCTGCTGGAAATGACCGGTAAATTCAAAACCCCCGTGGGGGTGGTGATCAACAAATACGACCTGCGGAAGGAAATGTCGGAGCAAATAGAAAAAGAGCTGGAACAAAGGAAGCTGCCGGTACTGGCAAAAATATCCTATGAAGAAAAAGTGGTGCATGCCCTGGTAGAGGGGAAGTCGCTGCCGGAAGCATTGCCCGGTCATCCTCTGGTCGCAGTTTTCCGGGAAATATGGGGAAAAATTGAACAAATGGCCGGGCATAGGTAAGTATTTACCTACCCGGTCATTGATTGGTATCGTGAGAAAAACAAAACAGGCATTGCCTGGAATATATAACATGTTTATTAACCGAAAAAAAATAGTGATTTTATGAAGGAGACAGATGTATTAATTATTGGAGGAAGTGCGGCAGGAATGGTGGCCGCCCTGACGGGTAAATCGAGCTGGCCCGCGAAAAAATTCACCCTGGTGAAAATGCAGAAGGATGCCATGGTCCCCTGTGGTATTCCCTATATTTTCGGCACACTCGGTAATGTGGATGAGAATATCATGCCGGTAGACAGCATGATGGAACAGGCCGGGGTGGAATCCATTACAGGCCGGGTGGCTTCACTGGATACCGAAACGAAAACAGCTACGCTTGAATCGGGTGAAAAAGTCCGGTATGACAGGCTGGTGATGGCTACCGGGTCGCTTCCTGTCAAACCTTCCTGGCTGAATGGAACCAACCTGAAAAAGGTTTTCGTAATCCCGAAAGACAAATCGTACCTGGAAGAGATGAATGAAGAGATCCGCGACTGCCGGAAAATTGTGGTGGTCGGTGCGGGTTTTATCGGTGTGGAGCTGTCGGATGAACTGAAGAAGAACGGCCGGGAAGTCACCCTGGTGGAAAAAATGCCCGATATTCTGCCGATGGCGTTTGACAAAGATCTGGCCGACCGGATTGAGCATTTTCTGGATGAGCGGGGTGTGAAAATCATGACCGGTGTCGGCGTGAAAGAGATTAAAGGGAAGGACGGTGCGGTGCATGAGGTGTTGCTCGGGAACGGGGAAGTCCTGCCGGCCGATGCCGTGGTGCTGAGCATGGGATATGAACCTAACAGCAGGCTGGCCCGTGAAGCCGGGATACCGGTCGACCAGAACGGTTTTATTACCGTAGACGAGTATATGCGTACTCCCGTGCCCGGAATTTTTGCCGTGGGCGACTGTGCCGAAAAGCGTGATTTCGTTACCCGCAAGAAAGCGCCCGTAATGCTGGCTTCCACAGCCTGTGCCGAGGCCCGTATTGCAGGACTGAACCTCTATAACCTGCATGTGGTGAAAACCTTTTCGGGAACCATTGCCATTTATTCCACGGCCATCGGGCCTTACGGATTCGGAACGGCAGGCATTACCGAAGCCAGGGCCAGAGAAGAAGGCTTTGTGGTGGAAACCGGCCTTTTCGAGGGGGTAGACCGTCATCCCGGAAAACTCCCCGACGCCCGCAAACAGATAGTGAAGCTGGTGGCAGCCAGGGAATCGGGGATCATTATCGGCGGTGGTGTGATCGGCGGACTGAGTGCCGGTGAGCTGACCAACCTCATCGGGCTGGCCATCGAGAACAAGATGACGGCTTATAATCTTCTGATGTCACAGATAGGTACCCATCCCTGTCTTACCGCATCACCGGCCGGTTATCCGTTGATCAAGGCTGCCGAGATGATCGTCAGAAAGATCAGGAAGAACGGATGATGGGGTTTTTGTGTATGGAACCTGATATTATGCTATTTTATAACTATTTTGCATCATGCCAAATCTGAACGGAACAGGCCCGGAAGGCAAAGGACGCCGAACGGGCAGAGGACTGGGCAACTGCAGTGAAACATCTGACGAGGAAGCCCTGAAAAAACTGGGGAAAGGAATGGGGCAGCGCAGAAAATCAGGCGGAGGCGCCGGCAGGGGCAAACGTCTGAGAAGCGGCGAGAAATAATTCCTTTCCACTGAACCGGGAAAAACGCAACCGTCTTTATTCCGGTCGGTCAGATAACAGAGTAACCGGCTGAAAAACACCTCCTGCCGGGACAGGAAAATACTGTTCCGGCTGGAGGTGTTTGTTTTAATTATATGACAAAAATCATAAATGATCCGGATATGCCGTATTTTCTTTGTTTTTCCATGTGAAGTGTACATTTAATAATGGGAGAACCATCGATTTTGCATGCCCGGAATACCCGAAAAATCAAAAAAAATTCCTACTTTTCGGGCTCAAAAAAAACAGATATCGGCTTAATTATTAATGCTAAAAATGCGGAATAATATTACAACATCATGCATGAGAAACTGAAGGAACTTACTGAAAAGATTTACCAGTAAGGGGTGACCAAAGCAAACGAGGAAGCGGAGAAGATCATAGCCGAGGCAAAAAAGAAATCGGAAGAGATCGCGAAATCGGCACATAAGGAAGCCGAGAAAATACAGAAGGAAGCCAGACAGAAAGCAGAAGAGCTCAGGAAAAATACCGAATCGGAACTTCGCATCGCCTTCCGCCAGGCCATGAGTGCACTGAAACAGGAAATCGAAAAAATGATCCTCACCCGGACAGTGGACGAACCCGTGGAGGAGGCTTTTCAGAGCGGGGAATTTGTGAACCGGCTGATCATTACCATGGCAGAAAAATGGGATCCGGAGCAATCGGAAAACGGCCTGGTTGTGCTGGTTCCAGAAGAAAAACAGAAGGAAACCGAAAAGTACCTGAAGGAAAAAGTGCCCCAGTTACTCAAAAAAGGGCTGAAAATACAACCCTCTTCTTCCCTGATGAATGGATTTGAAATCAAACCCGAAAAGGCGGGATTCAAAATCAGCATTACGGATAAAGACCTGGAAGCCTATCTGAAGCATTACTTCCGTCCCCGGCTTAGAAAAATGCTGTTTGAAGGAGAAAACGGTCAGGATGGGTAGATATTATCACTGTTTGATTGCGGGATTGCCTGATCTTGAGCTGAATGCAGGCAAAGCAGTTCCCGGACTGAAAAAGTTCAGGAAAGAGCTTCGTGCTATCCTGCATCCCGATGATTATTACCTGGTTTCCCTTCTCTTTTATCCGTATGACCATTTGAATCTTCTCCGGTTCCTTTACGGTGATGAAGAAGAACCCTTCCATCCGCTGGGAAATTTTTCCGAAGAGGACTTTGCCGAACAGAAAGCCAGGTGGCAGTCCATTCTCGAAGAGGAAGACGTGTTGCCTGGGTACATGGCGGAAGCCATGGTATATTTCCTGGAACAGGAAGAAAAACCCGGCCGCCTGTGGATGGAAAAACAACTGACCGAGGGATATTACCATACCCTGATCCAAGCAGGCAATGAATTTCTTGCCAAATGGGCAGTGTATGAAAGAGATATGAACAATCTGCTGACCACCCTGAATGCC
Organism: Bacteroidota bacterium; assembly: GCA_011042635.1. Taxonomy (GTDB): domain Bacteria; phylum Bacteroidota; class Bacteroidia; order Bacteroidales; family VadinHA17; genus HyVt-105. The sequence goes on along the minus strand of DQWH01000044.1, from coordinate 41,341 downwards.
CGGTTCCCATATCCGGAAGACGGGTTGCAGCTGGTGGGCGAAGGTGAGGTGAAGGAAGTGCTTGAAAAACGGATCGAACAGGGCAAGGAAATTCCCCTTCCTCCCGATCCCGAGTATGCCACGGAAATTCTGGAACGTGCTTCATCCCTGTCATACGATGAACGGGAATGGGAAATGGATTTGCGGAAGTGGAAAACACTGGAAGACATGATGTTCTTTTATTATTTCACCATCGAAAGGATCCTGGGATATGTGATCATGCTGAAGATGGTAGCCCGCTGGCAGCAGCTGGATGCTGCCAGGGGTAAGGAATGGGTTGGTAAACTGATTGAAGGCCTGCGTAGGGAAGCCGGGGAGAAAATGAACCGGTAATCCCGCACAAAACAGGCTGGCAGGAATATGAAAATCTGAAATAAGAATATGAAAGAAAAGAGTAAAGAAGCGAACGTCCATACCACCGGAAAAGTATTCGGCATTGTGGCGAACCTGGTGATCGTCCATACCGATGGACCCGTATCTCAGAATGAGATATGCCTGATCAGGCTGGGCGATACCCTTCTGATGGCCGAAGTGATCAAGGTAAGCGGGAAACAGGCCTATGTGCAGGTGTTTGAAAGCACCCGGGGGTTACGGCCGGGTGCCGGGGTGGAATTCATGGGACATATGCTGGAAGTAACGCTGGGGCCCGGTCTCTTGTCCAAAAATTTCGACGGGTTGCAGAACGACCTGGACAAAATGACCGGCGTATTTCTGAAAAAGGGGGAATATACCCCTGCTATCGATGAGGAGCGGGAATGGGAATTTACCCCCCTGGTAAAGGAAGGAGATACCGTGCAGGCTGGTGACTGGTTGGGAGAAGTGAAGGAAAACTGGCTCAAGCACCGCATCATGGTGCCTTTTGTGCTGGGAGGAGAAACCTTCCGGGTGAAAAATATCGCAGGCAAGGGAACCTACAAATCCCGGGATGTGATCGCTACCATCGGGAACGACGGGAAAAATGACCACGATGTGACCATGGTCCAGCGCTGGCCCGTGAAAGTACCCATCAAAGCCTATTACCACAAACCCCGCCCGTTCAGGATACTGGAAACGGGAGTCAGGGCCATCGATATCCTGAACCCCATTACCGAAGGAGGCACGGGTTTTATTCCCGGACCCTTCGGATGCGGGAAAACCGTGCTGCAGCACGCCCTTTCCAAACAGGCCGAAGCCGACCTGGTGATTATGGCTGCCTGCGGGGAGCGGGCCAACGAGGTGGTGGAAATATTCAAGGAATTCCCCGAACTGGAAGATTCGCGTACCGGACGCAAGCTTTACGAACGTACCATCATCGTGGCCAATACCTCGAACATGCCGGTGGCGGCACGTGAAGCTTCTGTATATACCGCCATGACCCTGGCAGAGTATTACCGGGCCATGGGACTAAAGGTTCTGCTGCTGGCCGACTCTACATCCCGCTGGGCACAGGCCCTTCGCGAAATGTCGAACCGCATGGAAGAACTGCCCGGCCCCGATGCCTATCCCATGGACCTGTCTGCCATTATTTCGGCATTTTATGCCCGGGCGGGATATGTTCAGCTGAATAACGGGGAAACGGGATCCATTACTTTTATCGGAACGGTTTCTCCGGCCGGCGGTAACCTGAAGGAGCCGGTGACCGAAGCTACCAAAAAAGCGGCCAGGTGCTTCTATGCCCTTTCGCAGAGCAGGGCCGACAGCAAACGGTACCCGGCCATCGATCCCATCGACAGCTATTCAAAATACCTGGAATATGACGAGGTACATGAATACATGGCCGAACATATTTCCGAAGACTGGTACGACAAGGTGATCAAAGCCCGCGATTACCTGATCAGCGGACGCGAGGCCATGGAACAGATCAATATCCTCGGCGACGACGGCGTACCGGTGAATTACCATGTGAGCTTCTGGAAATCGGAAGTGATCGATTTTGTGATCCTGCAGCAGGATGCCTTCGACAGGATAGACCAGTTAACGCCTATCCCCAGGCAGAGATATATGCTGAACAAGGTGCTGGATATCTGCAAGGCCGAATTCGAATTTCCTTCTTTCGAAGAGGTGGCAGTATATTTCAAGAAAGTCATTAATCTGCTGAAACAGATGAACTATTCCGAGTTTGAGTCGGAAGAGTTCAAAAAGTATGAAAAAGAACTGGATGAAGTATTAACCGAAAGTGTTTTAACATGACAGAGACAAGGGCTTTTCAGAAGATATATACCAGGATTTCGTCCATTACCAAGGCAACCTGTATGTTGCACGCGGAAGGAGTGGGATATGACGAACTGGCCCTGGTGGACGGTAAACCGGCCCAGGTGGATTAGAGTTTCGGAGATGACACCAACTAGCAGGTGTTTACAGGTACTGAAGGAATTCCCACCAATGCCGAAGTAGTATTTCTGGGCAGACCTCCGGTGCTGAGGATCGGCGACGACCTGGCCGGCCGGTTCCTGAATGCCTACGGAGATCCGATCGACCGCGGCCCCGAACTTACCGGGGAAGAAAAGGAAATCGGCGGACCCTCGGTGAATCCCGTCAGGAGGGAACAGCCGTCACGGCTTATTGCCACCGGGATTGCCGGGATCGACCTGAACAATACCCTGGTAACGGGCCAGAAAATCCCGTTTTTTGCCGACCCCGACCAGCCCTTTAACCAGGTTATGGCCACTGTGGCCCTGCGGGCCAAGGCCGATAAGATCATTCTGGGGGGAATGGGGCTGAGCAACGACGATTACCTGTACTACCGGCAGGTATTTGAAAACGCCGGAGCCCTGGAAAGGATCGTTGCTTTCATCAACACCACCGAGGATCCTCCCGTGGAAAGGCTGCTTGTACCCGAAATGGTGCTGGCGGCAGCCGAATACTTTGCAGGCGAGAAAAACGAAAATGTGCTGGTGCTTCTGACCGACATGACCCTGTACGCCGATGCCCTGGCTATTGTTTCGAACCGGATGGACCAGATCCCCAGCAAGGACAGCATGCCCGGATCGCTGTACAGCGACCTGGCCAGGATCTATGAAAAAGCCGTGCAGTTCCCCGACGGGGGATCGATCACCATTATCGCCGTAACCACCCTTTCCGGCGGGGACATTACCCATGCCATTCCCGACAATACCGGATACATTACCGAAGGGCAGCTTTACCTGCGGCGTGATACCGATATCGGGAAAGTGATTGTCGATCCCTTCCGTTCTCTCTCCAGGCTGAAGCAGCTGGTGATCGGAAAGCAAACACGGGAAGATCATCCCCAGGTAATGAATGCCGCTGTGCGCCTGTATGCCGATGCTGCCAACGCCCGCACCAAGCAGGAGAACGGTTTTGACCTTACCGAATACGATAAACGGACCCTGAAATTTGCCGAAGAATATTCCGAAAAACTTCTGGCCATTGATGTGAACCTGGAAGTGGACGATATGCTGGATACGGCATGGGAACTTTTCTCCCGGCATTTCACAAAACCAGAAGTGCGGATCAAGAACGAGCTGGTGGAAAAATACTGGAAAGAGGCAGAAAGCGAATAACAGCATGCGCTATGGCCATTAAATTTCAATATAACAAAACATCGTTGCAGCAGTTGAATAAGCAACTGCAGATCAGACAGCGGGCTTTGCCCACCCTGAAGAACAAGGAGTCGGCCCTGCGGGCTGAGGTGAAAAAGGCAAAGGATGAGGCCGCCCGCCTGAATAAAAAATATGAAGAAGCCCTGGAAAAGTACCGGGAGGGTATGCATTTGTGGACAGAGTTTCCCGATGATATGGTGAAGGTTAGCAACGTGACCATGACCTACCGGAAAATTGCGGGGGTGAGCACTCCTGAACTGGACCGGGTGGAATTTGAAGTGAGTCCTTTTCTGGTGTTCAATCAGCCGAAATGGTTTTCCGAAGGGATCAGTATTTTAAAAGAACTGGCATCGCTGCTGATCGAAAGGGAGGTTTTTCTTGAAAAAATGGAACTGCTCGATTACGCCAGACGAAAAACCACCCAGAAGGTCAATCTGTACGAGAAGGTGCAGATTCCGGGTTATGAAGAAGCCATCAGAAAGATCAAGCGCTTCCTGGAAGATGAAGAGAATCTTTCCAAATCGGCACAGAAAATCGTCAAGAGCAGGCAGCAAAAACAGAAGGAGGCCGCATGATTGCACCGATGATAAAATACACGTTTCTGGTGTACCACCGGGAATATGAACCTTTCCTGCAGGATCTGAGGGGCGCGGGAGTGGTGCATATTATCGGGCGGGAACGCGGAAGCGAAGAGGACGATGAGACCATCCGCAACCTGTTCAGCCGACGGGAAGCCTGCATACAGGCCCTGAAATACCTTCCGAAGGATATCGAAGAGAAAGAAGCAGCGGAGAAAACCGGTCAGGGAGAAGTGGTGGAACGCATTGAAACCATCCGGAAGGAGCTGGAAGAAAATGAACAACACCTGCAGGAACTGGGAAAAAACATCCGTGCCCTCGAGCCCTGGGGCGATTTTTCGAGAGAAGACCTTGAAAAGATCCGTGTTGCCGGTTATGAATTATCCTTTTATTCCTGCCCGGTAAAACGCTTTCAGGACGAATGGACTGAAAAATGGTCTGTTCAGGTTATTCACCGGGAAAGAGGACACCTGTACTTTGTGGTGATCCATCATCCCGAAGAAACGGTGGAAGTGGAAGCCGATCATGTCAAACTGCCCAAAGAATCCCTTTCATCGTTGATGGGGGAGAGAGACTTGCTGAAAGAGAAAAATGCCCGTCTGCATGCCGAACTGGAAAAAAATACCGGCGAATGGAAAGGGGTGTTGAACCGGTACCTGAAAGAGCTGGAAAATGAGATCAGTATGTTCAGGGCAAAAAACAGTGCGGGCGAACAGGCCGACGGGAAACTGAGAATACTGGAGGGCTGGGTTCCCGCCAGAAAGGAGGAAGGCCTGAAGAACATGCTGGAGGAAACGGGTGTTTATTACATTGCTTCTCCGCCCGGCGAAGACGAAGAAGTGCCCGTAGAACTCGAGAACAGCTGGTTCAGCCGCCTCTTCGAACCCATCTCCAAATTGTTCGACCTGCCCAAATACCGGGAACTGGACCTTACCCCTTTCTTTGCACCCTTCTTTGTGATGTTTTTCGGTTTCTGCCTGGGCGACGCCGGGTACGGGTTGCTTTTTATCCTGGCCGGATTCCTGCTAAAGAAGAAAGTACAGCCCAATCTACGGCCCATTCTTACGCTGGGTCAGTTCCTTGGTCTGGGAACCGTGATCTTCGGGGCCCTTTCGGGAACCTTCTTCGGGATCAACCTTATTGATACGGGATATACCATTACGGCAAATACCCTCGAAATGCTGCGGGTTGAAGGAATGCCTGCCGACCTGATAGAAAATCTCGGCAGCCTCATGGGCGAGCATTTCGAAACCCGCAGGAATTTTCTGGATGCCGCCATTCAGGCAGCCGGTGCCGGTGCTGTGCAGAGCCATCGCATGCTGCTTCTGAAACATACCGCTGCCGATGTTTCCCTGCTGAGTTCATTCCGGCATCTGATGCAGGAACCGATCAACATGTTCTACCTGTCTATGATTCTGGGCGCTGCCCAGATACTGTTCGGTATGGTGGTGAAAATATTCAATATTACCAAGCAGAAAGGGTTTGCTTACAGTTTGTCCACTGTGGGATGGGTCGTTCTGGCTCTCACCCTCCTTGTGTTCAAGGGAGGGGAAATGGCCGGGTGGTTTAGCATGAACGGACTGAAGTATGTGTATTACGCGTTACTGGGTGTTGCAGGGGTACTGATCTTTCTGCTGAATGACCCGAAGAAAAACCCGTTTATACGGATCGGGAGCGGTATATGGGAAACCTACAACATCCTGACCGGGGTGTTTGGCGACCTGCTTTCGTACATCAGGCTGTTTGCCCTGGGAATTTCGTCAGCCATCCTGGGGTTTGTGTTCAACGACATGGCTTCGCAGTTCCTTTCCATTCCGTATTTCGGATGGTTGCCGTTTGTTCTGCTGCTGCTGTTCGGGCACGCCATTAACCTGTTTATGGCTGCCCTGGGAGGATTTATCCATCCCATGCGTCTGACCTTTGTCGAATTCTATAAAAATGCCGGGTTCCGTGGTGGTGGAAAACCTTACCAACCCTTTACCTTAACGAAATATACTAAACAATAAAAACGAACAGAAACAATGGAAACTACAGAAATGATGAATGCAGGTAATTTGCCGGTTATTCTGGCTTATGCCGGACTGGCACTCATGTTGGTACTGTCGGGGATAGGAAGCGCGATCGGTGTGTCTATGGGCGGAAATGCCACCGTGGGGGCCCTGAAAAAGAACCCCGATGCCTTCGGTAGCTACATGTTGCTGAGCGCTCTTCCTGGAACACAGGGTCTGTACGGATTTGCCGGATTTTTCGTGATCAACAGCCAGGGTGTTATCCAGGAGGGGATGACCATGCTGCAGGGTGTGGCTATCCTGGCCGCAGGAATTGCCCTGGGATTTGTAGCTCTTTTCTCGGCTATCAAACAGGGAGGGGTTACTTCCAACGGGATCGCTGCCATCGGATCGGGTAACGATGTGTTTGGGAATACCATGATCCTGGCCGTATTCCCTGAGTTGTACGCCATTATCGCCTTCGCCGCCACCTTCCTGATCAGCGCCTCCATTTGATCAAAGGGCGGTGTGAACGGCCGGAACATACCAATGCATAGCATACCCGGTTGCTTTCTTCCATTTGGAGGAAGTGCCGGGTATGTTTGTTCGGGACTCTTTTCATGGAAATGTAATTTTTCGGTTCATTCCTCCGGAATCCATGTAAAGTCTCTGCGCACTCCGCGTGTTCTTCGCGGTCTCGGCGTGAAACAGAGCCGGCAGGTATAACCCGTATCACGTAACCCGTAACACCTGCCTGCCTGCCTGCCTGCCGGCAGGCGTAACACGTACCTTCCCTATATCCTTAGCAACTGATTGATCCAGGAGGGGTCGCATGTTTATAGAAAAGGATACCCTTTTAACCCCGACCCCGGAGGGGTCGCATGTGTGGGTGGTGGAGAGGCGGTAATTCGGTGAGTCGGGGAAGCATGATGCACGTAATCGGTTGATCGGGAGATGGAGTGATTGAGTAATTGAGTAATGGAGAGCCGCAAACAGACAACAGCTACGCAGCTCAGACTATTATAGAAAAGAACGAAACAGAGCTCCGTAAGAGCGATCTGTTTGTAGAAACTTAAACAGGTTTTGTTATCCCTGGTAATAAATAGGTGATCCCGGTCCCAGCGGGATGTTCAGTGACGTCCACCCGATCAGCAGCAGGGTCCACAGAACGAAAAACACCACGGTATAGGGAAGCATGGTGCTGATGAGAGTGCCGATCCCGGCTTTTTTGTCGTATTTTTCATAATATACAATAATGAGGGCGAAAAAGCTCATCATGGGGGAGATAATATTGGTCACGCTGTCGCCTACCCGGAATACGGCCTGCGACAGTTCCGGGCTGTATCCCAGGAGCATGAACATGGGAATGAATACCGGGCCCATGATGGCCCATTTAGCCGAGGCACTACCCATGAACATATTGATAAACCCTGAAAGAAGAACGAAAAGGATCAGCAGGGGAGTGAGGCCCACATGCATTTCATGGAGGGCATGGGCTCCTTTCACCGCAATGATCAGGGCCAGATTACTCCATTTGAAAAAAGCCACAAACTGGGCTGCAAAAAACACAAGGACCAGAAAGGCGGCCAGGGTTTTAAAACTGTCGACCATGCCTTTTACCACATCTGCATCATTTTTAAAGCTGCCTGTTATGGCTCCGTATACGATTCCCAGAATGGCTGCGGCGATGAAGAGGAAAGCAATGAACCCTTTCAGCAGGGGAGAATGCAGCAGCGATCCATCTTCTCCTCTGAGCAACCCATTTTCGGGGAGCAGTCCGGCCAGGATCATCGCCACCAGTACCAGTGAAACGATCAGTACCCACTTCAGTCCTTTTCTTTCCTTCGGTCCCGGATTTTCAAGGGGCTCGTGTGGCACGTTTCCTGTATACCGCCCCAGGCGTGGTTCCACCAGCCTTTCGGTTACCCAGGTTCCCGCCAGGGCTATAAATACCGTGGAAACTACCATAAAATAGTAATTGGCGGTGGGGAGTACATAATAGTCGGCATCAATGATATTGGCTGCTTCGGTGGAAATGCCCGCCAGCAGGGGATCGATGGTGCCGATCAGCAGGTTGGCACTAAAACCTCCAGAAACACCGGCAAAAGCGGCAGCCAGTCCGGCAATGGGATGCCTGCCTGCCGAATGGAAAATGATTCCTCCCAGGGGAATGATCAGCACATAACCAAGGTCGGAGGCAATATTCGATATGATGCCTGAAAGAACGATCACAAAAGTGAGCATACGGGTGGGTGATTTGATCACCAGCAGCCGGATGGAAGCGCTGATCAGCCCGCTGCTCTCGGCAATGCCTATCCCCAGCAGGGCCACCATAACAATACCCAGGGGAGCAAAACCGGTGTAGTTGTCAACCATTTCCAGCAGAATGCGGTGCAGCCCGTCTTTCGACAGCAGGTTTACTGTATGGATGGTTTCTTCCGTTGCAGGGTGAATGGCTTTCCAGTCGAGCCAGTGACCTATCAATGAAAGGATGAGGACCGTAGCAGCCAGAATACCGAAAAGGCTGGCGGGGTGGGGCAGGGCATTCCCTCCTTTTTCAATCCAGAACAGTACCTTCGATAAAAAGCCCTTTTTTGTGTTTTCCATAGATCAACCTGTTTGTTCTGTCCGGTCCTTTCCCACTTGCTCCGGGTAAAGTACTTCCAGTTTAAAACTATCCAAGATAAAAAAAACCGGGATATTGAGAAATATCCCGGGCCGGGTAGCTATGATTTTTTCTCAGAGGCTGGCGTAGAAATCGTTGCCTTTGTCGTCCACAACAATGAAAGCCGGAAAGTTTTCCACCACGATCTTTCGCACGGCTTCCATACCCAGCTCTTCAAAGTCGACCACCTCCACCGATTTGATATTGGCTTTGGCCAGGATGGCTGCAGGACCACCGATGGATCCCAGGTAGAATCCCCCGTGTTTTTTGCAGGCGTCGGTTACCTGTTTCGAGCGGTTTCCCTTGGCCAGCATGATCATCGACCCTCCGTGGCTCTGAAACAGGTCAACGTAGGGGTCCATCCGGCCGGCTGTGGTGGGGCCGAAGCTTCCCGAAGGAAGGCCGGATGGTTTCTTGGCAGGACCTGCATAATATACGGGGTGGTTTTTGAAATATTCGGGCATGGGCTTGCCTTCATCCAGCATCTGCTTAATGCGGGCATGAGCCATGTCGCGTGCCACAATGAGAGTGCCGTTCAGGCTCAGCCGGGTTTTCACCGGATGTTTGCTCAGTTCCTGAAGCACTTCCTTCATGGGCCGGTCGAGGTCAATTTGCACGGCGGGTTTCAGAGCCGGTGCCTCTTTGGGAAGGTATCCGGCAGGGTTATATTCCAGCTCTTCCAGAAAAATCCCCTGCTCATTGATGCGGGCCTTGATGTTCCGGTCGGCGCTGCAGCTTACCCCGATTCCCACGGGACAGGAAGCAGCATGCCGCGGAAGCCTGATCACACGTACATCATGTACCATGTATTTTCCTCCGAACTGGGCTCCCATCCCGTTTTTCTGTGCCAGTTTCATGATTTTTTCTTCCCATTCCAGGTCACGGAAAGCCTGTCCGTATTCATTGCCTTCTGTGGGCAGGCCGTCGAAGTAGCCGGCCGAAGCTTTTTTTACGGCCGTCAGCGTGGCTTCGGCCGATGTGCCTCCTATTACCACAGCCAGGTGATAGGGCGGGCATGCGGCGGCTCCCAGGTCTTTCAGCTTTTCGGTGATGAACCGGGTGAGGTTCTCTTCGGTGAGCAACGACTTGGTCATCTGGTACAGGAAGGATTTGTTAGCCGATCCTCCTCCCTTGGCTACAAACAGGAATTCATATTCCCTGCCGGGAACCGCATGTATATCGATCTGCGCCGGCAGGTTGGTCCCCGTGTTTTTTTCGTCGAACATGCTGAGCGGGGCTATCTGCGAGTACCGCAGATTCTTTTCCTGGTAGGTTTCATATATCCCTTTTGACAGGTGCATGGCATCGTCGGCCCCGGTGTATATGTCTTCTCCCTTTTTGGCCATCACGATGGCGGTACCTGTATCCTGGCAGGTGGGTAGTTCCCCTTCGGCCGACACCACCTGGTTCATGATCATGGTGTGGGCCACGAATTTGTCGTTGTCGGATGCTTCCGGATCCTCCAGGATGTTCTTCAGTTGTTGCATGTGGGAAGACCGGAGAAAGAACGATATTTCTGTGAAGGCTTCCCTGGCCAGCATTTCCAGGGCTTCCGGCTCCACTTTGAGAATTTTCCGGCCGTTGATCTCCTGTACGGAAATATGTTCGCGGCTCAGAAGTCGGTAGACCGTGCTGTCTTTTTTCAGCGGGTAGGGATTTTGATAATGGAACGTGCTCATGACGAATGGTTTTTATGAAGATGAAATTACGAAATTTTTGCCAAGCCTGGGAATGTCGTTCAGCATAGAAGGGCTGGTATTCGCCGTGATTTGCGGACCATCATTCCGTGCGGCCGAAGGGGACAAATGATTTTTACCAGGCATTGCTGGTGTGATGTGGTTTAATTGAAGTACCTTTATGAAATAAAACTCTATCATCCATGAAAACATACGACGCCATAATTATCGGAGGTGGCCCGGCCGCCATAGTTACAGGAATAACCGTAAAGAAGTTCTTCAGGGACAAATCGGCCCTGATGATCAAACAAGAGGCCGATGGCCTGGTACCCTGTGGCATTCCTTATATATTCCACATGCTGGGAAGAGATGTAGATCAGAACAGGATGGGGCCGAAGCCCTTTGTTGACCTGGGTGGTGAAGTGCTGGTCCAAACCGTGGTGAAGGTTGACAAAGACAAAAAAACGGTTACTATCAAATCAGGGGAAACATTCGGTTACGATAAGCTGGTTTTTGCCACGGGCTCCCTGCCCGTTATTCCGGATTTTATCCCGGGATATGACCTGAAGAACGTGTTTTATATTAAAAAGAGTTATTCTTATATTAAGGATCTGGCCTCTGAAGTGGCTGATTTCAAAAAGATCGTGATCGTTGGAGGCGGTTTTATCGGGGCTGAAGTGGCCGAACAGCTGGCGGCTTCAAAGATCGATGTTACCCTGATCGAAAGCGAATCCCTGTGCTTTTCGAAAGCCTTTTCTCCGGAACTGAGTGCCATTGCTACCGAAGAACTGAAAAAAGCAGGTGTGCATGTCATGACCTCTACCCTGGTGAAGGAAATTCTCGGGGAAAACAACCGGGTAAAGCAGGTTTTGGTTTCCGGCGGGAAGAAAATTGAGACCGATGCCGTGATCTTTTCCATAGGATACCGGGCCAATACCCAGCTGGCAAAGGAAACGGGCCTGGAACTGAACAGGTACGGAGACATCCATGTAGACAATTACGGCAGGACCACGGTGAAGGATATATCCGCCTGTGGCGACTGTGCCCAGGATTTCGGATTTCTTACGGGCCGAAGCGATGTGGTGAAGCTGGCCTCCACTGCCACCGCCCAGGCCCGTACACTGGGACATAATCTTTTCGGTATGAGGATTAAGAAGTGCACTTCAGGAACTCTGGGGGTGTTTTCCACGGAAATCAACGGTATGGCCATGGCCGCTGCCGGTGCCAATGAAAAGAATGCCGCGGAAGCGGGCATTGACATTGTTTCGGCAAAATTTTCCTCACCCGACCGGCACCCGGGTACCCTGCCCGATTCTTCCTTATCAACAGTGAAACTGTATGCATCTCCTGTAGACGGAAGCATCATTGGCGGCGAAGCCTGGGGGGGTAAATCTGTGGGTGAGATCATCAACATCATCAGCATGGCTATCCAGAAATCCATCACGGTGTTTGAGATGATCTCCTTCCAGGTGGGCACACACCCGCTGCTAACGGCTTCACCGGTGAATAACCCCATCATACGCGCGGCAGAAGATATTGTATATCAAATCAGTTATTGCAGGTAAAAAAGAGAGGCTGATCTATAAGCCCGGAATAATTTAACCACATAGGACATGAAGGGAATCACAAAGAACAAAGGGTTGCATGCCAGACCTATAAACCATCGGGCCGCATAGCGGCGACCTGTTTGCAGCAAGAAAGTTAACTAAAAAGCGGGCAGAAGAAGGAAATGAAAATAATTATTCCCGGATACATACGGAAGAATGGATCTGCAATGATCACGGAAATATACCGGATAACTTTACCTGCGAGGATGAACATCTTGATCCGGGGGAAACCTGTATGAACAAAATAACAACCCGTTATAATTACCTATGATTACCACCTTACGAATTCCAATGGGAATAAGAGAAATAGTTATGATTTTATGCCCCGGAAGGAACATCTGTTGGTGATGGGGGAGGAGGAAATCCCACAGTAGATTATTCCGTAACTGACCTGGGTGATCTGTTTTCTTCCGGTTCCGGATATGCTATGCATGTGAAAAGCAGTGTGGTTGATAAAAAAATGTATGTAGGGGCTATTACGGACGCTGATGTGTACTTATTGAATGGAATTTATTCAGTATTCAGAGGTGCCTGAAAGAATATTTTTCTCCGGATATTTTGTTGTTACCTTTATGTAATAATTTCATTTTGTCTTCGTCTTCACAATGTAATGGAACCAGACAGGTTTACATCGGAAGTGGTGCCACTGGGAAAAAAACTGTACCGTTTCGCCCTTTCTTACCTTAAAGACCAGGCGGAAGCGGAAGATGCGGTTCAGGAAGTGATGATCAAGCTGTGGGACCGCCGGGAAACCCTGAAAAACTATCGAAGTGTGGAGGCTTTTGCCATGACGGTGACCCGCAATCACTGCCTTGACAGGCTGAGAAAGAAAAGAACCCTGTCGTTCGAAGAAGTTCCGGTGCTGGAAAAAGAATTTCACCGGGCAGGAAATCCTCATGAAAGGATGGAACTAAATGACAACGTGAACAAGATTCGGATGATCATGCAGGAACTGCCCGGACAGCAACGGGAAATAGTGCAACTTCGTGATGTGGAAGGGTATGCATTCGAAGAAATTGCCGACATCACCGGTATGAATGTAAACCTTATCCGCGTGAATCTGTCCAGGGCCAGAAAGAAAATCAGAGAAACCCTCATTAATTGGAATCGATATGGAACGGAAAATAATTAAAAACCTGCTGGAGAAATACTACGAGGGCAGCACCAGCACGGAAGAAGAAAATATTTTGAAGGAGGCTCTCAGACAGGACGACCTGCCCGGGGCATTCCTTCCCGACAGGGAGGTGATACTGGGACTGGAAGCCCAGAAACTGGTGGAACCGTCGGAAGGTTTCGAAGCCCGGCTTGAGAAAACCGTTCGTAAAGCTGCCGGGGCACGGCCTGTGTTCCGCCTGCCGGGCAGGAGAATGATCTATGCGGCCGCTTCCGCTGCTGCTATTATTGTGGTACTGGTTTCCGGCTATTTCCTTCTCCATACCTCGGGCATATTCGGTCCCGCACCGGCCGATACCTTCGATGATCCGCAACTGGCCTGGGAGGAAACAAAAAGCACCCTGATGCTGGTTTCGGAAATGATGAACAAGGGGACCGCCCCGCTGGAGAGCCTGACGGAATGGCACGAGCAGACCCGGGAACTCAGGTATGTCGGGACCCTGAGCACCGCGATGGAGCCGCTCAGTACGGTGAATACCGTCAACGAGGTGCAGGAAGCCCTCAAACCCATCGGGAAATTTGAAATGATAAGAAAGATATTGCATCAATAGGATGTCATGAAAAGAATCTGGTTTTTATTCGGTTGGTTTATAATACCGGTCGTAATGCATGCGCAGGATTCGGCTGTGGATAAGCTGTTTGTAAAATACAACGGCCGGGAGGGCATCACCTCGGTATATATTTCAAGCAAAATGTTTGAAATGTTTACGGAAATGGAAAAGGGCGATCCTGAATTCGAACAGGCGGTGAAAGGATTGAAGGGGATCAGGATCCTGGCGTGCGAAGGCGGAACGGTAGACGGAAAACCGGTGAATTTTTTTACCGAACTTATGCAGGAGCTTCCCCTGGAACGGTATGAGGAGCTGATGGTGGTGAAGGAGAAAGATCAGAACGTGCGGTTTCTCGTCAGGGAAAAAAACGGCCGGATGGTGGAATTGCTGATGGTGGTGGGAGGCGCTTCCGATAATGCTCTGATAAGCATTACCGGCGACATTGATATGAAGAGTATTTCGAAGCTGTCGAAAAACCTGCAGATAGAAGGCCTGGAAAAACTGGATAATCTGGAAGAAAAATAGCCGCAAGACATGAAAAGGAAAATTATTTTTTGCCTGACGATATTTTTATTTCTCATCGCAGGCTGCAGGCCGGAAGAGAAAAGCGGGGTGGAAGAGGAAATATTTCGTGCCTATGAAGGGCAGAAAGGAGTGATCATCTTCAGCCTGCCTCCCGGTCTTTTCGCTTTGGCTGTGGGCGAGGGAGATCCCGAAATACGTGACCTGATGCGTGAAGTAGAAAAGGTCAGGATCATCCTTATCGACCGCGGGGCGGGAAAAGATCCGGAAGGAGAATTCATGGAAAAACTTACCGGGCTGGGTTTTGAAGATCTGGTGTCAGTTAATGACGGGAATAACCGGGTTCAACTGAAAATTTTTCAGCCGGAAGAAGTTATCCGCGAGGTAATGCTTCTGACTTCTTCCGACGATACCTTCCTGGGAATCAGTATGGCGGGAAATATCAGCCAGGAACATCTTTCGGCCCTGGTAAAGCAGGTACAGATAAACGATTTCAAAAACATGAAATAATCCCACCCGTTTTTTATCGTTTCACAACCGGCGGTGCCTGTCCCGCCGGTCTTTTTGTAACCTTTCTGTTCGTTTTCCGTTAGTTAAAGGAGTTAACTTTGAACATTATAAAATATGAACGCTATGAAAAAGATCCTGGCATTATTGATGATAGTGGCGACCGGATGGATGGTTTCCTGTAATAAGGATGAAGCCCCAACCGTCGCCGAAAACAAGCAAACCCTGGAAAACCTGGCCACTCAGATGGACGAGGATATGAGTGTGGTGGTTGATGAGGAAGGATTCAACGCACTGGTTGCCTTCGAGGCATGTATGAACATTCATGATCCCGTGGGTTCCCCAATAAAGAAAAAGAGCCTCAGTACGGAGTCAAATACCCTGACCCTGAAGGATTTCTACCGGATGGCCATGATGCCGTCGACTGACGGAGGATTTGACTTCCAGTCGAATGTGGGTACCTACGAATGGAATGCCGGCAATCAGGGCTGGGTCATTACCCAGAATGATCCGAACGATAAGATTGTTTTTCTGTTTCCGAACGACGGCCCGGAGGGTACAGTAAACAATGTCACCCTGACCATCTATGATTATCAGGAAGTGCTGATCAGCGGCGAATGGGATTCGTGGTACAACCCCACACGGGTGGAGGCTGATCTGTATTACCAGGATGAGCTCTGCATCGACCTGCTGTTCGAAGCATCCTGGAATACGACTAACGGCGAGCCAAACAGCCTGTTCCTGGAACTCTTCCTGAAACCGTATACCTTTACGGGCAGCTTTGACCGCGAGGGTTCCGATGTGTCTCTGGAAGCGATCCTGAAACTCGGGAAAACCCGTGTGATTTCTGCAGGGATCGATATTGGTTTCGACAGTGCCGAACTGGATGATGTACAAGACCTGGCGGGTTACCTGCAATACAGGAAAGTGAAACTGGAAGGCGACCTGGATATTGCCTCCCTGGAGGCGCTGGAGGGTGAACCTACCGTTGATCAGCTGAATGAGTACGTGAATTTGACCCTGTACACCTATCCCGATATGTACAAGATGGCCGATGTGGAGTTCTGCTATGATGAAACCAACGAGAGGATCGATATCCGGCTGGTATTTACCGACGGAAGCACCGTGCCAGCTTCGGAATACCTTGATTCCATCAGGGAAGTCATAGAGCAGAAAATGCAGGAAATACAACAGGAATTTCCCCGGCCCAGATAATTACCCTTCAGTGATACTATAATTTAGAAAAAGGAGGCTTTCCGGAAAGTCTCCTTTTTCTTTTTTATTTATATAAAATATTTCGTAGTATTGCGAAATACGAAATGAAATGCATTCGAAAAATTTAATAATATGGAAATCAAAGTACTGGGCACAGGGTGTCCCAAATGTAAAACCCTGGAGAGCCGGGTGAACGAAGCAGTGGCTTCGCTTGGAATTCTTGCCGGTGTTAGCAAGGAAGACGACATTATGAAGATCATGGAATACGGTATCATGCGCACCCCCGGCCTGGTGATTAACAGCCGGGTGGTGGTTTCGGGCCGGGTTCCTTCCGTGAAGGAAATAGAAGAACTGATCAAACAGAACCAATAAAATGCAAAAGAACATGAAGGTTTTGAGATTTTTCATTCTGGGAATGTTCATCACGGGTATGGCTTCTTCCTGTGTATCCCGGGCTACGGGGGACGACGAAAAAGGGCAGCAGTTGGCTGAGGCCGGCGATGTGGAGGTTCATTATTTTCATATGACCCGCCGGTGTGCCACCTGCAAGGCCGTGGAGGAAGTGACCCGGGAAGCTGTAACAACCTTTTACGAAGGAAAGGTAGGTTTTACCTCATGGAACATCGATGAAAGCGATGGGAAGGAAAAAGCACAGGAACTGGGAGTATCCGGGCAAACCCTGTTGATCGTAAAGGGTAACACGAAGATCAATCTTACCAGTGAGGCTTTTTTAACTGCCCTGAGTGATCCCGACAAACTGAAGCAAACCATCCGGGAACGCATCGATCCCCTGCTTTGATCGGTTGAAACCTGTTAACCCGCCGGGCGCAGTCAAGTCCTCGGTTTATTACGCGATATTACCTGGTGGTTCCGGGAAGCATGTAATGTATGCTTCAGGTGTTGGGTATTTTACTGTCAGCCTCTTATAAGCTCAATGATTGTGATTTCGGGAGGTATGCCTACCCTGCCGGGATAACCGATATACCCGAACCCCCGGTTGACATACAGGTACTGTCCGTTTTCCCTGTAAAGGCCTGCCCAGTGGGGGTATTTCCACTGTGCCGGGCTCCATTTTACGTTTCCTATCTCTATTCCGAACTGCATGCCGTGGGTGTGGCCGGAAAGGGTAAGATCCACATTGGTTTTCCCCATGATCTCGGCATCCCAGTGAGTGGGATCGTGCGAGAGCAGAATTTTTAAGGGAGCATCTTTGACGTTTTCATGGGCCTTCCGGAAATCACCGTACTGAGCAAAAGGAGGTTTCCCCCAGTTTTCCACGCCGATCAAAGCCAGGTATGATCCGTTTTTTTCGATTTTCACCGATTCGTTCAGGAGCATGCGAAATCCCATGGCTTCCTGACGCCGGATCAAATCCTGCAGGTTTCTGCGTTTGGCTTCCTCCGAATCCCACCGGAAATAGTCGCCGTAATCATGGTTTCCCAGAATGGAAACCTTTCCCAGCGGGGCATGCAGGGATGAGAATATTTCTTCCCACCCGTTCAGCTCTTCAGCCAGATCGTTTACCATGTCCCCGGTAAAAACAATGAGGTCGGCTTCCAGGGCATTGATCATCTCCACGGCTTCCTTTACTTTCTTTTTATACCCGTAGAAAGATCCGATATGGATATCGGAAATCTGCACGATCTTCAATCCGTGGAATGGTTCGGGAAGATGAGGGAATGCGAGTTTCTGATGACTGATCCGGAAGCGGAAACGGCCCCGTACCATTCCCCAGATGATTGACAGGAAAGGGATGGCTGCCAGGATCAGTCCGGCCTGGGTAAGAAATTTGAAGCGGCTGATCTTTTCGGTCGAGGGGTCGGGATGGGTTTCTGTTCCGCGAACCAGGGCAGAAAGCTTATGAATACCCATTGCAGCCAGCTTTCCTATATCTTCTGTCAGGTGAAAAATCGCAAAGAACAATTTGGGAATGTACAGGGCCAGCATGATGCCTGCCAGGAGAAAAATCCGGGAGGTGGTTTTCGGGTCACGCTGCCCGGTAGAGGAAAGGAAAACGGAAACGATCAGGGCCAGGAAGAACAGGCTGATTCCCCAGTACATCCATCTGGACAGGTTTCGTGTGAAAGGCGTTGAATGATGCAGCAGGTGCATCATGGCTTTATAGGCATACAGGTCAATGAGCAGAAGAATAATCAGTATGGCGATCATCACAGCGAAAATTTTTTTCATATATATTACATCCTTGCCGGCAGCGTTTTAATATGCAAAAATGCAATCTTTTATGCATTTTTGCGGTAAAATGGAGAACGATTTTTGCGTGGTTCCGTTTAAGTGAACAGTAACAGGAAAAAATTGTTAACCAAAAACCTGAAAAAATGAAACGTACTATTCTTCTTTTTACTGCACTTTTTGCCATCAGTTCCGTATCCCTGGCACAGATCAAATTCGGGCTGAGGGGTGGAATCAGCTCCTCATCCATTAATGTGGATGAAGTGATTGGCGGAGCTGCTGAAGATTATTACTATGAGCTTGAATCGGGCGATGCCATGATCGGTTATCATTTTGGGGCCATGATGCGGGTGACCCTGTTCGGGGCCTTCATTCAGCCCGAAGTACTGTTTTCTTCTTCGGGAGGGGAAGTTAAGATCAAGGACCTGACTGAAAACACGGAATATTTCAGGAACCAGACTTATAACAAAATCAGTATTCCGGTTATGGTCGGATTCAAGCTGGGTCCTGCGCGTTTGCAGGCCGGACCGGCTGCCAGCTTTACCCTCAGCAGCAAACCTGCCCTGGAAGATCTGGTGGATCAGGTGGAGGAAGATTTCAAAACAGCCACTTTTGGCTACCAGGCCGGTATCGGGTTGGATGTGCTGAATTTCCTGGCTATCGACCTGAAATACGAAGGCAACCTGAGCAAGCTGGGTGAAGGCATTACCCTGGGGAACTACACGGCCAGTTTCGACACCCGGAATCCGCAGATCATTCTGAGTCTGGGGATTATGTTCTAGGACGATCCGAACAGAAAGTGCCATAGGAAAAGCTGTCCGGACAGGGCAGCTTTTTTACTTTCCGGCTGATCGTGCCAGATTCTTAATTATTTCTTATTTTCGAAAGGCATCTGAAAGATCAGAGAATGAATTCCGGGATATTTTCGTCCATAGGGTGGAACGACATCCTTCAGTACCTTTTTCTGCTGGTATATGCCATCACCATGTTTTCCACCATCTTTGCCATTGTTATGGAAAAAAGGGACCCGCACAAAACACTGGCTTGGGTTTTGCTTATTCTGCTGGTTCCCATCCTCGGTATTATCTGGTATCTGGTATTCGGACAGAATTACAGAAAACGGAAAATGTTTTCCCGCAAGGGATTGATCGATCTGGTTAGGATCAGGGCCCTGAGCGAGGATCAGTTGCTTGACCTGAGTAATCGCACCTTTCACAAAAACAGCACCATGTCCGGGAGTCTGAATATGATCAAGCTGCTGCTGAAAAATTCAAAAGCCCTGCTCACAGAGTATAACCGGGTAGACATTCTGAATGACGGACTGGCTACATTCGAAGCCATGCTGAGTGCCCTGGAGAAAGCGGAGCATCATATTCACCTGGATATTTTCAAGATTGCAGATGATGAGATAGGAAACCAGGTGCGGCGGATACTGGTCAGAAAAGCCAGGGAAGGCGTGAAGGTTCGGATCATTTACGACGATGTGGGAAGCTGGCATTTGACCCGGAGATATATCCGTTCGTTACGGGAGGCGGGGGCTGAAATTCTGCCCTTCATGCCCGTGAGGTTTCCTTATTTTACTTCAAAGGTCAATTTCCGGAATCACAGGAAAATTCTGGTTATTGACGGAAAGGTGGGATTTGTGGGGGGGCTCAATATTGCCGATAAATACCTGAAAGGGACTAAACGCTTTCCGTTCTGGAGAGACACGCACCTGAGGCTGGAAGGCGAGGCGGTGCGATCCCTGCAAACCGTATTCATAACCGACTGGTATTTTGTCAGCGGGGAAGTCATTACCCACCGAAAAAAATATTTTCCCGATTACCGGGTGGAGGAAATCAATCCTGTTCAGATAACAGCCAGCGGACCTGATTCCGACTGGGCCAATATCATGCAGGCTTTTTTCGTGGCCATTACCAATGCAAAGAAAAGCATTTACATTACCACGCCGTATTTTTCCCCGAACGAAAGCATTCAAACCGCTCTGGTGACAGCCGCTCTCAGGGGCGTGGATGTGAGGATCATTCTGCCCTATTATTCCGATTCAACTGTGAGCTACTGGAATTCGGTTTCTTATGTTACCGAATTGCTGGAAGCTGGGATCAGGGTGTTCCTGTACAAAAAGGGCTTTATTCATGCCAAGCTGCTGATGGTTGACGGAACCTTCAGCACAGTGGGTTCGGCCAACATGGATATGCGTAGCTTTGATATTGATTTCGAAGTTAATGCCCTGATCTACAGCCGCAAAATAACCGCCCGGCTTGAAAGCACTTTCGGGGAAGACATGCGGAACAGTGTGGAAGTGAATTTCAGAAGCTGGAAAAAACGGCCGAGAAGAAAAAAAATCATGGAATCCCTTGCCCGGATGCTCGGCCCCCTGTATTAATTCAACTGTACGTTTTCGCCGATGGTTTTCTTTTGCTTCCTGATGGTTTTCTCCAGCAGCAGCAATCCCGTTATGAACTTTTCTTTACGGGCAGGTTCTTCAAGCATGATCAGGTGAAGCTTGTCGGAGGCATTCATGTTAAGCTTACCGGCCAGCTCCAGCAGGCCGATCTTCTGCTTTTCCTCTGCCCGGGTGTCCTGCAGTAAACCGAGTTCTTCTGCCAGGGTTAGGATTCCCGGGTCACGCACCACCCTGTCGGGAGATAGGATCTCCACCTCTCCGCCGCCGTAGAGCTTCCCCGGTATTTCCTTTTGGTAGTCAAGTATCCGGAAGAGGGATATCCCTTCGATCACCACGATCATTTCCCCGTTTTCAAATATCCGCAGCACTTTATTCAGCTTCACTTCTGATCCCATATCGGTGATCTGCCGGTGCCTGATGTAGGGAACACCGAAAGTGACGGACTGTTCCTGACACTCGGCAATAAGCTGCTTGTACCGCGGTTCGAAAATGCGCAGGGGCGCTTTTTCTCCCGGAAGCAGCAGGATTCCCATGGGGAAAAAAGGCAAAGAAATCTGGTTATGTGTGGATTTTTTCATCATACAATAACCTCCGGTTCAATATAATGCAAACATGCTGCCATTTTGTTCCGGAGGCACAAATAGCGGAAATCCGTCAATATGACAGTTCTTTTTCTTATTTTTCCTGTCAGCATCAACCGGATAATGTATTATTTTTATTCTGAAAAAATTTGTAATTTTTGAAGCGAAACCGGAACACTCCCATGAAAGAAAAGGAAATGATCCGTTTATTAAGGGCCGAATACAAAAGGGCCCGGGATATCAAGGAAGCCCTGGAAGAGCAGGACGTGTCATTCCAGATGGTGGAAACGGAAAACAACCGTATTTTTGTGAATGTTTCGGAAGAACAGCTGGAAAAAGCCCTTGCCATCATTCACATGCTGATGGAAGATATGGGAGCGAATGGCATCCAGATAGAGGGAAACCTGAAGAAGTACCGGAAAATCCTGGTTCCCGTGGATTTTACTCCCTATTCTGAAAATGCCTGTTATGTAGCCATTGGGCTGGCGAAACGCCTGAATGCCGAAATCGAGCTGCTGCATGCCTATATCTTTCCTGAGCTGACTTCCTTGCCATTCGACGACACCTATTCCTTTCACGGGACCATGTCGGAATACATGGAAGAGGCCATGGATAATGCAAAGGAAAGACTGAAGAAACTGGCTAAACAGCTCAGACAATTTGTGGCGGAGAAAAAGTATTCCGGAGTAAGCATCAATTATTCCCTGCTGAGGGGATTGCCTGCCGATGCGATCAGTTACATGGAAGAATCCTATCAGCCCGATGTGATCGTGGTGGGAACCAGGTCGCTTGAGAAAAGGCGGGAGGAGGACAGCTCGGTGCTGAAGATTATCCGCGGGGCTGGTGTGCCTGTGCTGGTAGTGCCTGAGAGTTCGGGCATGGAAAAGCTGGAAGAAATGCGGCGGATTGCTTTTGCCACCGATTTTGATGAATCGGATTTCGGGGCCATCCGGAAGCTTTCAGGCCTGATTGCTCCGTTCGGCCTGAAAGTATACTGTGTGCATATTGGAAAGCAGCCGGTGAACGAAAAGGAAAAGAATGATATGAAAGAGCTGCAGCAGTATTTTAGCGATGCCTATCCCGAACTGGAGGTGGAATGCCTTATTGTGGAGAACGAGGAGGTGATTGCCGGACTTGACGAAGTTATCCTTTCGTATTCTATCGATGTGATTGCCGTTACCACGCACAAGCGAAATATTATCACCCAGATATTGTATCCCAGCCTGACAAAGAAACTGTTTTTCCATACCAACATCCCCATGCTGGTGTTCCATTCCTGATCCGCTCCGGTTCCCTGCCTTGTTTTTCAAGTAAAACCCACAAATAGCCATTCCTGACAGGTTCATCCTGACGGATTATCATTTTTCATTCGGAATGTCTCTGTACCCTCCACCTTCGCTTTACTGCGGCGGACAGGTTTGCGTGAAACTGTCATGGCATGCAAAATCAGGTCCGGATATAGTCGGACAGGGTCATAGTAGTGAAGAAGCCTGATGAAAGTCAGGAAAAGCGAAGGGCCCTGGTTATTCAGTGAAGTTTATTATTAACACCCTGCAGGAGGGATGATTAAGATGAATGTTCACGTAAGCAAGACAGGTCCGGTTGAGTTTAAAAACTTCTTCTCATGAAAGAACAGCACCCCAACTTGTTCTGTCATTGGGAAGCGGGTCTCTGTTAAGGTTTATATTGAATAACAGGAGCCTATCCGGCCCAGGTCATTGATGCGCTGCTGGCCGGCAAAGAGGTTGAAAAAAACGAAACCCGTACCATTGGCTGTACCATCAGGGTGAAGAATTAACCCTGCTTTCTGCGGAATTTTATGAGGTCACTTTTCCCCGCTGTCCTCAGGGATAAAATCCAGCGCTGCCGAATTGATGCAGTATCTCAACCCGGTGGGCGGGGGATCGTCATGGAAAACATGTCCCAGATGGGCACCACATGTCGCACAGACCACTTCGGTGCGGATCATGCCATGGCTGAGGTCTTCGCGCAGGCGGAAGCGGTTTTTATCCGCCACGTCGTTGAATGCCGGCCAGCCGCAACCCGACTGGTATTTTGTTGCGGAAGTGAACAGCAGGTTACCGCAGGCCACGCATACGTAACTGCCTTTTGTAAAGTGCCTGTCGTAAATCCCCGTATAAAGAGGCTCGGTTCCTTTTTCCCGGGTAACATGATATTGCAGGGGAGTAAGCAGTTTTTTCCATTCTTCCTCCGTTTTTGCCCGGGCCTGTTCCGGTTTATGTTTCATATCGTTTTTCCCTTCCTTTGTCTGGGCATAGGTTTCCGTCGTAAAGGCCAGAATGCACAGGGTGAATATAAGGTAAGTCTTCAAATTCGAAAATTTTATGTTACAATTCCCACATTGAATTAACAGGGAATCCGGCGAATTGTTTCCGGATGATGTGAAATTTGATTTATTTTGCTGAATACGTAATAGAAAAAGGCATTGTAATCAGTAATCATATGGTTGTTATGCAAAGGGGGCTATCGGCGTTTTTTCTGTTCATCATGATGGTTTTTCCCGTACACGCGCAGGAAATTTTTGGAGAGTGGTTTGAGGGAGAAGAAAAGCCTCTGTTTGCTTCCGATGAAATGATTGAAATGGATATCCGGGCCGATCTGCACGAATTGCTGAACGACCGGGACGAAGAGGGGAAACGCCATGCCGGCATGCTGAAGTATACCACGCATTCGGGTGACTGCGACAGTTTTCCGGTGATGCTGGAAACCCGGGGAAATTTCCGGAAGAGGCCTGAGAATTGTGACTTCCCCCCCCTGATGCTCCGGATGGAAGAGGATGAGGTGGAGGGTACGCTGTTCAGGGGACAGGACCGGTTGAAACTGGCTACCCACTGCCGGACGAACCGGGAAGTTTTTAAGTCGCTGGTTCTGAAGGAATACCTTATTTACCGCTGGTACAATGCCCTGACTCCCTGCAGCTACCGGGTACGTCTGGCCAGGATCCGGTATTTCGACCGGCAGAGCGGAGAGCTGTACGCCGAGAGCAATGGTTTTATTCTGGAGCGGACACGGGATATGGCCGCCAGGCTGGGCGGAGAACCGGTGGATTTTGCGGGGATCCATCCCATGAGACTTTCCCATCAGCATTACACCCTGCTGGCTCTGTTTGAATACCTCATCATGAACAACGACTGGGCTGTGGAGGTATTGCACAATGTGAAGCTGGTATCCCGGGGTTCGGGTTATCCGTTGATTCCTGTGGGGTATGATTTTGACTGGTCGGGGCTGATCGATGCTCCTTACCGGGAGGTTTCCAATCACGAAATGGAAGAGGGTGACCTGAAGTATAAGGGCCTGTGCGGCGAAAAGGAAGTCCTGTGGCAGGTGATTGACCATTACCTTGGCAGGAAAGAGGAACTGTACCGGCTGGTGGAGCAATGCGGGCATCTAAAACGGGAGGATGCGGTTCGGATGACCGAACGCCTGGATGAATTTTTCGCTTTGCTGAACAACCACCGGCAGGTCAGGCGTGTTCTGGTCGGCTCCTGTCTGAAATAATAAGTTTCTTCCGGCGGCTGCGGCTCAGAGGGGGATATTCCCGTGCTTTCTGGGCGGATTGGTTTTGTTTTTGCTGGTGGTCATTTCCAGTGCCTGGATCAGCCTGAAACGGGTTTCCCGCGGGCGGATGATTTCGTCGATATATCCCAGTTCCGCTGCCTTGTATGGATTGTAAAAATTCGTTTCGTATTCCTTTTTCGATTTTTCCAGTTCCGATTCGCGGCTAATGTTTTTGAAAAGGATCCTGACAGCGCCTTCCGAGCCCATCACCGCAATTTCGGCGTTGGGATAGGCCAGGTTCACATCTCCTCCAATGTGTTTGCTGGCCATAACGCAATAAGCTCCGCCGTATGCCTTTCGGGTGATCAGGGTGATTTTGGGAACGGTGGCCTCCGAAAAAGCATATAGTAATTTGGCTCCGTGTTTGATCACACCCCCGAACTCCTGGATGGTTCCCGGAAGGAAACCGGGTACATCCACAAAAGTAACCAGGGGAATATGGAAGGAATCGCAAAAGCGCACGAACCGGGCCGCTTTGATCGATGCGTCGATATCGAGTACTCCGGCCAGGTGTTCCGGCTGGTTGGCCGTGATTCCCACCGTTTTTCCGTTCAGGCGGCCGAAACCGATCACGATATTCGGAGCATACTGTGGCTGTACTTCCAGAAAATACTGGTTGTCAACTACGGCATGGATCAGCTCTTTGATATCATAGGGTTTGTTGGGATCGTCGGGGATCAGGGTATCCAGTTTTTCTTCCTTCCTGTGTATGTTGTCGGTTACGGGTTTTTCCGGGGGATCGTCCATGTTATTGGATGGCAGGAAGCTGATCAGTTCCCTGATCAGCATCATGGCATGTTCGTCGCTCTCGCTGGTGAAATGGGCAACGCCGCTTTTACCATGGTGTGTGGCGGCTCCTCCGAGTTCTTCCTTGGTGACCGTTTCATGCGTTACGGCTTTGATCACTTCCGGCCCGGTTACAAACATATAGCTTGTTTTCTCAGTCATGATAATAAAATCGGTGAGAGCCGGGGAATACACCGCTCCGCCGGCGCAGGGGCCGAGAATGGCCGATATCTGGGGCACCACGCCCGAACACATAACATTGCGGTAGAAAATATCGGCGTATCCGCCGAGGCTTTGCACTCCCTCCTGGATCCTGGCTCCGCCCGAATCGTTCAGTCCGATCACGGGGGCCCCCATTTTCAGGGCCATGTCCTGTATCTTTACGATCTTATCGGCGTTGGCCCGGCTCAGAGTACCCCCGAAAACGGTAAAATCCTGGGCATACAGGAACACAAGCCTTCCTTCTATCTTTCCATATCCGGCCACTACCCCGTCGCCGGGTATCTTTTTCCGGTCCATGCTGAAATCGCTGCACCGGTGGGTTACCAGTTTGTCCACTTCCACAAAGGTGCCCGGGTCGAGCAGGGTCGTGATCCGCTCCCTGGCTGTTTTTTTCCCGGTTTCATGTTGCTTATCCACCCTTTCTTTTCCGCCTCCCTCTTCGGCCAGCCTGTTTTTTTCTTCCAGCAACCGGTATTTTTCTTCCGTGGTATTCTTTTTCATGGCTTTCATTGTTTTGTTCAACTTCCTGTGCAGGCAGGGATCATGAATCCAGTTCGATCAGTTTTTGCCTGCCTTCAATGGTGTCGCCTTCCTTCACAAAAATCTGTCTGATTACAGCGTCTTTTCCGGCTTTGTATTCACTTTCCATTTTCATGGCTGAAATGACAATGAGCGTATCGCCTTCTTTTACTTCATCTCCTGGTTTTACGGGAATACGCACCACCTTCCCGGGCATGGGGGATGAAATGGTATTGTCGGTTGGTCCGCCGGTTTTTTTCATCCGGCTTTCCAGGTATTTGGTTTCCGCATCCCTGATTTCCAGTTCCATATTCAGGCAGCGGTGGCTTACGGTATAATGTTTCCTGCGGGGACCGGAGGCCACTTCCATGATATAAGATTTTCCTCCGTATAAGAAGGAGTAAATTCCTCTTTCCACCTGTACCACATCCACTTCCACGGGCTGGTCATTGATCAGCAGGCGGAGCAGATTACCGTTTTTTTTCAGAATTTCCACCCGGAAATTCCTGCCGTCCATTTTGAGATCGATGTTCATAATGAAGAGTGTTTAGAAACGCAGGATACCCCGCTGGCGTCCGAACTGTTTCCAGCGGCTTGTTTCATTATTCCCCGTATCGGATCCGTTCACCGGTTGTTCCAGGTCTTTCAGGTATTCCAGTACGGCCGTAATTACCGCCATGTGTTCAAACCGGTCGTAATTCGAAGTATTCATGTTGGGGATCCTGAGGAAATTCATGTTTTTCTCGATGAAATGGGTATTGTAGGTTCCGTTGACGAAATCGGGTGTTTCCATGATTTTTTCCAGGAAACTGATGGTGGTTTTCACTCCAAGGATGTAGTATTCCTGCAACGAGCGTTTCATTCTTTTGATGGCTTCCTCACGCGTATTGCCCCAGGTGATCAGTTTGGAGATCAGTGGGTCGTAATAAATGGGGATTTCATAACCTTCGTAAACGTATCCGTCCGACCGGACTCCCAATCCGTTGGGTTCGGTGACCTTTTTAACTTTGCCGGGACTGGGCATAAAATGGTTGTCGGGGTCTTCTGCATAAATCCTGCACTCGATGGCATGTCCGTCCTGCCGGATCTGGCGCTGGGTATATCCCAGTTTTTCCCCGGCGGCGATCCGGATCTGTTCCTTTACCAGATCGATTCCCGTGACCCTTTCTGTGATGGGATGTTCCACCTGAAGCCGGGTGTTCATTTCCAGGAAATAATAGTTCAGGTTGTCATCCACCAGGAACTCGACCGTGCCGGTTCCTTCATAGCCTACTGCCCGGGCGGCCTTAACGGCGGTGTTCCCCATGGTTTTTCTCAGTTCGGGCGTCATCAGGGGGGAAGGGGTTTCTTCCACCACTTTCTGGTGCCTCCGCTGGATGGAGCATTCTCTTTCCATCAGGTAGACCGTATTCCCGTAGGCATCGGCAAGGATCTGAAATTCGATGTGGTGGGGCGATTCGATGTATTTTTCCACATATACCGAGTCATCACCAAAAGCGGTAATGGCTTCCGAGCGGGCTCCTTTCAGGGCGGGCAGCAGGTCTTTTTCCCGGGTGACCAGTCGCATTCCCTTGCCTCCTCCGCCGGCCGAGGCCTTGATCATGACGGGAAGGCCTATTTCCTTCATGATTCGTCCGGCCATTTCCCTGTTGGGCAGGTTTTCGTTTATACCCGGGACTACCGGCACACCGGCTTCCTGCATGGTTCTGCGGGCGGTGATCTTGTCGCCCATGGTATGAATGGCACGGGCGGAAGGGCCGATAAATCGCAATCCGGCGCGGTTGACCTTTCTTGCGAATTCTGCGTTTTCGGATAGAAACCCGTATCCGGGATGTACGGCATCGGCTCCGGCAGCCCTGGCCACCTCGATGATCTTCCTCATGTTAAGATAACTGTCATGGGAAGGGGAGGGGCCAATGGGGTAAGCTTCATCGGCGTATCGTACATGCATGGCACTGCGGTCGGCTTCGGAAAAAACGGCCACCGTCTGCAGATTCATTTCCCGGCATGAACGGATAATACGCACGGCAATCTCGCCCCGGTTGGCAATTAGTATTTTTTTTATCATAGGGTGGAAATAGGGTGGTTTATTTCGGGTGATCTGCTATTAGTTAATGATTAACAGGTTGCCGGGAGTGATTCATGAGTGCATTACCTGGTAAAACATAACGACCAGACGAAAACGGTGCTAATATAAAACAATATTGCAGAGAAATGCAACTTTACAGTGCGGGCAGGAGGGTAAAAACCGCTGACAGAAAGGGGAAAGTTGTTATTAAATGCTGATATACAGGCGTATAAGCTTATCGATAGTTATTAACAATTGTTCATAACCTGTGTTTACATGTTGTGTACAGAACCAGGCTGAAAAATTTGGTGTGGAGTGAACTTTAGGATATATTTGATCTACCAAGTGAGAGATAAAGGGCAGGCTCGAGGGGTTTGAGAGTGCGGATCGGAACGTTCTTCGGAATAATCCGTGAAAGCTCCCGGCCGGAGAAAGGATGTCGCCAGACATTCCGAACCGGACGGAACGCCAAAAGGCGGGATACCGGGGTTTTCTCTTTAACCGGAGAAAACCGCCGATCCAAACCTGTCAGTATCGGTTTCGCAAGAAACAGGTGTTGACAGGGCCTTTAAAGAGCCAGGGCGGAGGATATAAGGTAGTGCTTCGGCAACACCGAAAGTCCAAAGCTCAGAGGCCGGAAGGGACAAGCTGAAAGGCTTGCGACGGAAAGCCAAAGCCGTAATAACTGTAACTTGGCGCCTTCTACGGCCTATGGGCTGTAAAAGGTGAGGATGGGAGGCAGTCAAATGGCTCCCTTCCTTGTTTTATAACCTCCCTTATTCTCAGGACCTTCAATTTTCTTTTACAAGGCATCGGCCGTTTTTTGGTAATTCTCTTTCCCCGACCAGGCATGGTGCGGAAAAATTTTGTATTTTAGAGGATCAAAACCCAAACAAAAACACGAACAGCATGGCATGGGAAATTCATTGCAGGATGTATGAAAACGAAGACTCGAACCGGAGGGTCAAGTATGTGCTGGATGCGATTGCCGGTGAAATGGAAAAACTGATCCCGGCCGCCCCCCCTCTTGGATTCAAGCCGATTGCCGTGATCCACGACCCATATTATATGCACCGTATCTATAAACCCCTGGAACCTGACCAGTACAGACTGGGGATCACTTCGGGAAAGGACACTTTTGGGAAAGCAGCTTACGATTTCGCTCATGAATTGATGCACATCTACGTCGACCCCCGGATCATTAACTGGCTGACCGAGATACTGTCGCATACTGCTTCATTTTATTTCATGGACTGGCTTGCTGCGAAGTGGGAAACCGATCCTCCCCATCCCGACCTGGAAGGTAAATACGAATTATTTATCGAAAGGAAAAACGATATGGTCAGAGAAGCTTACCAGAAAGTCGACCTTTACCAGAATCAGGTTTCCGGAAACTGGATCAGGGAAGAGATCCGGCGCATTGCCTCGTGGAAGATCCGGGGGAACAAAATCCTGTATGACCTGATCGCCCTGGAGTTGCTGCCGATGTTTCAGGAAAATCCCGAAGCTTGGCAGATCATTTCCTATGTGGGTGAGGCTACCCTGCCGCCGCCTCCGTCCGATCCGGAAGACCTTACTTCGGAAGCAAAAACTCAGCCCGATTTCTATACCTTCCTTCACCTGCTTCCGGAAAATCTGAAGCCTTTCGGAGAAAGACTGGTTCACCGCCTGTGGAAAGAATGAAATAAAACGGGTATGTGGATAAATACTGCAAGCAGGTGAATATCTCCTGCTTCCCGGTTTATTTCTCCCCTGGAAAATTGTGTATTTTTGCACAGGCAAATGGATGATGAAGCTTTCCCGGCGTCATAAAAACCGCTTGAAAAGGGTTGTGCAGGTTGGGGTTATCCTCCTGCTGATCCTGAAGAATATATTTACCGGACTGTCTGACCGTCCGGAGTGGACGCGTGACCTGAGGGAGTACCCTGCCCGGAACCTCCTGACCAGGGCAGATAACGTACCGGGGTACTTCGGGGGGCTGGAGAGACGCTTGGAACGCTTTATCCGCCGGTGGGAGATCCCGGGTGCGTCGGTTGCTATCGCCCGGAACGGAAAACTAGTATATGCCGGGGGAATGGGATATGCCGATATGGATACCGAAACGCCGGCCGAACCTTTACACCTGTTCAGGATAGCCAGCGTATCCAAACTCATCACAGCCGCCGCCGTATTTCACCTGGTCGATGAAGGAAAGCTCAGCCTCGATAGCCGCGTTTTCGGTCCGGAAGGTATTCTCGATACCACCCTGTACCCGGATATTGCCGATCCCAGAGCCCTGCAGATCACCGTGGGCCACCTGCTCGACCATTCGGGTGGCTGGACCACCCGCTGGGGCGACCACATGTTCATTCCCGATGTGATTGCTGAGGAGATGGGAGTGCCCCCGCCTCCTTCTATCGAAACCATTATTGCCTTTGCCCTGGGAAAACCCCTTCATTTTACACCGGGTTCCTGGTCGAGTTATTCCAACCTGGGATATGCTATCCTGGGTGAAGTGGTGGAGCAGGTGTCGGGCATGGAATATGAAAGGTATGTGCGGCAGGAGCTAATGGAACCCCTGGGGATCCGGGATTTCTATATTGCCGGAAACACAAGGGAAGAGGCCAGTGTCAGGGAAGTGAGCTATTATGAAACCGGGAATGCGGAGAAGATCCCCTCCCTGGACGGCTCGGGTGAGCTGGTGCCCCGTTCCAACGGTGGCAACGATGTCCGGACGCTGGGAGGGGCAGGAGGGTGGATTGCCACCTCCGTCGATCTGGTGAAATTTATTCTGAGCATTGACGGCATGGATAGCCGGCCCGATATCCTTAGCCGGGAATCGGTATGGAAAATGACCGAAGGTTCGGGAATATGGGGCCCCCTGGGATGGCGGGGGATGGATTACCACGGGAACTGGTACCGTACCGGCTCGTTTGCCGGCAGCTCGGCCATTGCCGAACGGCGGGCCGATAGTATTACCTGGGTGGTGCTGATGAACGGCAGTGCCTGGAAAGGAGCCGATTTCCCCCTGATGGTGCGGCAGGAAATGCAGCGGATACTGCATTCCATAAAAAACTGGCCCGAGGTGGATCTGTTTCTGAAGGTCGACCCGGCCCTGGCAGAACCTCTTCATTCTTTTCCCTGAATGTGCTTTACCATTAACATAAACATAGTCCGCGAGGAAATGGAAAGGAGGTTCGGAGCTACCTTTGCCGAACCCCGGCGGTATGAACCGGCTTATTACCAGAATGCCTTCAACCTGCCCGAACTGCCGGTGATCCCCATGCACGACCGGGAACATATTCACCTGTACCGGTGGGGGCTGATCCCTTCCTGGACGTGGGATGAGGAAGCCGCCGCCCGTTTACGTACCGCTACATTCAATGCCAGGGCGGAAACTATTGCCGAAAAGCCTGCTTTCAGAGAACCCGTGAAAAACAAACGCTGCCTGGTACCCGTGCGGGGTTTTTATGAATGGCAGGACCGAAACGGGAGGAAGATACCGTGGTATATCTACCTGAGGGATCACAGGCCCTTCGCCCTGGCGGGTTTATTCGACACCTGGATTCATCCTGTGACGGGAGAAGAAAACCGCACTTTTTCCATCATCACCACGCGGGCCAATCCCATGATGGAAAGGATCCATCACCCGAAACACCGGATGCCCGCTATCCTGCCCGAAGATGCCGAGAATGCCTGGCTGGATACTTCGCTGTCCATGAAGGAACTGAATGAATTGCTGCAGCCCTTTCCCGAGGCCGGGATGCAGGCCCACACCATATCGGGGCTGATCAACCGCAGGGATGCTGACAGGAACGTTCCTGACATTATCAAGCCCTATTCATGGGAGGAAGACAGGGGATTATTCGACTGAGATGAGCGGTGCCGGCGGTTGCGCTCACCGCATTTCCTGTTCCTGGAACCGGTAGGTAATGCTGCCCTGCTGGCGGGTAGGGGCCGGGGCGCTGATACTGAAACGTGACTTACGGGCGGCTTCCAGGGCGGCATCCTCCAGGCAGGCATCGGCCACCGGAGTCAGGTCGCGGTCAATACTGGTTGCCACTACCCGTCCTTCCGGATCCACTTCAATACTTACCACGACCGTTCCGCCGCGAATGCATTTGTAGATAGGAAGAGGAAGATGGATACCGTCCCTTCCGGGCAGGTAATACGATATGTTAGTGGGTCCGGTGTACCGGTCGGCCAGCTTGGCCAGCCTGTTCCGTTCGCTTTCTTCATCCAGGGTTTCTTCCTGTTGCAGCATGGCTTCCTGCCACACCCTTTCTTCCTGGTTAACCAGTTCTCCGTTGTCCCAGTTCTCTTCCCTGGTCACACCTTCTTCCCTGAGTTCCCGGCGTACCTCTCTGATGAATTCGTCCAGGTCGAATTCTTCCTTGGCTGCCCTGGCCTGATTCACTGCAATATTATGCCAGAACCTTTCCTCTTCACTCAGGGTTTGGGTGGTTCTCTCCTCGTGTTCGGGAATGGGTTCTTCTTCCTCCGGGACCTCGGTCGTGAAATCAATAATGATCATGTCCTGTTTTTCCCGGTAGGTGGCCGATACCTGTATGATCATGAAAAGAAAGATCATAAACAGGTGGAACACCACGGTGCCCATGATTCCGTACAGCCGGTGGTTAAAAAATCTGCGGATCCGGATTTTCAGTTTCATTTCATGGCAAAGATAGGGTTTGTCGTGCTGATTTTAATAACCGGGGAGTGAAATCTTGCAGGTTTTTCCCGGCAGCTATTGTGAAACAGTTATCTTTTTCACCAGGTATTGTTTCCGGAAAGGAAAGATCATTAATTTTGGCCCCATGGTTTTCACCGAATTACTGCAGCCCATAGTGATCCTGTTGATTCTGATGGCAACAGGCTATGCCGTATTCCGCCTGAAGATCATCAACGAGGGTATCAGGGACGGGTTGGCCAGGCTGGTAATGGATGTAACCCTGCCTCTGCTGATACTCACCGGTATTATGAAGCTCGAAATGAGTGCGGAAATCCTGCGGGGAAGTTTTCTGATGCTCGTTAGTTCCTACGTTTCGCTTTTTATCCTTTTTTCTGCCGGGGTTGGAATGGCCCGCCTGCTGCATATGCCGGGATCACAGGCCAGGGTGCATGCCCTGCAGACCATGCTGGGGAATGTGGTTTTTATAGGGTATCCGCTGATGAATGAACTGTTTCCCGGGGGAGAAGGATTGTTGTATGCCAGCATATACCATCTGGCCACCAACTCGGTACTGTGGACCTTCGGGGTATGGTTCCTCAGCCGTCATTCGGCAAACCGTCTCCCTTCACGTCTGGTGAGGCTTCTGAATCCCAATTCCGTGGCTCTGGTGGCAGGTTTTCTCCTGATGTCGCTGAATGTACCGCTGCCGTCCCTGCTGGATGCCTCTCTGGGCGGGCTCGGTCGTACCACCCTGTTCCTGTCGATGATCTTTATCGGAGCATTGCTGGCTTCCTATTCCCGGCCCAGGATCTTTTCCCGACGGTCCACCTGGTTGCTCACCGTAACCAAAATGCTGGTGATTCCCCTCATCCTGCTGATTCTTTTTAAACCCTTTACCAGCGGAGCCGCCCCCTGGCTCGATCCCACCGCGCTCTCGGTACTGGTAATGCAATCGGCCATGCCCTGTATGGCCACCTTTGTGGTGGTGGTGAAGCGTTACGGCGCCGATGAATACCTTGCAATGGACAATGTGATGCTTACTACACTGATGAGCCTAATGATTTTACCGTTTTTGTATTATCTTATACAGCTTCTATAAAATAGAATAGAACAGTATGCATTCTGTAAAGACGCGTAAAATGCCATGTTATGAATAAACCAAAAGTTCTGGTGACATACCGTATTCCCGGGGAAGGTTTGCGGATGCTGGATGAGCAGGCTGAGGTGATCTGCCCTGAGAACGAACGGTTCACTCCGGAAGAACTGAGTGCTAAGGTGGACGGAGTGGAAGCCGTGATTACCGTGTTCGGTATTCCGTTTCCCGATGAGCTGATACGAAAATCCGGTTCCTTGCGGATCATCAGCAATTACGGGGCCGGTGTCGACAATATCAATGTGGAACTGGCCACTGAAAAAGGCATTGTGGTAACCAATACGCCGGGAGCGGTTACCGCACCCACGGCCGAACTGACTATCGGACTGATGATCGCCCTGATGAGAAGGGTGGCTGAATGTCACTGCAAACTGCATTCGGGAAAAGGGCTGGAATGGGGAGTGATGGAAAACCTGGGACGTGGATTGAACGGCAAGGCGCTGGGGATTATTGGAATGGGGAGGATAGGAAGAGCAACGGCTGTGAGGGCGCGGGCGCTGGGTATGGATATTGTATATCACAACCGCCACCGGCTGGATGAAAAGGCGGAACGGGAACTCGAAGCTTCCTGGCTGCCGTTGCCCGACCTTCTGCAAACCGCCGATGTGATCAGCCTGCACACCCCCCTGACCCGGGAAACGTATCACCTGATCAACGGGGAAGCGTTTGAAAAGATGAAATCCGGCGTTTTCCTGATCAATACAAGCCGCGGGCCGGTGGTGGACGAAAAGGAACTGATAAAAAACCTGGAAGGAGGGAAAGTGGCGGGTGCTGCTCTGGATGTATTAGAAAATGAGCCGCATATTCCTGATGCTCTTCTGAAAATGGAACAGGTGGTGGTGGTTCCGCATATCGGCACGGCCACAGTGGAATCCAGGGAAGAAATGTCGCGGGTAGCCGCCGAAAACCTGCTGGTTTTTTTCAGAGGCGGGAAACCGGAGAATACTGTCAATCCAGAAGTTTTTAACAAAGGCTGACACGCCGGGCAATTTTTTTATATCTTCGTTACCTGAACGGGCAGCATGCCTGAAGTCCATAAATTACCAAAACATGCCGTTACTGGGTCCTATCATCAAAGAAGTGGTCGAGAGAAGAATGACCATGTTTGCCCGGAGGAAGAGGTTCAGCTTTCATGACCAGGAAAGGGTATTGAAAAAATTGCTGGAGCGGGCCAGATATACCTCATTTGGAAAAAAATATCATTTCGGAAAGATTCTCGAATCCTCCGACATGATCAGATCATTCAGTGAAAATGTGCCGGTATACGATTATGATTCCCTGTACCGGGAATGGTGGTACCGCACCCTGAACGATGAAGAGAATGTGACCTGGCCCGGCAGGGTGAAATACTTCGCACTGACATCCGGAACATCCCAGGCTTCCAGCAAGAAGATCCCGGTAACGGGTCATATGATCAGGGCAGTACGCCGTGTGGGATTGAGGCATTCCTTTGCTCTTACCCAGATGGACCTTCCAGCCGGTTTTTTTGAAAAACGGGTGCTGATGCTGGGAGGAAGCATGACACTGAACCGGGAAAAAAAACATCTGACGGGCGATCTCAGCGGAATACTCACCCGTACGCTGCCCATCTGGTTTCACGGGTATTACAAGCCGGGAAGGTCCATCGGAAGGGAAACCGACTGGAGCAGGAAACTTGACCGGATCACCCGCGAGGCGGCCGGATGGGATATCGGGATTATTTCCGGTGTGCCGGCATGGCTGCAGATCCTCATGGAAAAGATCATCGAATATTATGGGGTGAATACCATCCATGATATCTGGCCCAACCTGCGTATTTTTCTTCACGGGGGAGTGTCGCTGAAACCGTATCGCTCAAGACTGGAAAAGCTGTTCGGAAAGGAAGTTGTGTATCTGGAAACCTACCTTGCTTCGGAGGGATTTCTGGCTACCCAGTCGGAACTGCATGCTCCCATGAAACTGGTGGTGGATAACGGAATATTCTTCGAGTTTATCCCGTTCAACGACAGGAATTTTTACCCCGACGGGAATCTGAAGCCCAATCCCGAAGTGTTGACCCTCGGGGAAGTGGAAGACGGGAAAGAATATGCCATACTGATCTCCACCTGTGCGGGAGCGTGGCGGTATATCATCGGCGATACAGTCAGGATCATCTCCGCCCGGGATTTTTCCATTACCATTACCGGCCGTATCAAACATTTTCTGAGCCTTTGCGGCGAACACATCTCGGTTGATAACATGAGCGATGCGGTGGAGGAGCTTTCCCGGCAGGCCGGCTGCCATATCAATGAATTTACGGTGGTGGGAATGCCTTACCGGAACCGGTTCTGCCACAAATGGTACATTGCCATGGATGAACCCCGCCCGGCAGAACAGGTGAAGGAATGGCTTGACGGAAATCTGAAAAGACTGAATGATGACTATGCCGTGGAGCGCGGGCATGCACTCAGTGAAGTGTTTGTTCACCAGCTACCGCATAAGGCATTTTACGAATGGATGAAAATGAAGGGCAAGGAAGGCGGTCAGCATAAATTTCCACGGGTTCTGAGTTATGACCAGCACACAGAATGGGAAAATTTCCTGAAAAGCAGGGGATGGCTCAACCCACATCATGATATGGCCTGAAGCAGGCAGGAAAAACCGGATGAAACGCCGGTTCAATCTTTTCCCTCATCTTCATCATCACCGTCTTCGTCGTCTGGTTCCGGGTCAGGCATATCGTCTTCGTAATGATCATCGTAATCGTCTTCCCCGTCCAGGTCTTCCGGAACCTCCGGGAGGATCGTGTCGTGGGTGAAGGTATCCTCCTCTTCGTCTTCATCATGATTTAAATCGATTTTTACATCGATCTTCACCAGGTATTTGGTGTCTTCCGTTTCAAAAGGTACGGCATAAAAATATTTATGGTCGCTTTTGTTCACCTTGATCAAATGTCCCCCGTATCCGTGGGGATATTGATTGTTCAGCTGTTCTTTGAGCTCTTCTGTCAGGTTTTTATAACTTACAACGAGCCGCCTTTTTTCCATGATGAAACCACTGCTTAATTGCTGCAAGTATATCTATTTTTTAAAGATGAACAATCGTTTGTCTTTTTTTTTTGAAAAATTTTAGCAGAAAAAATCAGGCAGGAAGGCTTATTCCGGCAATCTGTTTCATTTTAAACGAATAATTAGTATTTTTTCAGGCACTTAGCACGAAACTGTTTTGGACCGGGAAGACAAAATTCGACAACAGGATAAAGAACTGACTGACAGCATCAGGTACGCCGGCCTGATCCAGACGGCTGTTCTGCCTACCCGTGATTACCTGACCAATATTCTTCCGCCGCATTTTATCTTTTTTCAGCCCAAAGATATTGTCAGTGGCGATTTCTACTGGGCCACCCGGCTGGGGAAAAAGACCTATGTAGCGGCGGCCGACTGCACGGGTCATGGGGTACCCGGAGCTTTTATGAGTATTATGGGCATTTCTTTTCTGAATGAGATCGTAAACCAGAAGATACCTCTTAAAACCGGAAGAATACTGAACCAGCTCAGGGAAAAAGTAATGAAGGCCCTGCATCAGAAAGGCGATTCGAAAGAACCGAAGGATGGAATGGATATCGCACTGATTATGCTGGATCCGGAAAACAGCTTGATAGAATTTTCGGGGGCCTTTAACGCACTCTACCTCATAAGGGATGATAAGCTGCAGGTGATCAGGGGCGACAGAATGCCCATCGGAGTGAATGCCGTGGAGGAACGGTCATTTCAAACCCATGTTATTCAGGTACAGGAAGGCGACTGCCTGTATATTTTTACCGATGGTTTTCCCGACCAGTTCGGAGGACCGGAGGATAAGAAGTACAAATACGGCCCTTTCCAAAAGTTCCTGCTTTCCATTCATAAAGAAGATATGGAGCAGCAGAAATGGCTGCTTATTAACGAAATGCTGGAATGGAAAGGGGATAATGAACAGATAGACGATATTCTGGTCATAGGGATCAGGATTGAATGAAAGGGTAAACCATTAACCTTACTGAAGGTATGAAACTGAAAGCTTTTTGTGTAAGGAATTACCGGTCGGTGGTCGATTCCGGCTGGTGTGAACTGTCGCCCGACCACATTACGGGTATCATCGGACAGAACGAATCGGGAAAAACCTCCCTGCTGGAGGCCCTGAAAAGCTTTTACGAAGGAGAGATCGATGACGATATCCTCCGGAGCGACCTTTCACTGCCCGAAGTGAGCTGCTCGTTCGATATTCCCGTAGACATGATCCGGGCGGTGCTGAATAGAAAAAGGGTCCCTGAAGGATTGTTGCAGGCGTTTGCCCGGGAGAAGGAGCTGGTGCTGACGCGGGTGTGGAATGAGGACAAATCGTCGCAGGTGCTGGCTGGAGGAAAAGAAGTGGAAAAAATATACGATAAGCTGGTGGCATCACATCAGCTGAAGGAAGAAAAGCTCGAAGCCCGGATCAGGAAAATCCTGAATGAAACGGAAAAAATCCGCGACCAGCTGAAAAAACTGAACCAGGACCGGGAGAAACTGATCAGAAAGCTCGACCTGCTGATAACCGATTATTCCGACCGGAAGAAACGGTGGAGAAAACGCGCATCGGGAGCAGAAAAGGAAAAACTGGGAGCCGAACTGGAAAAAATGAAAGAGCAGATTGCAGAACTGGAGAAAAAGGCGGATGAAAAAGCGGCTGCGGCAAAGGATGTTTCGGAAAAACTCGATGTCCTGATCCCCCTTACCGAAGTATCGGTAGCCGTGTACGATACACGCCGCCGGGTGGGTCATGCCGAAGAAAACCGGGAAAAAATATTCCGTGAACTGATCGAAATCCAGCAGCGCATGGAATATGCCCCCAGTGAAAGGGAACAACGGGCGGCCCAGCTCAAGCTGGATGTGACACAGGAACTGTACCTGCAGGCAAACAAGCAGGTTCAGGACCGGCAGGAGGAGTATGAACGAAAGAAGATGATCGCTTCCCTGGTGATCGGGGGAAAAGGAATGCGCCAGGCGGTGAAGGAGACGGAAGAATGGTTCTCGGAATACCACCGGTTGTATTCCCGTGCGGAACTGGGGCACGAATTGTTCCAGCTGATCCCTTCGTTCGAGCTTTTCGAGGATTTCAGCAGCCTGCTGCCTAACCGGATCGACCTGTCGGAGATCATCAAACAAAAAAGCGAAGCCGAAGGATTCAAGGCCGCACGGAATTTCCTGATTGTTTCGGGCCTTACTCCTGATTTTTTCCGGCAGGCCAACTCCCGGATCCTGAAGCAGAAAATCGAAAACCTGAACCGCGAAACAACCATAGATTTTCAGGATTACTGGAGACAGAGCCTGGGGAAAAAGAACAAGATCAGGATCCATTTCGAACTGGAACATTACGATGCTTCCCACCCGGAAAAGGTAGGGAAACCCTACCTGGAATTCTGGATCAGGGACGATTACGAGCGATTGTATCCCAAACAACGCAGCCGGGGAGTACGCTGGTTCCTTTCCTTTTACCTGGAGCTGCGTGCCACGGCCATCCGGCAGGACACCGGGCACCGGGTGCTGCTGATCGATGAGCCGGGACTGAGCCTCCATGCCCGGGCACAGGAAGATGTGCTGAAAGTTTTCGAAGCCGTGAAAGACCGGATACAGATCATCTATACCACCCATTCGCCCCACCTGATCGATATCAACAAGCTGTACCGGCTGCTGGCCGTGCAGCGCCGCGATGTGGAGGACGAACGAAGCGAAACGGTGGTGTTCAATGCCCGGTCGCTTCAGGAGGCTTCGTCGGATACCCTTTCGCCCATTTACACCCTGATGGGATCGAGGATCACCGAACAGAAATTTATCCAGCCCAAAAACAATATCATCCTGGAGGATGTGAGCAGCTATTATTACCTCACCACCTTTTTCCAGCTGGCCGGGAAAAAGCAGGATGTGTTTATTCTGCCCTCCACCCATGTGACCAATGTGGGCATGCTGGTCAACCTGCTGATGGGCTGGGGCATGGACTTTATAGTGATCCTCGATGACGATGAAGAGGGGAACCGGATGTACCGGGAAATGAAAAAAAACCTTTTCGGCAACAGCGACGAAAAAGCCCGCCGGAAGATCTGCAAGCTGGATTCGTTTCAGAGCATGGAAGACCTCTTTTCCACCATCGATTTCAAGAAATATGTGCTGAACAAAAGGGAAGGGATCCCGGAAAGAAATTCGGAATACATCGAAAACAACGGGCTTTCCAAATCGATCCTGGCCGCCGGGTTCAAGCAAAGGGTGCAGGAAAAAGGTGTCAAATTCACCCATTTTGACGATGAAACCCGCGAGAACATCGGCCGGCTTCTCGACCGGATCAACAGCATGCTTACCTGAAAAAAATGAATGCTCCGGCTGACAGAAAGAAAATCGGCATACTCGGGGGGATGGGGCCCGGGGCCACCCATGCTCTCTTCGGGTTGATCATTTCCCATACCCTGGCCCGCAGGGACCAGGACCATATCCGCATCCTGATCGACAACCGTCCCGATATTCCCGACCGCTCGGCTTTTGTCCTGGGGGAAGGGCCCGATCCCGTGCCGGCCATGCTGGAAAGCGCCAGGGGCCTGGAACAGATGGGGGCCGACCTGCTGCTGATCCCCTGCAACACGGCGCATTATTTCCTCGACCGGATCCGGCCTTTTCTGAAAGTGAGAATACTCGACATGATCCGTATCTGTGCCGATGAAATACAAACCTCCTGGCCCGGTATCAGGCAGGTGGGGTTGCTGTCCACCCTGGGTACATACGCCACGGAAATTTACCAGCGGGTATTGCAGGAGCGGGGACTGGAAGTGCTGGTGCCCGGGAAAAACGACAGGGAAAAACTGATGGAGGTGATTTATGGTCCGCAGGGGATCAAGGCGGGAACAATCCAGCCGCATGCGAAGGAAATTACGCGTGTAGGGGAGGGGTTGATAAAAGCGGGGGCCGGCCTGATTATCAGCGGATGCACGGAGCTCTCGCTGGTGCTGGATAAACAGGCTTTCCCCTTCCCGGTGGTTTTACCCATGCGGTCTCTGGCCCGGGAAGCGGTTCTTCTTGCCGGTTACCGCCTGAGAGGGGAGCCACAGCATGAGGAATAAAAGCTATAACCGGAATGGTTAGGATTACTGAGTAATAATGA
>DQWH01000050.1 GCA_011042635.1 Bacteroidota bacterium | reverse complement strand
CAATATTGATATCAATATTGTGCTGTTCAATAATGAGATATACGGACTTACCAAGGGACAGTATTCTCCTACATCCAAAATGGGGGCTGTGACAAAAACCTCTCCTTATGGCACAGTGGAAAATCCGTTTCACCCGGGAGAACTGGTGATCGGGGCCCAGGGGAAATTTTTTGCCCGTTCAGTAGATAACAATATACAACTTTCGCAGGAAATATTTTTTGAAGCAGCCAGAAGCGAAGGAACCTCGGTGATCGAGATTCTGCAGAATTGCGTTATATTCAATGACAAAACCCATGCAGAAATCACCGATAAAGCCCATAAGGACGACAGGCAGATTATCCTGAAACATGGTGAACCTATGATATTCGGAAAGGACAGGGATAAGGGACTGGTGCTTGACGGACTCAAGCTGAAGGTGGTGAAGATCGGTGAGAATGGGATCACCGAGAAAGATATTCTGGTGCACAATGCAACAGAAAATAATCCCGGAATCCACCTCATGCTGGCAAATATGAGGTATCCAAATTATCCCGTGGCGCTGGGAGTGATCAGGAATGTCACGGCACCAACCTATGAAAAGGCCGTGGAAACTCAGATTGAGAAGGTGAAAAAATCTTCCCCCCTGAAAAGTTTAGATGACCTTCTGCATAGCGGGAATACCTGGAAAGTTTGACCCGCTCTGAGCCGTTCTGAATTGGGAACGGCTTTTTTTACCTCCTTTTCCAAAAATCCATTACCTTTATCAGGATACACTCCTGTATGATCGAATAATTCTGTTTAGCACCATGAGTGAGCATCCGAACCGGCACGATCCTGAAATGCAAAGCCGCATGGAGCAGGAAATGGCAAAGGTCCTGGCTGAAAAACAGGAAAGGACAAAGGAACTGGCATGCATCAATCAAACAACCAACATCCTCAAGCAGGGGAAACCCATTGAAGAATCTTTGAAACAGATTGTTCTGATCATTCCGTTGGCCTGGCAATATCATGATTTTGCGGGAGCTCGTATCACCTTCAATAAACAGGTGTTTCTTTCGCCCAATTTTTCTGAAACCCGGTGGATACAGTCACAGAAATTCAGTACCATCGGGGATGAGGAAGGAGAAATTGAGGTATGTTATACCCGTGAATTCCCTGAAATGGATGAGGGGCCCTTCCTGAAAGAAGAACGAGACCTGATCAATACTCTGGCCAATATCATTGCCGGGTATATCAACAGTTTCAGGGCCAGGGAAATTATCCGGAGAAGCAGGCCGCAACCATTCAATAAGGAAGAATTCCTGAAAGAGGAACAGGAACCTACCAGCAGCCGGCAGCTTTTGCAGCAATTTCTCGATAAACACAATGCTTCCCGGGATATTTTTCATGATCTGATGCCCTTCAAGGTACATGAGATTCTGCTTGTTGCCACATTATACGATGCTTACTGCATTGAAGGAGAAGGTAGATTCTCCGACCATATCCTGGGAGAGTATCATCAGCTGAACCTTACCTCCATGCCCCGGGTAACCGGAGTCTCTTCTCAGGAAGAAGCCTTTGAACGATTGAAATATAAACATTTCGACCTCATCATTGTGATGATGGGAATGGATAAGAAAACGCCGCTGAAAACGGCCTGTCGCGTCAAGGAAATATATCCGTATATTCCGGTTTTCCTGTTGCTCAATAACAACAGGGATTATGAGTGCCTGGAAAGCAAAGCTGAATGCCTGAAAGCGGTGGATCATGTATATGTATGGAACGGCGATTCAAAGGTTTTCTTTGCCATGGTCAAAT
This sequence comes from Bacteroidota bacterium, assembly GCA_011042635.1. Classification (GTDB taxonomy): domain Bacteria; phylum Bacteroidota; class Bacteroidia; order Bacteroidales; family VadinHA17; genus HyVt-105. The sequence goes on along the minus strand of DQWH01000050.1, from coordinate 44,316 downwards.
TGCTGGAAGATAAGGTAAACGCCGATAATGATACCCGCATAGGTCTGACGCGGGTTATCCTGCTGGTGGAAGACAGTCCCATATACTATTCCCGTTACCTGCCCCTGCTGTATTCTGTTGTGCTTGAGCAAACCCAGCGGATCATTGAGGATGTGAGCACGGATGATCTGTATAAAGTATTGAAACTCAGGGCAAGACCCAAAATACTGCTTGCTCCGACCTATGAAGAAGCCCTGAGGCTTTTTACCAAATACAAAGAGTACCTGCTGTGTGTTATTTCCGATGTACGCTTTCCCCGAAACGGAAAACTGGATGAAATGGCCGGGGTTGATTTTATCCGTTTCGTGAAAAACGAAATCAGCAATCTTCCGGCTGTTCTGCAATCGTCCGATCCGCAAAATGCGGAGCTTGCCCACCGGTTGAAGGCAGTTTTTATCGATAAAAATTCGGAAAGCCTGATACAGGAACTGAAAAGTTTTATCAATTACCACCTGGGTTTTGGACATTTCGTATACAGGGACCAGCAGGGGAAACAGATAGCCGTGGCCAAAAGCATGCGTGAGTTTGAGCAATACCTCCGCACGGTTCCCGAAGAATCCCTGGTCTATCACGGTGTGAAGAACCACTTTTCGCTCTGGCTGATGGCCCGTGGAGAGATACAGATTGCCAAAATCATCAATCCTCTGAAAATAACTGATTTCAGCAGCCCAGAGGAACTTCGTGAATTTCTTATCAGGATCATACACAAATACCGCAACGAGAAAGAAAAAGGAAAAATCGTCAATTTTGACGAAACAGCCGTGCTCGATGAAAGCAATATTGTGAATTTTGCAGGCGGTTCCCTGGGAGGAAAAGGACGGGGACTGGCATTTATCAATACCCTGATATATCATTTTGGCTTTTCCCGTCTGACCCCCAACATCAGGATCCGTACACCCCGCACCTCCATCATCGGAACAGATGAGTTCGATATTTTCATGGAAAGAAACCACCTGTATGATGTGGTATATCAGGAAACAGATTATGACAGGATCAGACAGGCATTTCTGAATGCAGAAATTTCCTATAACCTGGAGAAAAAACTGAAAGTATTTCTGAAACTGATTGATAACCCGTTAGCCATTCGTTCTTCCTCCCTGTTTGAAGACTCCCTGATGCAGCCTTTTTCAGGGGTGTTTGAAACCTACATGCTTCCGAACAATCATCCTGATTTTGAAGAAAGATACATGCAGGCGGTTCATGCCATCAAGCTGGTGTATGCATCCATCTATTCGAACGATGCAAGGACCTACTTCATGGCCATCAACCACAAGATCGAGGAGGAAAAAATGGCCATTGTGATGCAGGAAGTGGTGGGGAATCAGTACGGAGAAGCTTACTATCCGCATATCAGCGGCACCGCCCAGTCATATAATTATTACCCCATTTCCCATATGAAGCCTGAAGAAGGGCTTGCGGTAGCGGCTGTGGGACTGGGACAGTATGTAGTGGAGGGAGAAAGAGCTTATCGTTTTTCTCCTTCCTATCCCCGTCTGGATATACTGACTCCGGAAGAACTTCACAAAAATACCCAGGTGAGGTTTTATGCAGTGGACATGAGTAAAAAGAAAATTAACCTGCTGGAAGGAGAAGATGCCGGTCTGGTGTGTCTGGATATCTCCGAAGCCGAAAAGCACGGGACACTGAAGTACATGGCTTCCGTATACGACCCGGTGAACGACAGAGTTGAACCGGGCCTGGATGCAAACGGTCCACGGGTCATCAATTTTGCCAATATCCTGAAATATGACTATGTCCCCCTGGCCAATACCATCAAAGTAATCCTGGAAGTAGTGCAGGAAGCTCTTGGGTCACCGGTGGAAATTGAATACGCAGTGGACCTGGAAAAGGATCAGGATGGACTGGCTTCGTTCTACCTTCTTCAGATCAAACCCATGGTAGGCAGCCGGACAGATTATGAGGTGGATATCGACCGGATTCCGAGGAAAGATATTCTGTTGTTCTCACAGCGGAGCATGGGGAACGGATTGATAGAAAATATTCAGGATGTGATTTACGTGGAACCGGACCTGTTCGACAAGACAAAGACCCGGGGGATGATTTCTGAAATTGAAGAAATAAATGCCGCCATGCTCGATCTGGGTCGAAAATATATTCTGATAGGTCCCGGCCGGTGGGGAACACGCGACCCCTTTATCGGAATCCCGGTGGTGTGGTCGCAGATATCGAACGCAGGAGTGATCGTCGAGATGAGCATGGAAGAATTCCCTCTCGATGCTTCCCTGGGATCGCATTTCTTCCATAACGTAACTTCAATGAATGTGGGATACCTCAGTGTGAACCATAAGTCGCCGGGCGATTTCATCAACTGGGATATTATCGGAGAACAGGAACTGGTGGAAAAAAAGAAATATTTCAGGCACGTCCGTTTTGCCCGTCCCCTTCAGGTCAAAATGGACGGGAAAAAAAGCATTGCGGTGATTACCCTGAATCATGTGGATAACGGAAAAAATGATTGAAGAATGAATATGCCAATTGATTATCCGGCCATATATGCTGACATGAAGAAGTACGATTTCAGCGAGACTTCTTTCAATCTCCTGATGCAGAACCGTATTCATAAAGTGCTTTTGTTGTGCAGTAATTACGACGCCTTTATGCTGGAAGAGGACGGCCGGATCGATGAACAGATTTTCAATGAATACGTTTCCCTGAACCTGCGGTATCCGCCGGTCTTTATTCAGACCAATACGGCACGCGAAGCATTTGAGATTCTGGAGAAGGAAAGTATTGATCTGGTTATTTCCATGCTGAGTGTAGCCGATATGGATCCTTTTCAGCTGGCTCATAAGATCAAAGAAAAATATTCCCGTATCCCCATTGTGGTGCTGACCTATTTTTCGCGTGAGGTGAGCATGAAGCTGGAGAAGGAAGACCTCCGGGCTATTGATTATGTCTTCTGCTGGCTTGGGAACGCTGACCTGCTGGTAGCCATTATCAAGCTGATAGAGGACCGTATGAATGCCGATTACGATATTGAACAGGTTGGCGTTCAGGCTATTCTGCTCGTGGAAGATTCCATCAGGTATATTTCCTCTTACCTTCCGGTGCTGTACAAAATTGTACTGAAGCAATCGAAGGAATTCCAGCGCGAAGCCCTGAACGAACACCAGAAGATGCTTCGCATGAGGGGACGCCCGAAAATACTCCTGGCTACCAACTATGAGGAAGCTATACAGCTATACGAGAAATACAAGTATAATCTGCTGGGAGTGATTTCCGATATCAGTTTCAAAAGAAAAGGGACAAAAGACCCCGAGGCTGGGATCAGATTGTGCCGCAAGATCAGGGAAGATGTTGATCACATGCCTTTCCTTTTGCAGTCGTCCGACCTGAAAAATGCTGCCGTGGCTACTGAACTGGGAGTGGGTTTTGTGCACAAATACTCCAAAACCATCACCCTGGAACTGCAGAACTATTTCATCACCCAGCTGGCTTTTGGGCCGTTCATTTTCCGCGATCCTGCCACCATGAAAGAAATCGGCAGGGCAACCGATCTGCAGTCGTTCCAGCAAATGCTGTATTCCATTCCCGATGCCACCCTGGAATACCATACCAGCCGGAACCATTTTTCAAAATGGTTGAATGCCAGGGCTTTGTTTCCCATAGCGCAGATGTTCAAGTTCCTTCGCCTGGAAGATTTCCACAATCTCGACGAGGTGAGGAAGTTTGTGTATCAGGCTATTTCCAGTTTCCGGATGGGGAAAGGCCGGGGGGTGATAGCCAAATTCGACAAGAGCAGCTTCGACGAATACCTTATTTTCAGCCGGATAGGGGAGGGATCCATCGGAGGGAAAGCCCGGGGGCTGGCATTTGTGAATTCCATTATCAAGAGGAACAACATTTTCTTCAAACATTCCGATGTGCTGATCACCATACCCCGTACGGTGGTGCTGAGTACAGACATTTTCGATGAGTTCATGGAAATGAATGAACTTTACAAGATTGCCCTGTCTGACCTGCCCGATGAGGAGATACTGCAGCGTTTTGTGAACGCCCAGTTCCCGGGAAGGATCTACCAGGATCTCTATGCATTTCTGGGAGTGGTGAAGAATCCTATTGCTATCCGTTCTTCCAGTAAGCTGGAAGATAGTCATTACCAGCCTTTTGCAGGAATATACTCTACCTACATGATCCCGCGGGTAAATGATAATACGGTGATGATCAAATACCTGGCCGATGCCATCAAGGAAGTGTATGCCTCGGTGTATTACAAGAGCAGCAAGGCCTATATGATGGCTACGGCCAATGTGATTGATGAGGAAAAAATGGGGATCATTCTTCAGGAAGTATGTGGCCGGCAGTACGGGAACCGGTTTTACCCCACGCTCAGCGGAGTGGCCCGTTCCATCAATTTTTATCCCATCGAGCCAGAAATGCCCGAAGATGGAATAGCCAGCATAGCTTACGGATTGGGGAAACTGATTGTGGACGGTGGAGCTTCCCTCAGGTTCTCCCCCAAATATCCCCAGAAAATCCTTCAGCTTTCCGATCCTGACCTGGCCCTGCGTGACACCCAGAAAAGGTTCTATGCCCTCGATATGTCGCTGGATAGTTTTGTCCCTTCCACCGACGACGGGGTGAACATACTGAAGCTTCCTGTCAAAGAAGCTGAAAATGATCCCCTGTTCAGAAAATATGTAGTATCAACCTATGATTATCACAGCCATATGATCCGCGACGGGTATCAGGAAGGAGGGAAAAGCATTGTGTCGTTTGCCGGAATATTGCGGCATAACCAGTTTCCCCTGCCTGAGATACTGAATTCCCTTCTGGAAATGGGCCAGAAGGAAATGAATAGTCCCATCGAAATTGAATTTGCCGTGAATATGGATGTCCCGAAAGGGTATCCACGAATCTTCAATTTCCTTCAGATACGCCCTATTGTGGACAATGACCAGACCAGAGAGTTCAAACTGCAGGAGATACCTCCGGAGAGAGCCATTATCATTTCCGATTCGGCACTGGGCAACGGTATTATTGCCGGTATAGCCGACCTGATCTATGTAAAACCTGAAACCTTCGACAGCTCGAAAAGCGACCGGATTGCTTCATCAATCGAAAAGCTGAATGACCGGTTTCAAAAAGAAAACCGCAATTATGTGCTGGTAGGCCCGGGTCGCTGGGGATCAAACGATCCCTGGCTGGGTATTCCCACAAAGTGGGCCCAGATTTCCATGGCTAGGGTCATTGTGGAATCGGGACTGAAAGATTACCGGATCGATCCCAGTCAGGGAACACATTTCTTCCATAACCTCACTTCCTTCAGGGTAGGATATTTTACCATCAATCCTTATATCAACGAAGGATATTATGACCTGGACTTTTTGAAAAAACAGAAAGCTGCCTACGAAGACGATTATGTGAGGCATATCAGGTTCGACCAGCCCATCAAGGTACAGATCGACGGGAAGCACCGGCGTGGGGTGATCATGAAACCGGGAGAAATATCCAGTCCGGGGAACCTGCCCGTTTAAAGGGCGGCACTTTTGGCCGGGATTTCCCGGTTTATTTTTCTCAGAAGTCCCTGAAGCACATTGCCCGGTCCTACTTCTATGAAAATGGTGGCCCCGTCGCGGATCATGTTTTCTATGGTTTGTGTCCACCTTACCGGCGAAGTGAGCTGGGCTACCAGATTTTTCCTGATGCTTTCCGGATCGGTGGAGGGAAGGGCATCCACATTTTGATATACCGGGCACACCGGTGCCCGGAAACCGGTTTTATTGATAGCTTTTTCCAGTTCAGCCCGGGCTGGTTCCATCAGGGGCGAATGGAAGGCTCCTCCCACTTTCAGAGGAATGGCCCGCTTGGCCCCCAGTTCGGTGAGTTTCTCAATGGCCTCTTTCACTCCTTCTATTGAGCCGGAAATGACCACCTGCCCCGGACTGTTGAAATTGGCCGGCACCACCACCCCGGATATCTCCCGGCAGGTTTTTTCCACCAGGGTATCTTCCAGCCCCATGATGGCTGCCATAGTGGATGAAGCAGCTTCGCAGGCCTTTTGCATGGCCAGGGCACGCTGGCTTACCAGTTGCAAACCATCTTCAAAATTCAGGGCTCCGGCGGCTACCAGGGCGGAGAATTCTCCCAGCGAATGTCCCGCCACCATTTCGGGCCGGAAACTGTCCTTCAGTCCCCTGGCCAGGATCACGGAGTGCAGAAAAATCGCAGGCTGGGTTACCCGTGTCTGGCGAAGGTCCTCGTCCGTTCCTTCAAACATCAGATCGGTGATACGGAATCCCAGGATGCGGTTGGCTGACTCAAATAGTTCGCGGGCTTCCGGCAGGGAATCGTAAAGATCTTTTCCCATACCTGGATACTGGGCACCCTGCCCGGGAAATAAATAAGCTTTCATGTTTCTGTTTTTTGGTTACAAAAATATGAATTGCTTCGGCACGAATCCGGAAACAGCCCGGGAATGTCGTTTAATGCAGTTTGGAGCCAATCAGATGGATGAATTCCTCCCGGGTGGGCTCCTTCAGGAACTCACCGGTGAAGGCGGAGGTGGTGGTCACCGAATTTTGTTTCTGTATTCCCCGCATCATCATGCACAGGTGGTGTGCTTCAATGACCACCGCCACACCAATGGGCTGCAGGGTTTCCTGAATGCAGTCGCGTATCTGGGTGGTCATCCTCTCCTGTACCTGCAGCCTTCGGGCATAGGCATCCACCACCCGGGCAATTTTGCTCAAACCGGTAATATAGCCGTTGGGAATGTAGGCAACATGAGCTTTCCCGAAAAAGGGGATCATATGATGCTCGCAAATGGAATACACCTCAATATCCTTGACAATGACCATTTGCTTGTATTCTTCCTTGAACCGGGCCTTCGACAGAATATCGGAAGGATTGATATCGTATCCGCTGGTGAGGAACTGAATGGCTTTGGCTACCCGCACGGGGGTGTCCAGCAGGCCTTCCCGCGCGGGATCCTCGCCGAGGAGTTTCAGTATATTTCTATAGTTTTCAGCCAGCTGGCGCGTTGATTCGGCATCGTACCTTTCAATTTTGGAATAACCAAAATCATCACGCGTTTCTATACCATCGTTAATGATTTCCATGATTTTTTTCTCCGTAATATTCCACAATATTATTTTCTGTCTCCTCAATTCTGATACAGTGTAACTTAACTCCCAGCACCTGTACCTCCTGTTCGAGCACTTCCCAGATAGCCATTGCCAGGTTCTCCGTGGAGGCGATTTTTCCTTTCATGAAATCCACCTCCAGATTCACGTTCCGGTGATCCAGGGGCTCGATGACCTTTTCCCTGATCACCCGGCTCAGCTCTTTCAGGCTGACCACTAAGCTGGTTTCCGGATGAGGCTCTCCTTTTACGGTGACATAAAGATTGTAATTATGCCCGTGCCAGTTGGGATTGGAACATTTTCCGAATACCTCCAGATTCTTATCGTCCGTCCATTCCGGAATATACATCCGGTGTGCGGCATTGAATCTTTCCCTGCGCGTCAGATAAAGCATGCTGAGGTGATTGGTGCCTTTAACCCCGGCAAAGATAGAAAATCTTTAACAGATAAATAGTTGTTTTGGGAATCATTCATAATGAGCGTATTCGTTAACATGGAATGAAATGACTATTTTCGCATTATAATTAGCAGGTTATGATTATTGTTACAGGTGCGGCTGGTTTCATCGGAAGCAATCTGGTGGCTCGGCTCAATGCGGAAGGATACCGGGATGTGGTAGCTGTTGACGATTTCAGCCGCGAGGATAAAAACCGGAATCTTGCCGGAAAGGAATTGACGGGAAAAGTTCACAGGGATGAGTTTTTTACCTGGCTTTCCGAAAACCACCGTTTTGTGCAGTTCATATTTCACCTGGGAGCCAGGACCGATACCGCCGAGTTCGACCGGAATGTGTTCCGTGTGCTGAATATTGACTATTCCCGGCGGGTGTGGGAAGACTGCATACGGTACGGCTTACCATTGATCTACGCTTCTTCGGCGGCCACCTACGGAAGGGGAGAAAAGGGGTATGATGACGACCACCGGTTGATACCCGAACTTAAGCCATTGAATCCTTATGGTGAATCGAAACAGGTATTCGACATGTGGGCGCTGGAACAGGAGAAAAAACCGTATTTCTGGGCAGGCCTGAAATTTTTCAATGTATACGGTCCGAATGAATACCACAAGGGCAGAATGGCGTCGGTGGTGTTGCATGCATGGCACCAGATCAGCAAAACAGGTGAAATGAAGCTGTTCCGGTCACATCGCCCGGATGTGAAGGACGGTGAACAGAAACGTGATTTTATTTATGTAAAGGATGTGACCGATGCGATGGTGTGGATGATGCAGCAACGGAAACACAGCGGGATATACAACCTGGGAACCGGTAGAGCCCGTACTTTCCTCGATTTGGCCCGCAGTGTGTTTGCTGCTGCCGGAAAACCTGAAAGGATCCGTTTTATCGATACTCCGGAAGATATCAGGGATAAATATCAGTATTTTACTGAAGCCAGAGTGGAAAAATTGCAACGGGAAGGATACAAAAAACCATTTACTTCCCTCGAAGAAGGGATCAGACAGTATGTGAAGGAATTCCTGATTGAGGGAAGATATGAGTGAAGGAGGCTGGTCAGAGATCTTTCAGCTTTTTTACACGAATGGAGGGTTCCTGCTTTTCTTCTCCGGGAGATGATGCCAACTCATTCAGTTCCCTCACAAAGCGGTCGATGGTGTTGTCGTCAAATCCCTTGTCACGGGCTGCCTCTTCCAGAGTTCCCCAGATGGGTTCCCCACAGGCAATACACCGGATGCCTTCTTTCATCAGGTATGACACGGAGGCCGGAATTTTTTCCACCAGTTCTTCAATGCTTGTATTGCGTGAGATAACCGTCATGATCTATTTTTCACCGGTGATCATTATTCCTGGATAAAGATAGGAATTTATCTACATCCATTGTGCATTTATGGTTGTTAGAAAGTGGTTGATCAAAATATGCATGAGACATATAGTAAATTGAATGATAAAGTGTATTATTGCACCGTCAATTAAAGTTTTCAGATACCGTGCGAAAGAACGGGGAAAAGCATCCCTTTTTTGGTAGGAAAACGGATTACAGAGGAAGTGTCCCTTCTCTCGACCGCAAATGGCATGTGAAATTGTATGATGTAAAAATTTATTTCTTCGGGATCCGGATTGCCTCCTTTGTTGAAGAAAAAATGGAAAAAGGCCCCCTTTCGGTTTCACAGTCCTGATTGTTTATTTTCCGAAAACAACTTTTTTTGACAGAATAGTCTGCACCACTCCCCGGGTGATCATAAACAACATCATGGCCAGCCACAACCCTTGATTTCCCAGTATTGGGGTCAGGAAATAATATCCCGGAAGGAAGACAAGTACCAGAGAGATCAGCATGCTGTTCCGCATGCCGGCCGAGGCGGTTACTCCGATATAAATTCCATCCCACAGAAAAGCCGGGAAAGTGATAAGAGGGATTACCACCGTCCAGAACATATAAGGCTGAACAACGGCAATTACTTCCCGGTTGCTCGTCAGTTTCCGGATCAGGAATTCTCCGCCTGCCAGATAGGAAAGAGCAAAAAGAATACTCAGGGCAAAACCCCAGGCGAACAAATACTGTACTGTTTTTTTCAACATGGGCTGGTTGCCTCCTCCTTTGTATTTCCCGGTGAGCGCCTCGGCAGCATAGGCAAAACCATCGATCAGATAGGAGAAAACCATAAAAAACTGAAGCAACAGGGTATTTACGGCCAGGATGATATCTCCCCGGCTGGCTGATTTGGCTGTAAAGAAGGTGAAAACGAAGATGAGAGAAAGGGTGCGGATCAGAATATCCTTATTTATCAGGAAAAATCTTTTTAATGCGTCTTTATCCCAGACTTTGAGGATGACGATATTCCTGCCCGACTTCCGGTAATATCTCATGTAGAGCCAGATAGCTGTGCCCAGGCCGCTGTATTGAGCCAGCACCGTGCCCAGGGCCACCCCGTCTGACCGCATGCCCGCTCCCAGTACCAGCAGAGCATTAAAGCCTATATTCAGCAGGTTGACTACCAGTGTAATGATCATGGGGAACCGGGCATTCTGCATGCCGATGAACCAGCCGGTGAAAGCATACAGTGTGATGGTGGCCGGGGCCGCCCATATCCTGATATAGAAATACCGGGCTGCCCAGTATTCCACTTCTTTACTTCCTCCGAATAACGTGAAACTGAGCCATCCAATAGGACGTTGCAGTAACAAAACCAGAATGGCTCCGGCCAGTCCTACCCCCAGTGCCCTTACCAGCCATAAAGTCGCTTCCTGGAGATCTCTCCTTCCGCATGCCTGGGCAGTAAAACCGCTGGTTCCCATGCGCAGGAAGCTGAACCCCCAGTATATGAAATTGAAAATGGTCCCTCCCAGGGCTATGGCTCCGATATACACTGCCGAATCCAGATGCCCCACCAGCGCAAGATCGACCATTCCCAGCAGGGGTACCGTAATGTTGCTGATAATGTTCGGCACGGCCAGATTCAAGATCTTCCGGTTCATGGGTCAGTGTTGGGAAATGAAGGGGTTGAAGATAGTAAAATATGGCAGCCTGTTCGGAAAAGTGAACAATTGTGCCCGCGGATTGTCTCTTAATCAAGAATCAGTTTTAATAGCATAACTCATAAAAAAGAAGATACCATGGCTTTTAAATTACCCGATTTACCTTATGAATATAAAGCCCTGGAACCGCACATAGATGCCAGGACAATGGAGATCTACCACACCAAAAATCACAGTGCATATACTTCCAAACTGAATGATGCCGTTAAGGGGACCCCTGCAGGATCACTCAGCATAGAGGAAATAAATAAAGGGCCATATATCAGAATACCCGGTGTCTGTAAGAAATAATGGGCGAGGTTACTACAACCACAACCTGTTCTGGCCCATACTCTCGCCCGATGGAGGAGGGGAGCCTGAAGGTGAGTTGCTGGATGCCATAAACCGGGATTACAGTTCTTTCGGGGATTTCAACTCCGAATTTTCACGGGCGGCTGCTAACCGATTCGGCTCAGGCTGGGCATGGCTGATCAGGAAAGAAGACGGTTTGCTTACCGTTACGTTCACTTCCAATCAGGATAATCCCATGATGGATATTGCCGGGGTGAAGGGATTTCCCCTTCTGGGGCTTGATGTGTGGGAGCATGCCTATTATCTGAAATATCAGAACCGCCGTCCCGAATACCCTGAAGCATTCTGGAACCTGGTTCACAGGAATGAAGTGGCCCGGAGGTTCAGTAAATAATCATTGAATACGCTTTAAAAAAATACCGTCACGCATTTTTCGTGACGGTATTTTTTTCAGTATGCTCCGGTATTATGGCCGGTACTGTTAAATGACTTGCCAGACAGTATGGATTCCTGAGAAAAAATCCGTATCTTTTGTATATAAACAACAAACATCAAACAAAATGGCCTTTTATCTACCTGAACTACCGTATGCACTGGATGCCCTGGAACCGTATGTGAGCCGGAGAACTCTTGAATTCCATTACGGCAAACACCACCAGGCCTATGTAAACAATCTGAACAAGCTGATTGAAGGGACGCCATTTGCTCAGGCTGACCTGGAGACGATTATCAGGGAAGCTGAAGGAGGTTTATTCAATAATGGCGCCCAGGTGTGGAATCACACCTTTTATTTCTCCGGCTTCCATCCGGAACCGAAAAAGGTGCCGGATGGAGAATTAAAACGTGCGATTGATCAGGCTTTTGGTAGTATGGAAACCCTGATGGAAGAATTTACAAGAGCCTCTGCCACCCTTTTCGGATCGGGTTGGGCCTGGCTGGTTAGAACAAAAGAGGGCGGCCTGGACATCGTGCAAGAGTCGAATGCGGGCAATCCCCTGCGGAGGGGCCTGCAGCCCCTGCTGACCTGCGATGTATGGGAACATGCTTATTATCTCGATTATCAAAACCGGCGACCCGATTACATCGCATCGTTCTGGAAACTGGTCGACTGGTCGGCGGTGGAAAAACGTTTTGCAGGATAGGGAAGATTTTTAAAACGGTAATGTCCGGGAGCGACTAAAAGTCGCACCCGGAGTGTTTTTCGTTCGGTTCCGGTTAAACCAACCTAGCATGGTGCATGGTACGACAAATCCCCTTCTTTGCAAGGAGGAATGCTCCCCTTCTGCTATTGGTGGGAGGGCGGGGTGGTTGGGTGGCGGAATTCCCGACTCCTTTTTTAAGGAAATGTTAATATTGTTTCCTTTCCTCGACTTTTCCCCGTTTTTTCTCCTTCTGCCCCCTTCCGTCTTCCGCCTGTTGGCGGAACCCACCTTCCCCTGAGAGGGGAAGGATTTATTCTTCACAATGGGATGTTGTATAGAAATTTAAAGGTCTATTAGGCAAACTTTTCTGCCAGGCTTTCCAGCCGGGCCGATAGATCTTCCCAGTTGATCACATACAGCAGATGTCCTCCGTCGTGAAAAGCCAGCTTCCTTTCCCGGTGTTTCACCAGAGAAAATCATTATTTTCAATGGCTTCCCTGATCATGGCAGTGGCTTTGTTCAGGCCGTTGACATATCCGTTGTGATGTTTCGAATGATGCAACTCCATGGTTTCCCTGTCAGTGTAGGATTCCAGCGCATCATAGGAGTAATCCGGGGAAGGAAGTACATATTGCCCCTCAGCGTTCAGGGTTATTTGCAGATTCTCGGCAGCGTTGAATTTTCCTGCGCGGCCGGCGAATATGCTGCCCAGAACAAGAGCCGCCGATGTTTTCAAAAATTATCTTTTGCCATTTTCCGTATTTTTTGTTGGTTTAATATGTATAATAAATAAATACGGATTTTGATCAGTATGGCAATGGTATGACTTTCCCGTTGGTTCTGTAAGATCCTGATTATTTGAAGGCTTTTTCCAGCAGACCGTCGCCATGCAGGGAAAGACGGTGGAAATAATCCGGCACCTTTTTCCCGGTCAGGTGGTCCACATAAAGTTTTGCCAGATACTGGGCCAGCATGAACCCCTGTCCCCGAAGGCCAAGGAAAAGCCCTTCCTGCGGATCGATAATCATGCGCGGTTCCACATAGTACCCGGCCCATACTGCCTGAAATCCTACAGAAGAGAGCTCGGGCAGCCAGTTCACGAACACTTCCGAGATGATCTCGATAAATTCTTTGGAGTTGATCTTCAGGTTTTTCCCTGTTTCGTTCGGTTCCACAGCCGGTGATGCACAGCCGATGATCTGGCCGGTTTCTCCCAGTTGCTGGCCGTAAACTGCCACGAATCCTTTATAGTTTCTTCTGTCAATCAGCATATCCAGCGGATTGTTGTCCAGTCCGAGGTAGGGAAGACGTCGGGTAATAAAGGCCTGGTGCTTCACAGGGAACAGACCGGTTTCTATTCCCATTTTACGGGCGACTTCTCCACCCTCCGGGCCCATGGCATTGATGAAGTTTTCAGCGGTGTATTCAATGTACTGCCTGTCATGATCCCGGACCAGAATCCGGAATTTGCCGTTTTCCTTAACTGCATCGATCAGCTGGCAATCTTCCAGCACTTTTCCGCCGATTTCTATTCCCAGGGTTCTGATCAGATCAATCACCCGGCCGGGCGTAGCCTGCCAGCAGTCATGGGTGATCAGGGCACCGAGGTAGATATCCATTTTATTATTGAGAAAGGGGCTGATCTTTTTGTGGTAGTCTGCAGGTTCTACAAAATAGCCATCCGACCATTCCAGTGATTTTAGCAGGATATCGCGGGTAGCCTCGTCATGGGCAAAGGTGACATAACGGGTTGAACGGAAATCGATGTTCCCGATATTCTGTAATTCCTTGAAAATATCCAGATTATGCCGGGCAATGTCGGCCAGTTCGGGTACACTGAAGTTGGGGCGGCCTCCGGCAATATTCCTCCACGATGCTCCCCTTCCGTAATTGATCAGAACGGGTTCCATTCCGGCTTCAGCCAGGTAACGGAACAGGGCACTTCCTCCGATACCTCCTCCGGCCACCAGGGTTTTCACTTCCTTTTTCAGGATACTTTTACCGGCAACCACCGGAATGATCTGTTCATGTTTATCCCTGGGATACAGTTCGCCGATGTTCACCTGGTTTGACAGGGGCCCGCGCGGAGTGGCTTCTCCCACCAGGGCGATTTTTTTCCCGTCCAGCGTCTGCTTCAGCCTTTTGATGCATCGTTTACCCCGGCAGGCACCCATACCCAGACGGGTGGTATGCTTGATTTCATCCACCGATATGAATTTTCTGTTCCCGATGGTTTCCATGATCTCGTCCAGGGTTACGTCATCGCAATGACAGATATATTGCGGACTTTTCCCGGAAGGATTGCCTTCATGGAGGGAAAGGGGTTCAGGGTACTGTTCCTGAAGAATGAATCCCCTGGCTTTCAGCAGGGCTCCGCCTGAAAGATCATGGGATTTGACCCGGGCCACATGGGTTTTATTGGGTTTCCGCAGCACTTTATCCACCGTACCGGTTCCCAGTTTTTCTCCCTCATTATTCACCAGGAACACGGCGGCTCCTTCTTCCACTTCGTATTCCACCGGAAGGAAAAGCCAGTTTTTTTTCAGATTGTACCCGAATATGGCCAGTCCTGGGCACTGGTATACGCATTGCATGCATCCCGTGCATTTATCAAAATCAATGAGGGGCACGGTGCTGGAGGAGGTTTTGGTAATGGCTCCGTGCGGGCAGGCAAACTGGCAGGGGTTGCAGGCAAATCCGTATAGGCAGTCGATTAGCACAAACGGCCTGGCATGCATTCTTTCCGGTGTGGGCAGAAAAGGTTTTTCCAGCACCTTTACCGGATGTTGCTGGGAATCGATGTATTCCTTGGAAATGGCCAGGTACCGGTCATAATCGTACTTTTCATCCAGTTCCTGCAGGATATCGAAAGCCACCTGTTTCCCGCGTAGAACGGCGCTGGTTCCTTCTCCGATGCGGATGGCATCGCCCGCTCCGTGGCAGTTCCGGCCGAAAATCTCCCGGCCTTTGATCAGGAGCTGATCATCGGACACCAGACCGGTACAGATATTGATGGCATCAATGCCTTCCAGAACCTGTTCCGTACCGGGGACCGGCTTGAAATCCTCACAGCGGGCAATCACTGCTCCGGTAATGCCGTCATAGTTTTCATTGGGGATGGCTTTTAGCAAGATGTATGAGGTGAGGATGGGAATACCCAGCCTGCGTACGCGATTGGCCTGTACGGGGAAACCTCCTTCGTGGTCCTGCGCCTCGAGGATGGCCACTACCCTGGCACCAGCCTGCATGAGCTGGTAGGAAGTAAGGTAGCCGATGTTCCCGGCGCCTACCGTGAGAACCTTCTTCCCCAGCAGGGTAAACTCTATGTTCATCATTTTCTGTACCACCGCAGCCGTATATACCCCGGGCAGGTCGTCGTTCTCAAAAGTGGGCATGAAAGGCACGGCTCCGGTGGCCACCACCAGATGCTCGGTATCCACATAATATATTTCTTCGGTGCGGATGTTCTTAACGGCCAGACGTCCGCCTTCCAGGATATCCCACACGGTAGAATTCAGAAAGATCCCTTCGTGGTTCTCTCCGGTCAGGGTGCGGGCAATGTCAAATCCACGCATGCCGCCGAATTTCTGCTCCTTTTCGAAGAAGAAGAACTGGTGGGTTTGCATCAGGAACTGACCGCCGATTTGCTCGTTATTGTCGATCACGATGTTCTCGATCCCGTGTTCATTCAGCACTTCTCTGGCTGCCAGTCCGGCTGGTCCGGCCCCGATAATGGCCACCCGGGTTTTGTACACCCTGAAAGGCTCTGCTTTCCTGTATTCCGTTACCTGCGGCTGATAATCGGAGGGGATTTCTTTTACTTCTTTCACTCCGTCTACAGGTGTGATGCATATTCGCCTGATGACTCCGTCTACGAGCATTTCGCAGGCCCCGCATTTACCGATGCCGCATTCCAGGCTCCGGTTCCTGCCCGACAGGCTGTGGCTGTGTACAGAATATCCGGCCTGGTGCAGGGCAGCCGCTATGGTTCTTCCCTTTTCTCCGGTAATCTTTTTCCCTTCGAACAGGAACGTGACCTGTTCTCCTTTTTTGATGTCGAGTATCGGATGCGATTCGATCTTTGGCATGGTGCAATAATCATTGGATTACTTAGAGGCAAAATTAGTGGTTATTGGCTGTTTATATATGATGTTTGTCATTATTGTGGAAGAAGGTTACGGTATACATCTGGAAAGCCAAATGATTTTATTAAACTGACCCTTTAGATTTTTCCCTCATATCGTAATGATCTGCCATAAAGACCCGGAAAAAGATCCTGCCACCGGGCTGTTGCAGTCAACCGAATGGTGGGGAAAGTGGAGATAGCCCGGTAAACAGCACCAGGTATCTGTGCCCCCTCCGGGGGATGTTGGCGACCGTACCCAATCAGTCCATTACTCCATTACTCGATTACCCGATTACATGCACCAGGCCTTCCCGACTCACCGAATTACCGCCTCCCCGCCAAAGACACATGCGACCCCTCCGGGGTCGATCAGTTGCATGGGGCAAAGGGTATGGGGCTCAAGGAAGATGCGTGTTACGGGTTCAATGAGACTATCCATCCGGGAGCGAAGCGAAGCGGATGGATTAGTCGGAATTGAACCCTGACATGGCGAAGCCATCGTCAGGGTTACGGGTTACGCCTGACCCCTACATCCACTCCATCATGTGCAGCACCACCTTTTCGGCTCCTTCGCCTATCTGGGCAATGGTGGAATCGAGCATGTAGCAGGGGGTGGTGACCACTTTATGCCGTGAATCGGCCACCACCTGTCCGTGCGCTGTTTGGCGGTGACGGCCCCCCAGTTTTTCAACATCGGAGGCCGTGACGGTATCCTGCCCGATGGTCAGTTCTACATCCCCGAGTACTTTAGCCAGCACTACCGGGGCAATGCACAGGGCGCCGACGGGTTTGCCGGTAGCCACCATGTCTTTGATGGCTTTTTCCACTTCGGGCAATACGGTGAATTCAGCTCCTTTGAAAGCGTAATCGGAAAGATTCTTGGCAACCCCGAATCCTCCCGGTAAGAGCAAACCGTCAAAATCTTCCGCTTTGAAATCCAGCAGGGATCTGATCTTTCCCCGGGCAATGCGGGCTGCTTCCACCAGCACGTTCCGCTTTTCTTTCATTTCGTCGCCTGTGAGGTGGTTTACCACATGGTGCTGGTCGATATCGGGGGCGAACATTTCATACATGCCCCCGTGCTTGGAAATAAAATACAGCGAAAGGGTGGCTTCATGGATTTCTGCTCCGTCGTATACGCCACATCCCGAAAGGATCACGGCAAATTTTTTCGGTCTGTTCATGATTTCCTATTTTTGGGTTGGATCACTAATTTAACGAATTCCTTTCAGATAACAAATTGCTTTTGTCGTGTCGTCTTCTGTCCTGCGTACTTTTATCGGAGTTCCTGTACCGGTAAGCCGGGAAATGAGAAATCATTTCCGGGAATGGACCGGCTCTTTTCCCCGTTCATCGATCAAATGGGCAGATCCGGCCCACTGGCATCTTACCCTTACCTTCCTGGGCGATACCACTACCGCTCAGGCAGAAAGCATCGGGAAAGAGTTGTCTGCCCGCTGGGAAAGCCTGCCGGCTTTTTCAATCCGCCTGAAAGGTCTGGGCCTGTTTGGGGGCATGAACCGACCCAGGGTTATCTGGATCGGGGTGGATGATGAAGGAGGCATGCTGCAACGCCTGAAGGTCGATGCCGATGAAACGGCCCGGCGGCACGGATTTGAACCCGATGTACGGCCGTTCAAGCCTCACCTGACCCTGGCCCGCCCCCGGTTCGTAAGCGAAAGGAAGAAATTATGGGAGCTGCTGGAAAAGTACAAAGATCACGACTGGGGGCAAGTGGTGGTGAAGGAGATCAATTTTTTCGAAAGCCGGTTGCTGCCGGAAGGAGCGGTGCAACTGCCGCTTAGGAAGTTTTCTTTTCAGTCTGGCTGATCAGATGCCTCTCCCCAGGATAATAGTGAGGAAAGTATAGGCTATGATGCGGATATCCATCAACAGCGACATGTTTTCCACATAGATCAGATCGTATTTCATCCGCCGGATCATTTCATCGAGGTTCCCGGCATATCCG
Organism: Bacteroidota bacterium; assembly: GCA_011042635.1. GTDB lineage: Bacteria > Bacteroidota > Bacteroidia > Bacteroidales > VadinHA17 > HyVt-105. The sequence goes on along the minus strand of DQWH01000050.1, from coordinate 26,150 downwards.
TATTTTACCTGACCCAGCGAGGTGATCCCAGGCTTGACCCGCTGCAGATGCAGGTATTCGGGAGCCCGTTTTACGATCCGGTCGATGTAATACTGCCTTTCCGGACGGGGACCTACCAGCGACATGTCGCCCTTCAGTACATTGACAAAATTGGGCACCTCATCCAGGCGGGTCCTCCGCATGAACCGTCCCACCCTGGTTACCCGGGGATCGTTACGACTGGAGAGCTGAGGGCCGTTCTCTTCGGCCCCAACTATCATGGAACGGAACTTGTAAATAGTAAAAGGCTTTCCGAAACGCCCGATGCGTTCGTGCCGGTAGATGACAGGGCCGCGGGTGTCCAGTTTGATCAGCACGGCCAGAACGGCACACAGTGGTGACAGAAGCAGAAGAGAAATGAGGGAAACGGAAATGTCGGTGATCCGTTTCAGGCTTACCTGCCAGGGGGAGATGAGGTCCCTTGAGATTTCCATCAGGGGGGCGTCGAACAGCGATACCAGCCTTACTTTCCCGGTAAGGATATCGAACAGGCTTGGAATAATGCGTATGCGTACATCATACCGTTCCAGCCGGCGTATGATCTTTTCCAGTTCGCCATGTTCATGGGATTCGATGGCAATGATCACCTCCTCGATGCGTTGTTTTTTTATTACCCGTTCCAGGTTTTCCATGGTTCCCAGATGGGGAAGCTCCCTGTTTAACATGCCCGGCTTTTCCCTGCCCGTGGGAATGAGAAAGCCGGAAAATATATTCCCTGAATATCCGCCTGGGCGGGTAAGCTCCCTGTAAATGTCCATTGCTTTGCCGTTGCTGCCGATCATGAGGGTACGGAAACCGATTTTCCCGTTCCTGATCCTGTTCCGTGTACGGGTTGTAATGATCAGGCGCGGCGGGTAGGAGCAAAGAAAATGCAAAGCCAGCAGCACGGCAGCTGAAAGGTAATAATGCCGGTACCCCGATACCACATCGTCGAGGATCAGGGTGAAAAAAATGACCACGGTGCCCAGCAAGGTGATCAACAGGGACATTCCGAATTCATGCAGGAGCGACCGGCGATACAGGTTCCGGTACAGTCCGGCCGTATGATAGAGGAAAATCCAGAAAACCGGCACCACGCCCAGTCCAAGAAAATACCTTTCATCGAATTCTACCGGGACAGCATAGCCGAATACACGGGGCTCAATAATAATTTTCCGGAAAACGAAGAACAGGGTCCAGCTGAGGGCTGCGGAAAAAAAATCCCAGAACAGATAGGTCAGGACCTGCTTCCTGTTTTTCATGCATCAAAGGCGGTTAACTGAATCAAGAACCGCTAAAATCATGTTTTTATTGTGAGTGTGCAGAGAATTGTCCGGCTAGCTCCGGTCACCTACAGCCAGTTCAGCCGTTCCTGCGGGACGAGAGGAACCTCCATGGCCCTGAAGGCATCTTCCAGGTTCACCTGGGGCGATTGCCGGCTGTGTATGGAGGTATGAAAACTCATCAGCTCATCGGCCAGGGGATCGGAAGGGGTTACCAGCAGTTGTTCGGTGGCTATGCGGGCACCGGATACGGTGCCTGATTCCGCATTTTTCAGGTGCTGGATCTCTGCAGTTTGCCGCAGCAGGTCGATCCGGATGGTCATACCGGTCTGGTACAGGTGGCAGGTGTGGCTTTGTTCCTGCCCCACCCGGTTGATCATGAAATTGGCCACGCATCCGTTTTCAAATTCCAGCCGGGCTTCCACCAGGTCGGGTTTGCCCGAAACCAGCCTTACACCGCTAACACTGCTTTTCCTGATGTTCGAACGGGTGAGGTACATGGCCAGATCAATATCGTGCATCAGATACTGCAACACCAGCGATTGCGTGTTTCCTGCCCTCTGGAAAGGGATCTTCCTCTGGAATTCCATGTATCCCGGCGTTCTGATATAGGGACAGGCTGCCAGAAAAGCCGGATTAAACCGGTTAGGTTGTGAAACCTGTACTATCCCTCTGGCTTCACCGATGAGCTTAAGAAGTTCGCGCAGCACCTGCGCTTTGCCGGTATACGGGTTGTGCAGGAACACATGTTTGGATTCCCTGATCGCCTGCCTGAAGGCCGAAGGGTACTGGCATAGAGGTCCGGTGATATCGATGGCATCGGCCACACCGGTCAGCATTTCCGGGTCACTGAATGAATGCAGATGGCAGGTGCGGCCCAGCATTTCCCGGCGAACGGGATCGGGATCATAAAATCCTACCAGCCGAAAGGAAGGAATCCTCCTGATGATGTCAATGGCGTTGCTTCCGTTGGCCTCACCGCCCAGGATGCCGATCTTGATCATCTTTCGTGCAGGTTTTTGCAAACATATTTCATTTAAACGGTTGGTTCCAGTTTTTTTTACCTTATTTTTCAACGTTTTCGTGTTGAAAAACTAAATTTGTAGCCTGAACGAAAAACCTGGGAATGCACGACACATACCGCCATAAGGGATTGAGAAAGAAGCTGGTAGATGAAGTAAGAAGCAAGGGAATCAAGGATGAAAGAGTTCTTGAGGCCATGAGCCGGGTGCCCCGCCACCTGTTCATGGATTCGGGATTCGTTCATTTTGCCTACCGCGACCAGGCTTTTCCCATTGGTGCCGGCCAGACCATTTCCCAGCCCTATACGGTGGCTTTTCAAACCGGGCTGTTGCAGGTGCGGAAGCACGACAAGGTGCTGGAAATCGGTACGGGCTCCGGTTATCAGGCGGCCATCCTGGTGGAGATGGGAGCCAAGGTATATACCATTGAAAGACAGAGGGAACTCTTTCTGAAAACTCAGTCTTTGCTGCCTGCCATGGGGTACAAGCCCCGTTTTTTTTACGGTGACGGCTCCGAGGGATTGCCCGCCTTTGCTCCTTTCGACAGGATACTGATTACGGCGGCTGCCCGGGAGATTCCTCCAAAGCTACTGGAACAGCTGAAAACAGGGGGAAGAATGGTGCTTCCCCTGGGAGGCGAAGGATCACAGGTAATGACGGTGGTGGTGAAAACGGGGGAGGATGAATATGAGAAGGAGGAACACGGATATTTTGTTTTCGTTCCCCTTTTGAAAGGAAAATCACAGGATAAACTGTAAAAAACTTCCCATGATCCATATCAAAACATTTGTATTTAATCCGTTCAGCGAAAACACCTTTGTGCTGTATAACGATACCCTGGAGTGTGCAGTAGTGGATGCCGGCTGTATGAATCCCCGCGAGGAACAGGAACTGGAACAATTTATAAGGGAACAGCGCCTGAAGCCGGTTGTTCTGCTGAATACACACTGTCATGTGGATCATGTGACGGGCAACGGTTTTATGAAGCGAAAATATGACCTGCTGACTCGTTGCCACGAAGCTGATGCTTTCCTTTTGAAGGATGCGGCGGCACATGCCCGGATGTTCGGCCTGAAAACGGAAAATCCTCCCGGTCCCGGTAAATTCATCCGGGAGGGAGAACAAATCGGTTTCGGGAATACGAACCTGCAGGTGATCCATGTGCCCGGGCACTCACCGGGGAGCGTGGTATTTTACAGTTCTGATGATCACATCCTGCTGGCAGGGGATGTCCTGTTCAAAGGGGGAATTGGCCGTACAGACCTTCCGGGCGGAGACCACCGGATCCTGCTGAAAAACATCCGTGAAAAACTGTTCACCCTGCCCGGTGATACGGTAGTCTACCCCGGGCACGGGCCCGCCACCACCATTAGTACGGAGACACAGTCGAATCCCTTTTTCGTCTGAACCTATTCTTTAACATGTACACTTTATGATTTTTGTCTGCAATTTGACCGTTGTTCTTTGTTAATTTTATGCCTTTACATACAGATTTAATTCGGAAATTCCATAAAAACTGAAACACTATGTCTATGCAAGGATTCGTATCCCGTCATGTCGGACCCCGTGAAGAAGATGTTCGGGAAATGTGCCGTGTAATTGGGGTGAAAGATGCCGATGAACTGATTGACAGAACCATTCCTGCCAGCATACGCCTGCGTTCGCCGCTCAACCTGCCTCCGGGGATGAGTGAACACGAATATTTCCGCTGCATCGGGCAGATAGCGGCCAAAAACCGGATATGGCGCACCTACATCGGGATGGGGTATTACGGAACCGTTTTTCCGGCGGTGATCCAGCGGAACATTCTGGAGAATCCTTCGTGGTACACTTCCTATACTCCCTATCAGGCGGAGATCAGCCAAGGCCGGCTGGAGGCACTTCTGAATTTCCAGACCGCCGTGATGGAACTTACCGGAATGGAGATTGCAAACGCCTCGCTGCTCGATGAAGCCACGGCCGCGGCCGAGGCTATGATCATGCTCCATAACTCGCGCAGCCGGGAGGCCGTGAAAAAGGGAGCTAATAAATTTTTTGTCGACAGCAATGTCTTTCCGCAAACCCTCGATGTGCTGGTTACCCGTGCTGAGCCATTCGGGATAGAGCTGGTTACCGGCGATTACAGGGATATGGCATTCGATGAAATGACGTTCGGTGTGCTGGTACAGTATCCGGCCGCCGACGGGGAGATACGCGATTACCGGCCGCTGGTGGAGCGTGCCCGTGAAGCAGAAGTGCCGGTGGTGGTGGCTGCCGATATCCTGAGCCTGGCTATCCTGACTCCTCCGGGTGAATGGGGGGCTGATGTGGTGGTGGGATCTACCCAGCGGTTGGGCATTCCCATGGGATACGGAGGTCCCCATGCGGGATATTTTGCCACAAGGGAGAAATTCAAACGCAACATTCCCGGCCGGATCATAGGTGTTACGATCGACGCCGACGGAAATCCCGCCATGCGAATGGCCCTCCAAACCCGCGAACAGCATATCAAGAGGGAGCGTGCTACGTCGAATATCTGCACGGCACAGGCTCTGCTGGCCACCATGGCAGGCATGTACGTGGTGTATCACGGACCGGAAGGTTTGCAGGAAATTGCCGGCGGCATTCACAGGAAAACAGCCGCCCTGTGCGCCGCACTTGAAAAGTTCGGGTATGAAAACACCCACAGGGATTATTTCGATACCCTGTGCCTGAAATTGCCCGAAAGAATGACTGTTGAACACATCCGGGGAAAAGCACTGGAGGCCGAGATCAATTTCCGCTACATCGATGATCATACCATCGGTATCAGCCTGGATGAAACCACCACGGAAAAAGACCTGATCGATATTGTGGGTGTGCTGGCCAGAGCGACCGGAGGAATACCCGGTGTGCGGGTACCCGTTCCTTCCGGAATGCAGTTTTCTTCCGTACACCGGCGGAAAGGGAAGTTCCTGCAGCAGTCCGTGTTCCATAAGTATCGTTCGGAAACCGAGCTAATGCGGTACATAAAAAGGCTGGAGCGGAAGGATTTTTCCCTGACCCATTCCATGATCAGCCTGGGTTCCTGCACCATGAAGCTGAATGCAGCGGTGGAACTGTTGCCATTGAGCTGGTCCGAATTCGGAAATATACACCCCTTTGTCCCTGTAGAACAGGCCGAAGGGTATCATCAGCTGTTCCGCGAGCTGGGAGAAGACCTCTGCGAGATCACCGGTTTCCCGGCCATTTCCTTTCAGCCCAATTCGGGGGCTGCCGGGGAATATACTGGATTGATGGTGATCAGGGAATACCATAAGAGCCGGGGGGAGGGCCACCGGAATGTGGTGCTGATTCCTGCATCGGCTCACGGGACCAACCCGGCCAGTGCTGTTATGGCCGGCAGCCGCGTGGTGGTGGTGGATTGTGACGACCGAGGAAACGTGGACCTGGATAGCCTGAGGAAACTGGCGGAAGAGCACCGGAATAACCTGTCGGCTTTCATGGTGACATATCCCTCCACCCACGGCGTGTTCGAGGAACGTATCCGGGAAATGATCAAAGTAGTGCATGAGAACGGCGGACTGGTTTACATGGACGGAGCCAACATGAATGCCCAGGTGGGTTATACCAACCCGGCCGTGATCGGTGCCGATGTATGCCACCTTAATCTGCACAAGACTTTCGGTATCCCTCACGGCGGCGGTGGACCCGGCATGGGACCCATAGCCGTTGCGGCTCACCTGGCCGAATTTCTGCCCGGACATCCGGTGGTGAAAACCGGAGGAGAAAAAGGGATCAAAGCCATTGCCGCCGCACCCTGGGGAAGCGCCAGTATCCTTCCCATATCCCATGCCTACATTAAGTTGCTGGGAGGGGAAGGGCTTACCCATGCCACCCGGCTGGCCATACTGAATGCCAATTATCTGGCTGCTGCCCTGAAAAACGGGTATGAAATTCTGTATACCGGCGACAACGGGTTCGTGGCCCATGAGATGATTGTCGATTGCCGGCCTTTCAAGGCCCTGGCAGGCATTACTGAAACCGACATAGCCAAACGGCTGATGGACTATGGTTTTCATGCACCCACCCTTTCCTTTCCCGTGCACGGAACACTGATGGTGGAGCCCACGGAAAGTGAATCGAAAGAGGAACTCGACCGGTTCATCACGGCCATGAAACAGATCCATGCCGAGATCATGGAAGTAAAGGAAAAGAAAGCGGATGCGGAGGATAATGTATTGAAGAACGCTCCCCATACGGTTACCATGGTTTGCTCCGACGACTGGTCCCGGCCCTACTCAAGGCAGAAAGCGGCTTTCCCGGGAGAATGGCTGGCTGAGAACAAATTCTGGCCTGCCGTAAGGCGGGTTGATGATGCCTGGGGTGACCGTAATCTCATGTGCTCGTACTCGGCCATCGATCAGGTGCGGCAGGGAAAGGCAGAATGAGAAAGAAGAGGGACTTTCCTTCAGGACAGGGAATTTTTCCTTCGGATACAATCTTCTACCATCTCGCCGAAAATTTGCCCGGGTTCCAGGCCGGCGGCTCTTATCATTTTGGGAACAATGCTTTCGGCACTCAACCCGGGGATGGTATTTACCTCCATGAACCAGATCTCTTCGGGAGTCCATATATAGTCGATCCTGACCAGTCCCCGGCAATCGAGCAGGGAGTAGATACGCGATGACATTTCCTGGCATTTGCGGGACACTTCATCCGGAATTCTGGCTGGAACGATCTCATCAGCCATGCCGGGAGTGTATTTGGCCTCATAATCAAAGAAATCGTTTTTGCTGACGATTTCGCAAACGGGGAGAATATAGTCTTTTTCCAGGGTTTTCATTAGTCCGCAGGTGATCTCCGTACCCGGTAAAAAGGTTTCCACCAGTGCCAGCTTATCTTCTTCGAATGCTTTTTCCAGGGCGGCCGGAAGGTCTTCCACCCGGGTTACCTTGCTGATCCCGAAACTGCTGCCCCCCTCGTTGGGCTTGACAAAACAGGGCAGTCCCACTTCACTGACCAGATTTTCTGCACTGTAAGGGGTGCCTTTTCGTACCTGCACCGTTCCGGCAAACCGGAATCCGAAAGGAGCCAGGTATTGTTTGCAGGCGATTTTGTTAAAAGTAAGGGCTGAAGCCAGTCTTCCGCTGCATGTGTAGGGGATGTTCAGCATATCCAGGTAGCCCTCCAGCTGGCCGTCTTCCCCCGGTGTTCCGTGGATGGCTATAAAAGCAGCATCGAAATGCAATTTTTTTCCTTCATGGAGGATGCTGAAATCGTTTTTATCCACGGGCAGGCGGTCACCTGTTTGGGTAAGATACATCCAATGGTCGCGGGTGATCAGGATGGTGAACAGGTCATACCGGGCGGGATCCATGGCCCGGGCAATCTGCTTCGAGCTGTTTAGTGAGATGGAGTATTCCTGTGAATAGCCTCCGGTGACCAGGGCGATTTTTTTCTTCATAAAACCTCCTTCCGGGGCATAAAATTACAATTAAATCGTGTCATCCTGCCTGCCGGAAAGATAATTTCTCCATTTGCCGATCACCTGTTGCATGTCGTCAGGAAGTTCCGAATCGAATACCATCCTTTTCCGGGTAACCGGGTGGTCGAATGCCAGCGATCGGGCATGCAGGGCCTGGCGGGGTAGGATGCGGAAACAGTTCTCGATAAATTGTTTGTATTTGCTGAAGGTGGTCCCTTTCAGGATCCGGTCGCCTCCGTAAACCGGGTCGTTGAACAGGGGGTGTCGGATGTGCTGAAAATGGACCCGGATCTGGTGCGTACGGCCAGTCTCCAGCTTGCATTCCACCAGACTCACATACCCCAGTTTCTCGGTTACCCGGTAATGGGTCACGGCCGGTTTGCCGTCGGAGCCGTCGGGGAAAACGTGCATGCGGATGCGGTCTTTCGGGTTCCGGCCGATGTTCCCTTCTATAATGCCCTCTTCCGGGTCGGGGATCCCCCATACCAGGGCCATGTACTTCCGGTCGGTAGTCCGGTTATAGAACTGGTTGGCCAGGTGGTTCAGAGCAACCTCTGTTTTGGCCACCACCATGATGCCGGTGGTATACCGGTCGAGCCGGTGTACCAGTCCCGGCCGCAGCTCCCCCGGTTTAAAAAGCGGGGCATCTTTCAGATGATAGGCCAGGGCATGTACCAGGGTGCCGCTGTAATTCCCGTGGCCCGGATGCACCACCATGCCAGCCTCTTTATTGATTACGATCAGGTGCTTGTCCTCATACACGATGTTCAAAGGGATATTTTCCGGGATAATCTCCTTTTCCACCGGAGGGTAAGCCAGCACAATGCTGATAATATCTCCCGGCTTCACTTTATAGTTTGATTTCACGGGCTGATTGTTCACCAGGATATTCCCTGCCTGGGCGGCAGCCTGGATGCGGCTCCGGGAGGTGTTCTGCATCCGGTTGGTAAGGAATTTGTCGATCCTTAGCAGCGCCTGGCCCGGGTCTGCCTCAAAACGGAAATGTTCAAACAAGTCCTGGGAATCGTTACATGTTTCTTCTGAATGATTCCGGTTGGTCAAGCTGGTAACTATTATATGATCATGAATTTATAATTTTCTACCCGGTTGCCTTCCATTTTTACCACCAGGAAATACATGCCCGGAGGAAAGGAGGACAATTCGATCCGGTCGGGTATTTCCATGTACTCCAGGATTTTCTGGCCTTGGCTGTTGATGAGGGCGATTCCCCTTATTTGTTTCCGTACCTGTCCCGGTATGTGAAGGGAAATGTACTCGCCTGCCGGATTGGGATACAAAGTTATGAGCGGTCCTTCCGGCGGATGGATGATCCCTGAAATAATGGGCGAACCGAGAATGGGCCGTATCATGAGGGACAGGTTTTTTGAGGTATTTTGCCATCCCCCGCTTCCGGGGACATAATAATACAGGTGTTTCGACCGGTCACGGTTCAGATCGGCTCCGATATTGAGACCCTGAGTGGTTGACTGGATATATCCCACGTAGAAGTTGCCCGATACTTCTACGGGCTCTTCAAGAAGGATGGTATGGAACCCGCGGAGTGCTTCCTTCGTTTCGGGAACGCTGCATTCCTGTGAGTAGATCAGGTTTCCCGGCAATCCGTCCTGCTCGTCCCATACGGCCAGTGTAAAAGGATCCTGGCCGGATCCCTGGTAGGTGGAATTGAACAGTATATCCACAGCCCGCAGGGAATCGGTGAGGTAGGTTTTATACCTCAGGGCGACCATGGCTCCCGACGTGCCCTCCCCGTTCACCAGGTACCCGCTTTCGGGCGAGCCGTCGTCGTAGGCATAATAATTATTAAATCGCTGATAATACCTGATGGTATCGTTTCCCCTGAAATCATACACGTCGGTATTCAGGTAACTTTTCACTTCGAAAAGGGCGCTGTCGGTGGCAGGGGAAGAAAAGGTATACACCAGTTTCGAACCGTATTTTATGACCTGCTGGGCTTCAATATTGTCGGCCCCCCCGCTGTAGTAATAAACCTGACTATGATTCAGGGAGTCACGTATTTTGAAGTAGCGGGTAACGTTGGTCAGTGTGCCGTTGTTCCGGTATGTGATGTATATGCTGTCGTACATTTCCCGCAACCGGGCGGAAGACCAGTGGTGCCAGGGGATGGCTTCATAATTCACCAGCAGCGAATGCAGGGGTTCTACAAAAGCCACATCGCGGTACAGCGTATCGTTCTCCGTCCGGTTTTTGTCAAGGAAGATGTAATCCAGGTGCCATATATCCTGGTTCCCTGCCATGCCTTCCAGGCCGGGGGGAACCAGGATACTGGCATAATTCCTGAAACGGAACTGGAATCCTTTGACCAGGAACCGGAGATCATCCACCGGAAGGATAACGTGGTGGAAGGTATCCGATTCGAATCCCGGGGTGCTCCACACTTTTTCCCATTCCCCGGTGAGCGGAGATCTGAATTCGAGCAGCAGGCTGTCCTGTGTCTCCGGAGGATTGACCCTTCCACCCGGCTGGTAAAAAAAACTGAGGTATACTCCCGATCCGGCGGGGAGATTCAGATTGATGGGGGCGGAAGTAAGCGATTCGGCTATAAAAGGGCCGCTGGTGGCATGGGGGTAAACCGTGCCGGCAGAATCAAGCACATCCAGACTGGCCACTCCTATACTGACCATCTGGTATGCCATTTCGGAATTGATATAGGCTCCTTTGTCTATCCATTTCTTCTGGTCGGGATACACGCCGGAAGTGGAAAAATCGTCGAAAAATGGAAGCTCCAGGGTATCGGGAGCGGTGATTTCCTTTTTTACCGGGAGGAAACGGGCCTTCTGCTGATGCAGAACGGGATTGAATCCGAACGGGGTGAGATATTCCTGGGCTGACAGTTCCAGACCGATAAGAAACATCAGGGTGCTATGGATCCATATCTTCTTCATTTCCCGGCGGGAGGTTTAGGTCAAGGGTGTTTTTCCCGGGCAGTAACAGGGAATCGAGGGTAAGCCAAACATAAACGGGAGTGCCCAGCTGCACCTGATTTTCCTCGTTGTGTACTGGAACCTGTTTCCACACAAAGGCCTGCAGGGAATCTTTCAGGGTTTCCACGGTTTCGTCGTACGTTACGGCGCCCATATTGAGGGAGGCATTCAGGATTCTTCGCTTTGCCTCCTCGAGCCTCAGGGCGATCAGATCGGGGGGTATGGTTTTTCTGTTGCTGAGCCCCTGCCCCAGGTCGAGGTCAATGGTCGAGCCTTTAACCACGTTTTTCCCGGGTTGAATCTCCTGCCCATTGTATTTGATCCGCAACACGTTGTTGATGGCTATGTCGGGATAATAGTTCAGCTTTCCCACCATCAGCCCGTTGTTTTCCAGGATAGCCCTGGCCTGCCTCAGGCTGTTGCCGATAATATTGGGAACGGCCACCGAATCGGGAAATACGGCATTCATGGTAAGGAAAATTTTCCTGTCTTTTTTTACCCGGGTGCCGGGGCGGGGATTTTGTTCATACACGGTGCCCCTGGGAACCAGGTCGGTATAGGCGCTGTCGAATACCACATACCGCATTTTGTTTTTTTTCACGATCTCTTCCACCTCATCCAGGCTAAGGGCGGTGAGGTCGGGGACGGGTCGTGATTTTCCGTGGTAAGTGTACAGATGGAGCCAGATGAGTGTGCCCAGTACAATGACCACGGCCGCAATAACGGCGAAAAGAAGATGTTTCAGGAATATCCTGCTGAAAATGAACTGACGGAATTTCATGACCGCTGGCGGGAGTTTTTTCAGTTTCTTTTTATGAACGTGAGAACAAAGATAAAATTATCTGTTGTTTAACCGGAGGTACGGGAGGATGAAAATATTTGCAAAAAAAAAAGTAAAGGGAATTCCTTTACTTTTTCAGGGTGATTTTATGGGAAAACCGGCTACAGCTTATGCCTGGGTTCGTCGCTGACCGACAGCTTCTTCCTGCCTTTGGCACGCCTGGCGGCCAGTACTTTTCTGCCGTTGGCGGTAGCCATCCTGTTACGGAAACCGTGCTTGTTCCTTCTCTTTCTCCGTGAGGGCTGAAATGTCCTTTTCATAGTGCGTCGGCTTTGTGTTTTTCACAATAAGACTGCAAAAGTAATGTTTTTTCCGATAAACCAAAAATACCTTTCTGAAATTATGCCTTTATAAAACTATGGTAAGGCAGGTAAATGAGTTTTTTAGTTCTGAACCAGGTTTCTTCCAGCTTTTCATTCAACTCATGTATGCGGGCCTTAGCGTAATACCTTCCCAGTTCTGCTTCCAGGTCTCCGCCCTTCAGGTAAAGGATCCCGTGGGCGGTACCTTCTTGTTCGCCCGGAGCCAGCAAGTGGCGGAAGAGTTTCACAAACCGGGGGAATGCCATTACAGCCCGGCTGGTTATGAAATCGAAGGTTTTGTCCAGTGTTTCTGCCCGGGCAGCCAGGGAGTTCACGTTTTTCAGCTTCAGCCGGCCGGTAATTTCCTGCACGGCCCTGATTTTTTTACTTACTGAATCAACCAGGGTGAATTGTACTTCGGGGAAATAAATGGCCAGGGGTATCCCCGGGAATCCCCCCCCCGTGCCGATGTCGATAACCCTGGTTCCCGGCATGAAATGATAATAGAGGGCAATGGAAAGAGAATGCAGAATGTGCCGTTCGGTGAGATTTTCACTGTCTTTTCTGGAAATAAGATTGACACGCTGGTTCCATTCCAGGAAAAGATCCCTGGCACGTTCAAGCTGACCGATGGTTTTCGGAGAAATTCCCGGAAAATAACACGTGAGTCTTTCCATGAGAAAAACAGGGATTGATCAGGGGCGGGTACCGGTACTTTTAAGGATATTGTACAGCAGTTCTCTGGCCCGGAACAACTGGGCCTTCACAGTCCCTATGGGCAGATCCAGTTCATCGGCAATCTCCTCATAGGAATATTCATTGAAATATCTCAGTTCCACCAGTTTCCGGTACCTCGGTTTGAGTTTGGTAACCACATTTCTCAGAAGTACGGCTTTCTGGTTGCGGATCATGGTTTCCTCCGGATCGGGAGTTCCCGCCGGCACATTGCCCGACAGCCGGTCGGGGTCTTCATCGTTCTGGTCGAGCGAAATATGATCGGCACGTTTTTTTCTGATAAAATCGATGCAGTTGTTGGTGGCTATCTTGAAAAGCCAGGTACTGAAGGCGAAATTGGGAGCATACTGGTGAATGTTTTTGAAAGCCTTTCCGAAAGCTTCAATGGTAAGATCTTCCGCATCACTGGCATTGTTTACCATCTTCAGAAGCATAAAATAAATGGCATCCCTGTAACGCCCCATCAGATCGGCAAAGGCCCGCTGATCGCCCGACCGCGCCCTTTCCACCAGGAGCAGATCATACCGGGCCTTTTCAGACAGATTGAGATTTATTTCCATTTACTTTTTCTTGCTTTCACCCTCGCAGCCAAAAAGAGCAACATGTTCAGAAACGGTTGAACCGCATCGTAAAATAGCGAATATAACAATAAATTATTTTCATTAAGACGGCGCATGACAATTTTGAATACGATCAATTGCATCAGCCAGCGTAATACAAATACGGAAAGAGGGATGTACCAGGGCTCATAAATAAAGAGCAGGGTGATGAAACCGGCATAAAACAGGATCCTGGAAAACCATTCCCCGCCAAGCAGCCACCGGGTTGCCTTCCGGTACCGGCTGCCTGTGGTTATATGGCGTTGTTTCTGGATAAGCCATTCTTTCAGAGAACCGGCGGGAACCGACCGTGTGTGAGCGGTAGGAGCTATTTCAACCCGGGTGTTGTTTTTCCGTGCATGAGCGTTGACAAACAAATCGTCATCACCCGATTCCAGATGCGTATGGCTGGCAAATCCTCTGTTCTCAAAAAATATTTTTTTTCGGTATGCCAGGTTTCTTCCAACTCCCATGTACGGGATCCCCGCCAGGGCATATCCCAGGTAATGCATGGCTATCCATGCCGTATCCATCCGGATGTGCAGGTTCAGCCAGCCCTTGCCTGAGAAATACCCGCCGTATCCCAGCACGAAATCGGTTTCCTTCCCGAAGTGCTTCTGTATATCGCGTGTCCAGTACTTACTCACTGGAACACAATCGGCATCGGTTAACAGCAGAAGGTCGTGTTTCGCGGCTTTGATACCGATGGCCAGTGCCAGCTTTTTCCCGTGCCTGAATTTTTCGTCCTTTTTGATGGTAGTGACCCTCAGGTGGGGATACCTGCCGGCAAGTTGTTCAAGGACTTCTCCGGTTCGGTCTTCGGAACAGTCGTTTACCACGATTACCTCATAGTCAGGATAATCCTGGGTGAGCACCTGCGGCAGGAACTTTTCCAGGTGGCTGGCTTCGTCGCGGGCACAGATAATGACCGATATCGGTTCCGGTTTTGCCGTTCCGGCTTCCTGCCGGAACATGGCGACCCGCATATAGAAGAAAAACAGATAAAATCCCTGCACCAGAAATGCACACAAATAAACGATCAATACAATGGTAGTCAAATAGTTGTCGGGAATGATCATGTCTGTTTCCTTCACGGGATTGTTAGCCGTCAATATTATCAAACAATTTCAGGTTTCGCAATACCGTTTTGTTCAACGAAAAGATGAATGATATATTCTTATCTTTGCGCAGGAAAATGACCCTATGGAATTTACTCTGGAGGCCTGCGATAAACACACAGGAGCACGTGCCGGCATGATCACCACCGGTCACGGGCGGATACCGACACCGGTTTTTATGCCGGTAGGAACCGGGGGAACCGTAAAAGCGGTAAGCAATCAAATGTTATGGGGAGAAGTGGGCACAGGGATCCTTCTGGCGAATACGTACCACCTGTACCTCAGGCCGGGGATGGATGTGTTGAGCGAAGCGGGAGGTTTGCACGGTTTTATGGACTGGGATGGGGTATTGCTGACCGACAGCGGGGGATACCAGGTTTTTTCCCTGGCCAACAACCGCAAGCTTCGGGAGGAAGGCGTGGTGTTCCAGTCACATATTGACGGTTCCAGGCATATGTTTACTCCCGAGGGAGTGGTGGGTATTCAGCGGACCATCGGCTCGGATATCATGATGGCCCTGGATGAATGCACTCCTTATCCGGTTTCAGAAAAGGATGCCCGGAAATCCATGGAACTGACACATCGCTGGCTGCTCCGGGGATGGGAAAAATTCCGGAACACTTCTCCGCTTTACGGATACTCCCAGTCGTTTTTTCCTATTGTGCAGGGAAGTGTTTTTCCGGAATTGAGGAAAGAATCGGCCGAGTTTGTGGCTGGCCTGGAGGCTGAAGGGTATGCCATTGGCGGACTGTCGGTGGGGGAACCCGTGGAGGAAATGTACCGGATGACGGAACGGGTGAACGCGATTCTTCCTGCCGGGAAACCCCGGTATCTGATGGGAGTGGGAACGCCTGCCAACCTGCTTGAGTCTGTGGCCCGGGGAGTGGATATGTTCGATTGTGTGATGCCCACCCGGAATGCCAGGAACGGTATGCTGTTTACCAGTGAGGGAATGATCCATATCCGGAACAAAAAGTGGCAGCATGATTTTTCTCCCATCGATCCGGCAGGTCCCACCTCCTACAGCCGGTATTCGAAGGCCTACCTCAGGCATCTGGCCGTTTCGAATGAGATTATGGCCAGTGTGATTGCCAGTGTGCACAACCTGGGGTTCTATGTGCACCTTTTGCAGGAATGTCGCGAAAGGATCCTCGACGGGTCGTTTGGTAAATGGAAAGAACAGATCATTCCGAAGCTGATGAGAAAATTATGAGAATCTCCGGTTTACTGATCATCGACCGGTACATTATCCGGAAGTTTCTGGGGACCTTTGTTCTGGCCCTGGCCCTGATCCTGATGATCGTGGTGGTGTTCGATATTTCCGAAAAGCTGGATGATTTCATTGAAAAGGAAGCACCTCTGAAAGCCATTATTTTTGATTATTACCTGAATTTCATTCCCTATTTTGCGGTCTTGTTCTCCCCCCTCTTCACCTTTATCACGGTGATTTTTTTTACCTCCAAAATGGCCTACAATACAGAGATCATTGCCATCCTGAGCAGCGGGCTGAGCTTCAGGAGGCTGATGGTTCCCTATATGATCAGCGCCACCCTGCTGGCACTGGCTTCCTTCTCGCTCAGCAATTATGTGATCCCTCAGGCCAATGAAAAACGAATTGCCTTTGAAGCCCTGTATTACCGGACTCCTCCAACCTATCACCGCGAGAAGAATATACACAGGCAGGTTCGGCCGGGGATCTTTGTTTATGTGGAAACCTACAGTAACGTTTCCCAGATTGGATATAAGTTCTCTATGGAAAAGTTCAACGACGAAGGAGAGCTTGAATCGAAGATGCTTGCTTCGTATATCAAATGGGACTCTACCATCAATAAATGGACCGCCCGGGAATATTACATCAGGAATTTTACCGGGGAAGGGGAGGAACTGATAACGGGAAGGGAGGTGGATACCACCATTTACCTTACTCCTTCCGATTTTATCCTGCAGGAGGATAAGATCACCGAGACCATGAGTGTGGGTGAACTGAATGACTTTATTGATCAGCAACGACTGCAGGGCGCCAGTAATGTGGAGGAGTACCTCATTGAGCTGTACAACCGTTTTGCTTTTCCGTTTTCCACCCTCATTCTGACTCTGATCGGCGTGGCCCTGTCTACCCGGAAAGTAAAAGGCGGCATGGGTGTGCACATCGGATTCGGCCTGTTCCTTACGTTTTCCTACCTGCTTTTTATGCAATTTTCACAGCAATTTGCCATTGGCGGGGCCATAAACCCTCTGCTGGCCACCTGGATCCCGAATATCCTTTACGGTATAATCGCCCTGGTGCTGTACAAAATGGCTCCGAAATAGGTGCCCGGATATACTGGCGCTAAGCCGGTTATCTGTGCATAACGAAGAGAAAATATGGCTATTCGTTTTTTTTCCTAATTTTGATGCGGGACCGGATTGTGGTCCCGGAAGGAATAATCCGGGTAAACGGGATACCGTGCCCGCATGCTAACCAAAACCTAGTACCATGCCTTTAAAAAGAAAAATCAAGGAACTGCAGAAACGTCGCCAGGAGGTGCTGTTGGGCGGAGGTGAGAAGGCCATCGAGAAGCAGATCGCCATGGGGAAACTGACCGCCCGGGAAAGAATCAGAAAGATCCTGGATGATGATTCTTTTCATGAGTATGACCTGTTTGTTGAACACGAAGCCAGGGATTTTAACATGGATAAGAAAATCCTGCATGGCGACGGTGTGATTATCGGGACAGGCACCATTTACGGGGAGCCGGTCTGTATCTTTGCCCAGGACTTTACCGTAGCAGGGGGATCGCTCGGGATGATGCATGCGCGCAAGATCACCAAGATCATGGACCATGCACTGAAAATGCGGATGCCCCTCATCGGGATAAACGACTCGGGAGGAGCCAGGATACAGGAAGGAGTGAATTCGCTGGCCGGGTACGGCGAAATATTTTTCCGGAACACCCTTTCATCGGGCGTTATCCCGCAGATATCGGTCATACTGGGACCCTGTGCCGGCGGGGCAGTGTATTCTCCGGCCCTCACCGATTTTGTGTTCGTGGTCGACAAAATTTCCAAAATGTTCATTACGGGTCCCGAGGTGATCAAGACCGTACTGGGCGAGGAAATTACCATGGAAGATCTGGGAGGGGCCCATGTACACAGTGAAATTTCGGGGAATGCCCATTTCTATGCCGAAAGTGAAGAGGAATGCTTCGAGCAAATAAAAAAGCTGATCACTTTTATTCCGCGGAACAATATGCAGAAACCCCGCACATTCGAAACACGGGAGCCAAAAAGCGATTACCAGATAGAAAAGATCGTGCAGGGCGATCCCACCCAGCCGTATGATGTGC
Organism: Bacteroidota bacterium; assembly: GCA_011042635.1. Lineage (GTDB taxonomy): Bacteria > Bacteroidota > Bacteroidia > Bacteroidales > VadinHA17 > HyVt-105. The sequence goes on along the minus strand of DQWH01000050.1, from coordinate 8,497 downwards.
GCGATGTGGTACGGGCTATTGTAGATGATTCCGACTTTTTCGAGATACAGGAAAAGTGGGCCCGCAATCTGGTGATCGGGTTCGGACGGATGGGCGGCAGAACCGTTGGATTCGTATGCAACCAGCCTCTGGTGCTGGCCGGTGTGCTCGATGTGGATTCTTCCGATAAGGCCGCCCGTTTTATCCGGTACTGCGATGCGTTCAATATCCCCATTGTTACGCTGGTGGATCTGCCGGGTTATTTGCCAGGTGCCGACCAGGAGCATGCCGGGGTGATCAGGCACGGGGCCAAGGTACTGTACGCCTATTCCGAAGCTACCGTACCGAAAATGACTGTGATCCTCAGGAAAGCTTATGGTGGAGGATATATTGCTATGAGCTCCAGGCATTTGCGTGCTGATTTCGTGTTTGCCTGGCCCACGGCCGAAATTGCCGTGATGGGACCCGAAGGGGCTGCCAATATTATTTTCAGAAAGGAGATCAGTGAAGCGAAGGATCCTGATAAGATGAGGAAACAAAAGGTCAAGGAATACAAGGAAAAATTCGCCAACCCTTATGTGGCTGCTGCCAAAGGGTATATTGATTCCGTGATCGAACCGGAAGAAACGCGGAAGCTTTTGCTCCATGCCATTGAAGTTTCGGCCAGTAAGGCCATTTCCGGGCCGAAGAAAAAACACGGGGTTCCTCCGTTCTAAAAATCCGCGCCATGAATAAGGACAAGACCAAACAGAAGAAAGTCAGGTTTAAATCCCTGGTGATTGAGGGAACAAAATACAGAACCCACTTCACCCGGAAGTTTGAGAACAGAAAACCCTGGATTCCCGAAAATCCCCTGCATATTCTTTCATTTATTCCCGGAATGATCCTGAAAGTGTTCGTGAGCGAAGGCCAGAAAGTGAGGGAGGGACAGGACCTTCTGATACTGGAAGCCATGAAAATGAAGAACCGGATCAAATCACCCCTGGATGGAAAAATAAAAGCGGTGAATGTTAAGGAGGGGGAAAAGGTTCCTAGGGATCTTCTGCTGATTGAACTGGACGTTGCAACTGAATAGGGACTCATGAAACCGGGTGTTTGCCCGGTTTTTTTATTTCCCCTTTCCAGTAAGTCATTTCTGCAAAATCCGCCCGGTCCGGGGCTTCTCCTTTCCGGAAAATGCCGAAAACCGACGAACCACTGCCGCTCAGGGAAGCGTACAGGGCCCCCCGTTCGTACAATCGGTCGCGGATATTCCTCACTACCGGATACTCCCGGAAAATAACGGGTTCGAAATCGTTCACTATATGGTTTTTCCATACGGCAACCGGTTCCCTTATCCGTTCAGCCAGGGAGGTTTCTGCAGGGGCCGGTGTGATCAGTTCGTATGCCCGGGCAGTGGATAGTTGGACGGGAGGGACCACCACTATCAGTTCGTAAGGGTCCAGACCGGGATTTACGGATTCCAGGATCTCTCCCCGCCCCCGGGCCAGGCAGGGAGTGTTGTGCATGAAAAACGGACAGTCACTTCCCAGGGATAGAGCCAGTTCCAGCCAGTCCTCTTCCGGCAGGGAAATGTTGAAATAATGACGCAGTCCCCTCAGCAGAAAAGCGGCATTGGCAGATCCCCCTCCCAGCCCGCTTCCGGCCGGAATGGTTTTGTGCAGGTGGATGCGCAGGGGAGGAAGGGAGTGTTTTTCCGACAGAACCTGCCAGGCTCTGAATACCAGGTTTTCCTGAGGCGGGATGCCGGTTTCCAGCCCGCTGACCGACAGGGTTGTTTCTTCCCCTTCCGGTGCGGGAACAAATTCCAGCATGTCAAACCATGCCAGAGGGACCATCACCGTTTCGATGGAGTGGTATCCGTCGGTTCGTTTGGCGGTGACCCGCAAACCCAGGTTGATTTTGGCATGGGGAAATACAATCATGAAAGCAGCCGGGTTTTTCAAATGCGTAAAAATAACAGATAATTCCATGGCTTTTCATATTTCCCGGCGGAAAATTTGCATTCGTCCCCGGGCATCAGGCATATCCGGTCAATGAACCAGCCGCTCCTGATGATATTTTCGGAGTTTTCAACAATCGTTGACGGCCGGATTTGACATTCTGTTCATAATATTGCCATATTGGGGTTGCCGGGGCCGGTTTCAATTCCGTACCTTTGAACCTGAAAAATTACCCGGAATGGCCCAGAAAAGAGAAAACCAGAAAAACCACCGCATTGACCCGGTCAGCGTGGATATTGGAAGAATTCCCCCTCAGGCGGTTGACCTGGAAGAAGCCGTGCTGGGGGCCATCATGCTGGAGAAGGATGCCGTTATATCCATAGTGGATATTCTGAAGCCGGAAAGTTTTTATAAGGAAGCGCACCAGAAAATATATCGGTCGATTGTCAGCCTTTCTTCCCGTGAGATGGCCATCGACCTGCTGACGGTAACCGAGGACCTGAGGACAAAGAACCAGCTCGATGAAGTGGGTGGTCCGCATTATCTTACCCAGCTCACCAGCCGGGTGGCCTCGGCAGCCCATGTGGAATACCATGCCCGCATCATTGCCCAGAAATACATTCAGCGTGAGCTAATCCGGGTGGCCTCGGAAATACAGACCCGCGCCTATGATGAAAGCATTGATGTGGACGATCTGCTGGATTTTTCCGAACAGGAGCTGTTTGAGATTGCCGAGGGGAACATCAAGAAGGAGATCTCTTCCCTCGATGTGCTGATCAACGAAGCCATAGATCAGATACAGGAAGCAGGAAAAAGGGAAGACAGCCTGAGCGGGGTGCCTTCGGGATTTACCCGTCTTGACCGCATTACTTCGGGTTGGCAGAAGTCTGACCTGATCATCGTTGCCGCCCGCCCTTCCATGGGAAAAACCGCTTTTGCCCTGAGTATGGCCCGCAATATTGCCGTGGAACACAAGCGGCCCATCGCCATCTTTTCCCTGGAAATGTCGTCGATTCAGCTGGTCAACCGCCTGATAGTCAGCGAAACGGAACTGCCTGCCGACAAGATCAGGAACGGAAGGCTGCACGAGTACGAATGGCAGCAACTGGATATCAAGATCAAAAAGCTGGTGGACGCCCCCATCTTTATTGACGATACACCGGCTATTTCGCTTTTCGAACTGCGGGCCAAGTGCCGCCGGCTGAAAATCCAGCACCAGATTCAGGCCGTGTTCGTCGACTACCTGCAGCTTATCACCGGCACGGGCGACGGCCGCGGCAGCCGGGAGCAGGAGGTAAGCAATATTTCCCGCTCACTCAAAGCCATTGCCAAGGAACTGGATATTCCCATCATTGCCCTCTCGCAGCTTAACCGCTCGGTGGAACTCCGATCAGGCGACAAACGTCCGCAATTGTCCGACCTGCGTGAATCGGGAGCCATTGAACAGGATGCCGACCTGGTGATATTTATTCACCGCCCCGAACGGTACGGACTGACTACCGATGAGGAGGGAAACTCCCTGGTAGGAGTGGCCGAGATCATTGTGGCTAAGCACAGGAACGGCCAGATAGGCGATATCAGGCTCCGGTTCAAGGACAGCATGGCCAAATTCGTGGAAATGGATGAAGAAATGATCAGCCCGATCCTGGATGACATGCCTGCTGTGCTGACCCGTACTTCGAAAATGAATGAGGAGGGCGAGCCCGACATTTCGCGGGGCAGGATGAGTCCGAATGAGAATGATACGGATGTTCCCTTCTGATCAGAGAAATTCCTTCAATTCGGTCAGTGTGTGAATAACCCGAATCCCTTCGGGGACCTCCCCGTGTTGGCTTCTGTCGAAATATACGGCGTGCAGACCGGCATCCAGTGCCCCCTGAATGTCCGCTTCCAGACTGTCGCCAATAACCAGGCTCCTTTCCCTGCAGGCACCTGTCTGGGAAAGAGTGTATTCGAAGAACCGGGGGTGGGGTTTCAGGACCCCGGCCATTTCCGAGGTGATCATTCCACGGAAAAATTTCTCCAGACCACTTTCCCTGATTTTTCTGAACTGTACCTCGTTAAAACCGTTGGTGACAATGTACATGTGATAGTACTTCCCGGTAAGGTATTTCAGAATTTCCCGGCTGTGTGCAATCAGGTTGGTTTGCCGGGGAGATTTTTCAATGTAGGCACGGTCCAGTTCACGGGCCATAGCCATGCTGTCGATACCCAGGTCTTTCAGGGTCAGATAAAACCGGTGCCATCTGAGCTTATCCTTTTCAATCCCCTGGTTCCTGTATAGTTCCCATAAACGGTCATTGTTCACATGATACCGTTCGATAAACCGGTCACAACGGGACGTCAGCGGTTCATGGTTCACATGGTGTACGATCTGCTCCAGGGTAATTCGGGTGTTGCGTTCAATGTCCCAGAGAGTTCCGTCCAGGTCGAAGAAAAGATGGGTGTACAGAGCCATGGTCTGAAAAAACAACAAATATAAAAAACACACGCAGGAAAATCATTACTTTTAACCGAAATCTGTTACCATGAAACACCTCCTATGCATAATCCTGCTGGGCGTGGGGCTTTTCCTGAACCGGCCCGTGAACGCACAGATGCCCGGGCCGCTGGTAATGCATGTGGCTCCCGGCGGAGAAAATTTTCTCATTGACCTGATAAGGGTGGGAAACAACGGCCAGGTAATCCTGTCTGTAGATGACAGGGGGAATCCGGTATTAAAGGCCACCGGGGAAGGAGAATTTGCCTATTCCACCTTGATCGGACCCGAATACGGGAAGATCATATCGATGAATGAGGTGGATATTGTTTATTTCCATGATGCCCGGCGGGCCGGGAAGCTGTCGGCAATCGGGGGAGTGAAACTGGAATACTTTGATCCTTACCTGGGCGATGCACGGGCCGGGAAACTGAAAAGAGCAGGCAATGTGGAGCTGGATTATTTTCTGGAAATGGACGGGGAGGTGAAAAAAGGCCGTCTTTCTTCGGTTGGGGGAACCCCAATCGACTATTATTACGGAGGGAACCTGGACGGAAAAATCCTGAGGGTGGGGGAGGTGCGTTTCCATTTCTTTATCGAAATTCCCAATGATGTAAGGTCGGGAAAGATATCCTCGGTAAGGGGCCGGCAACCCGGGTGGATGATCCGGCTCGGAATTCAGTAACCCCTGCCTTTGATTCAGGCATGCCGGATATTTTTACTACTTTTGCCTCAATGAGTTGTCCATGGATCTGAAGAAACACCGAAAGATTTTTAATTATCTGGTGTGGATACCCGCCGGTGCATTGATCATGGCTTTCTTTGCCCAGATCCATTTTTACATGCCATGGAATGATTCCCTGATACTGGTGACCGGACAGAGTTTTGCCGTGTTATGTATGGCGCTTCTTCTGGGCAGATGGATCGGTGTGTGGGCTTCCCTGCTGTATCTGGTTGTGGGTGTGGCCGGAGTTCCCGTTTTTGCCGGGGAGGAATATGGATTATCGGTACTGACCGGTTCCCATGGCGGATTCATATACAGTTATCCCCTGGCCGCCTGGTATGTGGGGCGGCACGGCGAACTGGAATGGAACAGGAATATTCCCTTCAGCCTCATTAGCCTGAGCTTTGGGACACTGGTGATCCTTTTTTTCGGTACGGTTCATCTTTCATTCAGTCAGGGATTTGTTCCTGCCCTGCGGAACGGACTGATGCCCGAGTTGCCGGGCTATATCATCAAGATCGCCGCAGGAGGGATAGCAGTACCCGTGATCATGAAAATCCATGATTTGCTTTTCCGGTAGCCTGCCTGATATCCCGAAAAAAGTGAAAAAGATATTTAATTTAATACAATAAAGATATAATTAAAATGCATATTAATATAGTTAAATAACAAATTAATAAAATTAAATATTAATTTAATAATAATAACATAAAATAAAAGAATCCCTTGAAATTTGAAGATTTTAAACTGAGAAAAGAGATTATGGAAGGCCTGGAAGCTATGGGGTATACCGAGCCCACTCCCATACAGGAACAGACCATTCCTGCCATTCTGGAAAAACGGGACCTGATCGGTTGTGCACAGACGGGAACCGGTAAAACCGCCGCCTATCTGCTGCCCGTATTGCATCATATTCTGGAAGACGGAAAAAGAGAAGGAGTCGACACCCTGATCATTGCCCCAACGCGTGAGCTGGCCCAGCAAATCGATATGCATCTGCAAGGGCTGGCCTATTTCACTCCGGTAAGTTCCATAGCGGTATACGGCGGGGGCGATGCGGTGGCCTGGGAAAAAGAAAAACGGGCGCTGGAAATGCAGACCGATATTGTGGTGGCCACCCCGGGCAAACTCCTCTCGTATCTGAACCTGGGCATCCTAAAACTGAACAACCTGAAACACCTGATACTGGATGAAGCCGACAGGATGCTGGATATGGGTTTTTACGATGACCTCCTTCAAATTCTGGCTTTTCTTCCACGGGTAAGGCAAAATCTCCTTTTTTCGGCTACCATGCCATCGGATATCCGCAAACTGGCCAAAAAGATCCTTCACCGTCCCGTGGAGGTAAATGTTGCCCCTTCGAAACCGGCCGAAGGAGTTCTGGAAGCGGCTTATTTTATTCCCCCTCAGAAAAAGATCCCTCTTATCAGGCAACTGCTGCAGGGGAAAGAACTCCAAACCGTGCTGATGTTTACCTCCACCAAACGAATAGCCTCTCAGCTGGAAAATGAACTGAAATCCATCGGATTTTCCGCAAAGGCCATTCATTCCGACCTGACCCAGCCTCAGCGGGATGAAGTGATGAGACAGTTCCGCAACCGGAACATCCAGTTGCTGGTGGCCACCGATCTGCTTTCAAGGGGTATCGATATAGTGGGCATTGACCTGGTGGTGAATTTCAATGTTCCCCGTGATCCCGAAGATTATATTCACCGGGTTGGACGCACGGCCCGGGCCAAAGCCAGTGGTGTAGCCATTACCCTGGTGGAACCGGAAGAAAAGAGATATTTCACCCGCATCGAACATTTTCTGGAGAAAGATATTTATAAAATCCCCGTTCCCCGGGACCTGTGAACCCGTCATTCTCCTGTTTCATCGGGTTCAGATGGTTCCAGCATCCATTTTTCCAGGCGTGTCTGGGTTGTATGCCCCGAAAACCATAATCGCAGCATCCGGCTCATGGAATCATTTCCCCAGGTTGCCGGATCCAGCATCCAGGGCTCCAGCTCGGTGGTATCATTCAAGCGGATGGCAGTCATATACTGATCCGATTCCCTGGCCAGTCCGGCCATTTCTCTGTGCTTGATCCAGGAGACCAGACAATGATCCGCCCCGTGATGATGGCTTGTAAAAACAGGGGTTTGCTGGGCATGGCAACCGTTGCACATCAGGAACCATAAAAACAGGATGATTCCCGGACATTTGAAATGCATCGTTATTTTCATGGTGATTCCTCCAGCTTTTGATGATCGTTTAATCCGGTTCATATGGCATGCCACAATAAACAACTGTCAAATAATCAGAATAATACGATTTTGTTCCTATCTGAATGATTGTTAAAAATGCATGAAATCAAGACAGGTTCGTACGGTAGTGTACATATAAAAAATGCAACCTGTGAGGTTGCGTTTAATACGGATATTTCATGGTTTCCGGCAGATCTGGTACAGCCACAGGGCAGGGATCATGCCGGGATATGGTACGGTGGCTACACCCTGGGAGCCGGTGTGGAGATTACTTCATTGACCTGGTGAACTTCCTGAAATCCTTTGGAAGGCCCATCGCCGGAAAATGCCAGGTTCACAAATGAAGTGACCATAATGATTACCATGATGATCAACATTCCCAGAGGTTTGGGAAAACCGTTCTTTTCTGTTATCAGCCTTTTCATGGTTTTGTTTTTTAAAGGTTTTATCCTCTGCCAGTTTATATCACATATAGCATGCCAATAGTTGTATAACGCATATAATCAGGCAATAAGAGCAGGTTTGTTAGTTATTTCTGACCAGGGAAATGCTACGAAAGAGGACACCTGGTGTACGTTTACGTACGGTCTGGCAGGCAGGATTTACCGTTTCCCTTCCACCACAATCACAAACTCGCCACGGGGAGGATGTTGCCGGAAGATTTCCCGCAACTCATCCAGGGTGCCCCTTAGGGTTTCTTCGTGAATTTTGGTCAGTTCCCTGGAGATACTGGACCGGCGGGAACCTCCGAAAAATGTGCTGAGGTCGTCCAGTGTACGCAACAAACGATGAGGGGATTCGTAGAAAACCAGGGTATGGTCTTCGGCAGCCAGTTTTTCAAGGGTTTTTTTTCTGCCCTTCCGGGCGGGAAGGAAACCTTCGAAACAGAAACGGTCGATGGGAAGTCCGGAAAGCACCAGGGCGGGTACGAAAGCTGTGGGGCCCGGCAAACATTCTACTTCGATGTGTTCATCCAGGCATTTCCTTACCAGAAGGTACCCGGGGTCGGAAATTCCGGGGGTTCCGGCATCGGTGACCAGGGCTACGGTATTTCCTTCCCGGAGCCGTTGCACGATGGATGTGAGGAATTTATGTTCGTTGTATGCGTGGTGGGGCAATATTTTCT
>DQWH01000099.1 GCA_011042635.1 Bacteroidota bacterium | reverse complement strand
TATGAGTAATGGTCCAGAAAAGGAACAGGATGGTGAAAGCACTGGCCAGACCTGACATGGCGTTGACCATCCAGGCAACCTTCGAAACCTCCCCTCCGGCAAACAGAGAGAAAAACCGTGCCAGCAGCATAAAAACAGGTGCTCCCGGGGGATGGCCTACTTCCAGTTTGTATCCGGCCGCAATAAACTCGCCGCAATCCCAGAAACTTACTGTGGGTTCCAGGGTAACCAGGTATACCACCGCCGCCAGAAGGAACACCCCCCAACCGGTCAGCAGGTTCACCTTTCTGTACATACTTTCCATGATTTTGTCTTTCGGATATGTGGACGAAAATAATGCTTTTTATCCATCCCAACAGCAATTTTTGGCTATTTTAGCCTTTTTGAAGGGCCTGCCGGCGGCCACAAAAAAGAACCCCATGTACTGCAGCCTTACGGTATTATTTAAATACCCGATTTCCCGCCCGATAAAACGGGGAACAGGATGGAAGTATTTTCTGCTGTTCCTGGTTCTTCTTGCAAAACCTCCGGCCCCTCTTCCAGGCCAGTATTTCACAACAGGTGAGGATCCGGCAACCCTGCGCTGGGAACAGTTCAGTACATGCCATTTTCGGTTGATCTATCCTGCCGGATTCCGTGAAAATGCTTTCCGGATGGCTGATATTCTGGAATATTACCGGGAAAAAGTAGCCCGTCCGCTCAACCATGATCCCGGAAAAATCCCGGTGATACTGCATAACCATACGGCCGAGTCGAACGGTTTTGTAGCCTGGGCTCCCAAACGGATCGAGCTGTTTACCACCCCGCCACAGAACATTTATCCACACAACTGGCTTCAGCAACTGGCTCTGCATGAGTACCGCCATGTAGTACAGGTAGACAAGCTGAACAGGGGTTTTACGCGCGTACTGTCATACCTGGGAGGGGAGCAGGTACCGGGCGCGGTGACCAGCATGCTCGGAGACTGGTTCCTTGAAGGGGACGCCGTATATGCCGAAACCCTGCTTTCCCCCAGCGGAAGAGGTCGCCTGCCTTCCTTTGAAATGAATATGCGGGCCAGGGCACTGGAGGAAGACAAGTTTTACCGGTTCGACGAAATCCTGCTGGGTTCTTACAAAACCTATGTCCCCGATTATTATGAATACGGATACCAGATGGTAGCTTTCGCCCGGAGACATTACGGAGATAGCCTCTGGCAAAAGGTCATTGAAAATACAGGAAAATACCCCTTTCTTCTCAATCCGGTGCATTTCACCCTCCGCAAAGAGGGATTATCGAAGCGAAAACTTTTTGAGCAAACATTTACCGAACTGAAACAGCACTGGAAAGAACAGTCCCACCGGGAAACCTATACTTCCTTTGAAACGGTTTCACCGCCCCCGGGCAAATTGTTTACCAGCTACCGCTTTCCGCAACCCGTATCCGACAGCATGGTTCTGGCTGAAAAGACGGGGATCGGTCAGGTGGCCCAGTACGTCCTGATTTATCCCGACGGAAAGGAAAAGATCATCCACACGCCCGGCAACATACCGTCGGTAAAACTCTCGGGAAAAGGGCGCCTGGCAGCCTGGTCGGAATACGTTCCGGATATACGCTGGGGAAACCGGCGGTATTCAGTGATCAAAACATTCGATCTGAAGACCGGAAAAACCAGCCGGCTCAGTTTCCGCACCCGGTTGTTTGCGCCCGCTGTTTCCCATGACGCAGGCAAGATAGCAGCGGTGGAAGTGAATCCGCAGAACCGGGCGGCCCTGATCATTCTGGATGCCCGCACCGGTGAACGGCTTGACAGTATTCCCTCGCCTGACAACCGCTTTCTGATGCTGCCCGAATGGATGGAAAACAACCGGGACCTGCTGGTCATCACACTCGATCACCGTGGAAAAGGGATATCGCGTGTGCATACCCCTTCAGGCCGCTGGAACGAGGTAATTCAACCTTCCTACCATGACATTCTGATGACCACCTCTTACCGGCAGTACATTCTTTACCATTCCTCGTACTCGGGCATCGATAACATATACGCCCTGGATACCCTGACCAGACAACAATACCGGCTTACCTCGTCCCGCTATGGGGCCTTTGATCCGGCCGTCGATACGAAGGCCGGAATTTTGTACTATTCTGATTACCATTCACGGGGGCATCGTATTGTGAAAATCCCGCTGGAACCGGATCAATGGGAAAGGCTGGAAACAGTGGAAAACACTTTCACGGGATTTGCCTCCGATGTGGAAGGAATTCCCCCCGAACCGGCACCCGATGATCTTCCTGCGGGAGAATATGAAGCAAGACCTTACAGAAAAGGATGGAACCTTTTCCGTTTTCACAGCTGGATGCCCTTTTATTTCGACCTGGAAAATTTCACCCTGGAAGACCCCGATATAGCTCCCGGGGCAACCCTGCTGTCACAGAATCTGCTCAGCACGGCTCTCACCACCCTGGCCTATGCTTACCGAAACGGGGATCATCACTTCATGACAGGATTCACTTACCGTGGCTGGTTCCCGGTGATCAGGCTCGAGTACCGGCAGGGAGGAAAAGTATCCCTGCTAAAACCGCAGAATATTAATTACAGGGGAAATACGGGCGCCCCGGACCGCACATTCAAGGCAAATATCTCCCTTCCCCTGAATCTGACCCGGAACCGTTTTTACAGCGCCCTGGTCCCCTCGCTTCAGCTGACGGCTTACAACGATATATATTTCAACCTGAGCAGCCGCCTGTTTGAACAGAACATCATATCGTCCCGCGCCCGTTTGTATTATTATTTTCTGCACAAAACCTCACCCAGGGATTTGTATCCAAAATGGGGGGGAATCGTGGATCTCATCCACCTGTCGGTTCCCGGAAAGGCGGAATCATTCAATCCTTCCTTCAAACTAAAGACCGTCCTGTTCCTTCCCGGGTTTTTCAGCCATCACGGACTGAGGTTGGAGGGCAGTTATCAGACGCAGAACCTGGACCGGTATGCCTTTACGGCAGAAAGGGAATTCCCCAGGGGTTATGAGCCCGCCTTCAGCGAGACCCTGGAAAGTTTTCGTTCCGATTATGTTTTTCCCCTGTGGTATCCCGACCTGAGCATTCCCGGAGTGCTGTACATCAAGCGTATGAGCGGGGGGCTTTTCGGGGATGCGGCCCGTAACCGTTACCGGGAATGGAACGAAGAAATATCCTCATACGAAGAGTTCAAGGAACCCCTGTACTCTTTCGGCGGCTCGCTGACATTCGATTTTCACGTGTTGAGAATTCCCTGGGCTATCCAGGCGGGAACCCGTATTGCCTGGCTTCCCCTCCTGAACAAGCCGGTGATCGAATCCATTTTCTCCGTGGATATTTACGGATTCTCTATCAATCGCCGGTAGGCTCCGCCGCGAAGCGTTTCTGATTCCACAAGGCCAGCAGGGCCAGAAAAATGATTCCCGCAACGGCAATATAAAGGAATCCCGGAACCGGGGCAGAATCTCCCCCTGCATAGGAATGTAAGCCCGACAGGTAGTAATTGACACCGAAATAGGTCATCAATACCGAACCGAATCCGGCCATGGCGGCCAGGTTAAAGCGATAAAGGTTCCACATACCCGGGATCAGGCGCATATGTGCTATGAATGTGTATACCAGAATGGTTACCAGCGACCAGGTTTCCTTGGGATCCCATCCCCAGTAGCGTCCCCACGATTCGTTGGCCCACACAGCTCCCAGCACGGTACCCGTGGTGAGCAGGAACAGGCCGGGCAAAAGGCTTAATTCAGAAACCCTTGTCAGCTCAAGAAGACGGGTATCTATTCTTTTCCGGTTCACGGCATTTTCCAGGGCAAAAAGAATCATATTCACCAGCCCCAGAATGGCCGAGAGCCCGAAAAATCCATAGCTGGCAGTAATCACCGACACATGAAGGGTAAGCCAGTACGATTGCAGGACCGGCACCAGCCGGGTGATCTCGGGGTTCATCCAGCTCAGATGAGCTACAAACAGGGTAAGGGCCGCCAGCAAGGAAGCAGCCGCCAGGGTTACAGCCGTACGCCGGGAAAACAGAAACCCCGCCAGCATGGTAGCCCATGATACATAGATCATCGATTCATACCCGTTGCTCCAGGGAGCATGACCGGCAATAATCCACCGGGCCGCAAGCCCCAGGGTATGTATGGCAAAACCAGGCAACAGGAAGTATTTCACCGCCCGGCTGAATCCGGCAACCGAAAAACGGGGAACTACCACCTGCACCAAAAGCAGCAGCAGGAACAACAGGCTGGTAATCCCGTAGAAAGGAATCAGCTTTTTGAACACGTTCCATTCGTGATACAGGATCTCCAGGCGTATTCTGAACGGACCGGGAATATCGAGGGTTGATTTTTCCTCCTGGTACACCTTCAGGTATTGCAGCAATTCATCTGCCCGGGAAAAATTTCCCGTTTGCATCCCTTCACGGAAGGCTTCGAAATATGCCCCGGCCAGATTTGCCACAAACAGGGAATCCTCCCCGCTGCTGAAGAATTCGGCCTGGTGCGAGGCGTACCAGGCATGATCCGGGTCGTTCTCCTGCGGGAACATTCTCAGGAACTGACCGGAAAACGTCATGTACACCACATTTACCCTTTCATCTACCTGCAAAATGTCTTTGTCAAACCGGGTCCGTTCCCCCGGACTTTTGGCATAAGCCCGGTTTACCTGCTCCGTAAGCCGGTACCGGGGAGGGTCTTTTTCCAGATCGAAAAAGTCGGCAAACGAAGCATAGGGTCCTTCGGTCCCAAGAAATTGAGCTACTTCGGTACCCGGGATCCGGATCATTTTAACCGACTGCCACCCGTAGGGGTCGAGATGCATACCGAGAAATATCTGCATGGGATGCCATCCGTTGAACCGGTCGCGACGTGTTACCTTATGTACCATATCGGCCGCCAGGGAATGCACGGGCCTGATGCGCCCCTGACCGGACTGTACCAGCACACGGCCGAAGTTGGTTGTCTGATGTTTTTCAGGGAGCAAAACCCGGTTCCCCTCCTGTGCAAAACCCTGTGCCGATGACAGGACCAGAAACCCGGCCAGGATTATTCCGTTTCGATTCCCGTCTTTGCGTAAAAGAGTACGGAAGCGGGAACGGGGATGCATGAAAGTAAACAACATGCCTGCCACCAGGAGAAAATACCCTGCATAGGTGACCATCGTGCCCGGCATATCACGGTTTACGGAAAGAACCGTTCCCTTTTCATCCCGATCATAGGAAGACTGATAAAATCGGTATCCCCTGTATTTCATGATGTTATTCATATAAATCCGGTAGTCTTTCCTGACATTTCTTTCCTCATCGGTCAGGGTAACCTGGCTGGCATAGGAAGCGGGACTGTTGGAACCGGGGTACCTTTCGAGGTTGAAATCATGCAGGTATACAGAAAAAGGAAGAATGTGCAAGGAAGGACCGAAAGTAAGGATCAGTTGGTTCTCTCCCATGCCCACTACCGTTCCTGTACCGGGGCCCTCTTCAACAAAAGGTATCTCCACATGCCGGACGCTATTCTCTGAAATGATATCCACCTGTAATACATCCACAAGGAAATCATCTGAAGCGGAATGGGGAGCAGTAATCCAGTGAACTGCAGCAGAAGGATGCAGTTGTTTAAGAACAAAGCGCTGCTCCCCGAGGCGGTAGATCTTCCGTTCCCTGAAAGGATGCCATTCTCCGGGGATCAGGAAAGAGTCGGCCGGGGAAGTCATATCCCTGACATGCATCGTATGATCGGAATACAGATACAGGTTCCCATTCTGCAGCCTGATATTTACCAGGGAAGGCAGTCCTTCCGTGTTGAAGGAGAACGACAGTCCGGCCCGGTGAAAAGTCGTATGATTTTCAATAAAAACAGTTTCCCGGGAGTTACCTGACAGCAGAATCACGGCCAGCACGGTATCACCGCCAGGCTGGTCCGTAACGGTTTCCACTGCCCGGGGAATAAATCCTGTTTTCCGGAACCGGATTTCTTTTCCGTTCAGTAACAGACTTTCCGTAAAACCTGTACGTTGCAGGTTTCTGTATGACAGATCCACCGTAAGTCCGGGAGTTTCGCTGTTTTTGGCCCACACCTGGAAAGCCCTTCCGTCGCCCAGAAGCATCCGGCTACTTTCGCCTTCCCTGATATGCATGATGCCCTCGTATCCCAGGTAGCGTGTCAGGGCGGCGCCCGCAATGATCACTACAAAAGCCAGGTGAAATAGTCCCACGGGCCATTTGGCCTGGCGGTATAATTTTCTTGTCACCACATTCCCCACCAGGTTAACGGCTATCAGAAGTAAAAGCAGTTCAAACCAGCTGGCATTATACACCTTCTGACGGGCCATTTCCGTTCCAAAATCGTTCTCAATGAATGTGGCGGCAGCAATGGAAACCGCAAAGACCGTTACCAGTACGGCCATGGTCTTCATGGAGAATAACAATTCCGCTATCTTTTTCATCCCATTCTGTTACAGATCCTTTTAAATAAAAAAATATTCCCCTGATTTTGCCATCACAGAGCACCAAAAAATTACGGGTTCGCTTTCCGGATGATTTTCATGGCTTCCCGCTCACTGAGCGGGGAAAGTTTTTGTGTGGCTACAAATTTCCGCACCGTTTCCGGTTCGGTTTTTGAATATTCCCTCAGGGCCCAGCCTATGGCCTTTTGCAGGAAGAATTCACCGGAGGCGGCACATGCCGTAATATTGGCAAACAACAGACCGGTGTTTGTTTTTTCTTTGTACTTGAGTTGAAACAGCAGGCAGGTACGCTGCAACCACAGGTTACCCGATTCCATCCATTTTTTGTTCACCACTTGAACCAGGTCGGGAAAACGCTGCAGGTATTTGCCAGTCAGGCGGGAGGCAAGAAAGTCGACCGTATCCCACCATGATCTGGTGGTGATGAGGCGTTCCAGAAAACTTACATCCCCGTCAGTCAGAAGATGCTGGAACCGGTCGGCCAGTTCCATGGCCGCATACTGGTATTCCCTGTGGTCACGCGACCACAGTTCATCCACCACCCCGATCAGTTCCCGGCGGCCGGGCCGCACATTCCGGAAAATCGGCCGCATGAGTTCCCTGAGAAGAGGAGCCTGGATACCGAAGAACGGGAACCTGTTTTTCATGTACTTCTTCATCATCACCGCTTTTGCGGGATCGGCATGAAGGGTGAATATCTCTTCCAGCAAGGAAGGAATACGGGAAGTTTCTATACTCATTCTTTTACGGAACAGGATATCCGGATATGTCATATTCTGATCACCCGGTCAATTCCGAGGCTGTTGCCCTGATCAGATCCCATGCTTTCATCACATGCCTCTTCTGCACCCGGGTCTGGCCGATCACCATCCTCAGGGTATATTTCCCGTTCAGCCGGGTATGGGTCATATAGCATTCACCGGTGGAGTTGATTGATTTCAGCAACTGTTCATTCAGCCGGTTCAGGGTTTCCTCATCGGCCACACCTTCAGGAACATAACGAAAACACAGTGTGTTCAGGGTAACGGGGGCAAGCAATTCGAAAGAAGGATCTTTCAGGATCCGGGTTTCCATATCCCTGGCCATTTGTATATGCAATTCAACCGTTTCCCGCAGGCCTTTTACTCCGTAGTTCCGGATCACGAACCACAGTTTCAGGGCCCGGAACCTCCTTCCCAGCGGAATCCCCCAGTCGCGGTAATCGTTCACCTTTCCGCGGGTATCGGTTTTCAGATATTCCGGGGTTATTTCAAAGGTTTTGATCAGGGCATCACGGTCTTTCACAAAATAGGCCGAACAATCGAAGTTGGTAAACATCCATTTATGGGGGTTAAACACAAAGCTGTCAACTTGTTCAATACCTTCGATCATCCAGCGGTATTCGGGCAGGAGCAGGGCCGTACCGGCCATAGCAGCATCCACATGCAACCACAGGTTGTGCCGGGCACAAATTTCGGCAATATCGGGCAGGGGATCTATGGAAGTGGGGCCGGTGGTTCCCAGGGTGGCTACTACAGCCAGAGGCAGTTTCCCGTTTTTCAGATCGGAACGGATAGCCTCTTCAAGTTTCCCGGGATCCATTCTGAATATATGGTCGGTGGGGATCTTAACCAGATTCTCATGGCCTAATCCTGCTATTTTTACGGCCTTGTCGACCGACGAATGGGCTTCGGTGGAGGCATATACCCTGAGACCGGAATAATCGCTGAAACCTTCTCTATTGATCTTTCCGGCGCTGAATTTTTCCCGGGCCGTCAGCAGGGCTGCCAGAGTGGATGAAGAGGCGCTGTCCTGGATCACCCCGTGAAGGTTGTCCGGCAAACCCAGCATATCCCTGAGCCAGTTCATCATTTTTTCTTCCAGCTCGGACGCTGCCGGCGATGTTTCCCAGAGCATACACTGGGTTCCGAGCGTGGCAGTCAGCATCTCGGCCAGAACAGAAGGAAAGCTGGAATTGGCCGGGAAATAAGCAAAAAAGGAAGGGCTTTGCCAGTGGGTGATCCCCGGCATAATCAGCCTGTCGAAATCAGCCAGCAGGGTATCGGCCGGTTCTTCTTTTTCAGGAGGCATTCCGGGGAGGCTGTTAAATATATCCCCCGGCAAGACCTGTGATTTTACGGGATAATCCTCAATATTTTCCAGGTATTCCGCCATCCAGTCAACAAAACGGTGG
This sequence comes from Bacteroidota bacterium, assembly GCA_011042635.1. GTDB lineage: Bacteria > Bacteroidota > Bacteroidia > Bacteroidales > VadinHA17 > HyVt-105. Next base: position 41,713 of record DQWH01000099.1, on the reverse strand, counting down.
GCAGCTTTTTTAAACTCATCAGTATTCCTGATCATGGTATATCTTTTTTATGTTGTTTCAAAACCGGCATTGTCATAGCTGATAACGATACTTCTGAAAAAGCCTGACAGCCTGGTCGGTAATATCGTTCAGCGGTTGTTTCAGTATGCAATGAAAATGTTTTTTCGGGCAACGGTCATACCCAATTTTGGAGCAGGGACGGCACGAAAGTCCTTTCACCTCAAAAATGGTTGATGCGGGATGGGGCATATAAGGTGTCATTCCGAATTCCGGAACGGTATTCCCCCACACCGAAATAACGGGCTTCCGGAAAGCGGCTGCCACATGCATCAAACCGGTATCGGGAGTAATGACCACGGAAGATTGTCTAACCAGGGAAGCCGAGCGGTTGATATTGAACTCACCGCAGGTGTTCCAGACATCTATCCCGGGGCACAGGCTTTGTATCAGCTTCGCTTCTTCCTCTTCCGCCGGCCCGCCGGCCAGTACCACCGGCAGGTTCATCCGGCAAATGATCTCTGCCATCTGTTCGGCCGTGAGTTTTTTAGTTGCATGGGCCGCCCCGGCCACCATCAGCACATAGCCCTTCCGGAAGGGTTCGGGAAAAGCCGAACGGTCGAGCTCATCTTCCGGTGGAATGAAATAATCCAGCCCTTCCCCGTCGTTCTTCACATCGAACAGGCGGACCGTTTCCAGGTACCGGTCAACAATATGCAACTGGGGCAGGGTATTGATCTTGAAACGGACCAGAAGCCATTTGCGGAAATTCAGTTTCCGGAAGGAAAAATGCATGAGGCGGAGGCATTTCTTGATGAGGGAGGACCGGATATTATGATGCAGATCGATGATATAATCAAACTGTTCCTTTCTGAGTTCCCTGATGGTATCTCCCAGATTGCCCCTGAATATGTGGATCCTGTCAATGTAGGGATTGGCCCGCACAACGGGGTAAAAGGCTTCTTTCACCAGAAAATGGACCTGTGCATGTTCCACCTGTTGCTTCAGGCCCCTTATCACCGGGGTGGTCAGCACAATATCCCCAATGGAGCTCATTCTGATAACAAGAAACCGTACGGTGTTTCCTCCCGGGTCATTCATAATCCAAACAGGTCAGCGGTCATTCTCTCAGGTTTCTGAGAAAAAGCAACAGGGCGAGCCAGTATTCATCGCGGCTGGAGTTAGCACTCCACAGCGACCGGGAGCCATGCAATCCTTCCCCGTTTTCCGGCTGGAATACTTCGAATGATTCTGCAGGAAGTTTTGAAACCATTTCATTCAGGTAAGCATATTCTCTCCGGGAACCTGCCACAAAAAGGGGTTTTTCAAACGAAGCCAAGTCATTCTTCAGGGAATAGGCGGGCAAAAAATATTCGCCGGGACTGAAGGCAATGGCTGCGCTCACCAGCGAATCAGCCACCGCCACTTTCACAGCCAGCGTGGCCGCTATGGAGCTACCCATCAGAATGATATCGCCGGTATACTGTTCTGAAATGTACTGAATAGCCGCCCGGATATCGTTTTCCGGTCGGGTTTTTACCGATGGAGGAAGAGTATCCGGTAAATGATGGAATGTTTCATTCCTTACATAATTCATTTCCCTGCCGTTCCTCATATCTACAGCCAGGCAGTTGAACCCCAGCTTGTTCAGCCTTGGAGCTGTTTCCAGATATTCCCCGCGGCTGGCTCCTTCCTGGTGAAAAAGCAGAATAAAGGGGAATGTATCGTTCACGGAATACAGGTCGGCATATACGATCACCCCGTCGTCAGCCGGAAAGTAAACCAACTGCTGTGAATGAATACTACTGCCACAGCAGAAAAAAAACACGGCAAGAAGGATGATCCTCATGACTTCTCTGTTTCAACCAGCACCACAATGCGGTTCTTTTTCACTTCAATCACTCCACCCGTTACCGGAAATCTGGATTCCCGGTTAGCCTGATCAATGAGACGAATCACCCCTTCCCGGAGGGTAGACACGATAGGCGCATGATTTTTCAGCACCTGGAACGATCCCCTGCTTCCGGGAACCTGAAGGAGCTTGATTTCCCCGGCATAGATTTTTTCAACCGGCGATATGATTTCCACCTTCATAGGGTGCTGTTTTTTCTGGTTTTATCCTTTTGACTGGGCCAGCAGCTTTTCTCCCTTCTCAATGGCCTCTTCAATGGTACCCACCATCATGAAGGCCGCTTCGGGATACTGGTCTACTTTCCCGTCGATGATCATATTAAATCCCTTGATGGTATCTTCCATATTGACCCATTTCCCTTCCAAACCGGTAAACTGCTGTGCCACGTGAAAAGGCTGGGAAAGAAAACGCTGCACTCTTCTGGCCCGGTGCACCACCAGCTTGTCCTCTTCCGACAGTTCATCCATTCCAAGAATGGCAATGATATCCTGTAATTCCCGGTAACGCTGAAGGATCTCTTTCACATTCTGGGCAGTCTCATAATGTTCCGCGCCCACAATTTCAGGCGACAGAATCCGGGAAGTAGAATCCAGCGGATCAACGGCCGGATAGATCCCCAGTTCGGATATTTTCCGGCTGAGCACCGTTGTGGCGTCCAGATGTGCGAAAGTGGTTGCCGGTGCCGGATCGGTCAGGTCGTCGGCCGGCACATACACGGCCTGTACGGAAGTAATGGACCCGTGCCGGGTAGAAGTGATCCTTTCCTGCATTTCCCCCATTTCGGTAGCCAGTGTAGGCTGGTAACCCACCGCCGAAGGCATTCTTCCCAGCAGGGCAGAAACTTCCGATCCCGCCTGGGTAAAACGGAAAATGTTATCCATAAAGAAAAGGATATCTTTTCCCTTGCCGGTTTTATCGCCGTCGCGGAAGTATTCGGCTATTGACAATCCCGAAAGTGCCACCCGCGCCCGGGCTCCGGGGGGTTCGTTTATCTGTCCGAAAACCAGGGCCAGTTTTGATTCTTTCAGCTTTTCCATGTCCACCAGGCTCACATCCCAGCCTCCGTTCTGCATATCCTTGAGAAAGGCTTCTCCATAATTGATCACTCCCGTTTCCAGCATTTCCCTCAGGAGGTCATTCCCTTCCCGTGTCCGCTCACCCACTCCGGCAAATACCGAAAGCCCGGAATATGCCCTGGCAATATTATTAATCAGTTCGAGGATCACCACGGTTTTTCCCACGCCGGCCCCACCGAACAAACCGATTTTACCCCCTTTGGAATAGGGTTCGATCAGATCGATCACCTTGATTCCCGTATACAGCACTTCGGTCTCCGTTCTCAGTTCTTCGAATTTGGGAGGTTTGCGGTGGATCGTATATCCCCCTTTTCTGTTGAGCTCGCCAATCCCGTCGATCGACTCGCCGGTAACATTCATCAGCCGGCCGCGAATCTGCTCTCCTATGGGCATCATAATCGGCGATCCTGTGGCCACGGCTTCCATGCCCCGGTGCAAACCGTCGGTGGAATCCATGGCAATGGTTCTTACCGTATGTTCCCCGATGTGCTGCTGGCATTCCACCACGAGCGTTTTTCCATCTTTTCTTTTAATTTCCAGTGCATCATAGATATTCGGAAGATCACCGGGGTTTTTCTCAAAACTGATGTCCACCACCGGACCGATTACCTGGATAACTTCACCTGTACGCTGTTGCATGGGACAATATTATCGAACGTAAAACACACAAATTTATCATTTTTTCGCGAACCCTCCACCGGTTTCGTTTTTTCGAAGGGTTCCCCTTTATTCATACCAGATCATTGCGATACTCAATGTTCCCTTTCCATGAGTTCACCGGCAAATTTTTTCAGGATCCGTTTCCTCTGTTCCGTTACATTCACTTCTTCCAGCGAACCGGTGGCTTTTTTATAATATACTTCCATTTTTTCCCGTGTTATTTTCCCGATGTTCAGTTGCAGATAAATATCTTTTACGCGACCGACTTTTTCTCTGGCAGGCACCTTTTTATTCCCTATAAGAGAAAGGAGTTCCTCCCTGACTGTGCCCCGGGCCTGTTCCATGGCTTTGATCAGCAGAAATGTTTTTTTATCGGAAAGGATATCTCCTCCCGTTCTCTTTCCGAATTTTTCCGGATCGCCGAACACATCCAGCCAGTCATCCCTTAACTGGAACGATATTCCCAGATTCAGTCCGAAAGCGTGCAAGGCATTGGCATCTGAGGTGGAGCTTCCTCCGAGAATAGCCCCCATTTGCAGGCTGGCTGCCAGAAGAGATCCGGTTTTCAGGCCGATCATCCGGATATATTCTTCTTCCGTCACCTCCTGTGCGGTTTCAAAATCCATATCCATTTGCTGACCTTCGCATACTTCTATTGCGGTTTTATTGAAAATGCGCAATACCGGTCCAAGCAGGCCGGAAGGTATCCCGGCCAGCAAATGATAGGCCAGAACGGACATTACATCACCTGAAAGAATAGCTACATTCTGATTCCATTTCCTGTGAACGGTGGGCTTATTCCTTCTCACCGGTGCATGGTCCATAATATCATCATGCACCAGGGTAAAATTATGGAACATTTCCACCGCCAGGGCCGCCGGCAGGGCCTGCCGGGGCTTTTCGGAAAAAAGACTGCAGGCTGCCAGTACCAGCGAAGGACGTAATCTTTTCCCTCCACCCGAAAGAACGTAGCGGATAGGGTCGTACAGTTCAGCCGGGCCGGCCGGCAGTTTGATGGCGGCCAGACCTTTCTCCACCATGTCTGCAGCCTCGTCAAGACTGAACGGAACATATGAATGACTTGTCATCAACGGGTTGATCTGATTATTTCATGACAGCATGAATGCGTCCTGTTATCTTTTTCATTCCGGAAACAATAGAACCCACTTCTTTTCTGGTCATCACAGCGCATTGACTCCCCCGACAATCTCGCTCAGTTCTTTGGTAATGGCAGCCTGACGAGCTTTATTATAGTTAAGCTGAAGCTCTCTGAGCAATTCCGTGGCATTATCTGTGGCCTGATGCATGGCGGTCATCCGCGCTCCCTGTTCTGCAGCATAGGAATCGGTAAGTGCTTTGAAAAGATGCATCCGGAGGCTTCGGGGAATCAGTTCTTCCAGCAGGTCCTCCTTTGAGGGTTCCATTATGTAATTTACCGGACCTTGCCAGCCGGAGGGTTTCTTTTCCAGGCGGAGTGGAAGGAACATTTCAGCTACCGGCATCTGTACCGCGGCATTTTTGAACTGGTTATATACCAGATAAATCCGGTCATATTTTTTTTCTACGAACCAGACCTTGAGTTCGTCAGCCAGTTTCGCCACTTCTTCAAATCGTGGTTTTTCCCCCAGTTCCTGATCATGCACCAGCACCGGATATTGTCTCGACCGCAGAAAATCATACCCTTTTTTACCGATGCAGATAAAATGAACCCGTTTATTCCCGAGCTGTGCAGCATATTCTTCCTCCGTCAGCATCCTGACATGCTTGATGACATTGGCATTGAAAGCCCCACACAGACCCCGGTTAGCAGTAATCAGAACGATAAGAATATTTTCCGGCTCTCTGATTTCCGTAAAGACTTTATTTCCGGAATTTTCCGCATCAACTGTCACATTCAACAGAATATTCTGCAGGCCTGAGGCATAGGGGCGCAACCCCAGAATGGCATCCTGGGCTTTTCTCAGTTTTGCCGCAGCCACCATTTTCATGGCAGAGGTGATCTGCCGGGTAGAGGAGACCGACTTGATCCTGTTACGTATTTCCTTCAGACTCAGCATAGCATTTCTCTTAGCAGGCAGGCATTAATCCTTCAATCCGAATGCAACTCCTTCCGCCACATTTTCCAGTGTTTCCATTATCTCATCGTCAATTTCCCCTTTCCGGAGGCGTTGCAGCAATTCCTTGTGCCGGGCGGTCAACAGTTCCAGATAGGTTTTTTCAAATTCTCTCACCCGTTCAACGGGCACCGATTTCAACAGACCGTGGGTGCCGCAGAAAATCACGGCTATTTGCTGTTCCACCGGTAAGGGCGAATACTGGGGCTGTTTCAGTAGTTCCACATTTTTAGCTCCTTTATCAAGAACGGCCAGTGTAGCCGCATCCAGATCGGATCCGAATTTGGCAAAAGCTTCCAGTTCGCGGTACTGGGCCTGGTCAATTTTCAGGGTGCCGGCCACTTTTTTCATGGCCGGTATCTGGGCATTCCCTCCCACGCGGGAAACCGATATTCCCACATTGATGGCAGGCCTCACTCCGGCATTGAACAGCGCCGATTCCAAAAAAATCTGTCCGTCGGTAATAGAGATCACATTGGTGGGAATATAAGCCGATACATCCCCGGCCTGAGTTTCAACAATGGGAAGTGCGGTAAGTGATCCTCCGCCCTTGACCAGCTTCTGAATGGATGTAGGCAGATCATTCATCTGGGCGGCAATTTTGTCCGATTCGATGATTTTGGCAGCCCTTTCGAGCAGGCGGGAATGCAAGTAGAATATATCACCGGGATAAGCTTCTCTTCCGGGGGGACGGCGCAGCAGCAGGGAGACTTCCCGGTAGGCTACCGCCTGTTTGGAAAGGTCGTCATAAATAATCAGGGCGTCACGTCCGGTATCCCGGAAATATTCTCCAATAGCACAACCGGCAAACGGGGCATAGAACTGGGAAGCTGCGGGATCGGAAGCATTGGCAGATACAATCACCGTATATTCCAGTGCCCCGTGTTCCTCCAGGGTTTTGGCAATATTGGCCACGGTAGAACCTTTCTGGCCTATTGCTACATAAATGCAGTAGATGGGCGTCCCTTTCCGGTAAAGTTCGCGCTGATTGATGATGGTATCGATAGCAATGGCCGTCTTCCCGGTCTGTCTGTCGCCAATGATCAGTTCCCGCTGCCCCCTTCCGATGGGGATCATGGCATCAATAGCCTTGATCCCTGTTTGTACAGGCTGCTTCACCGGTTGCCTGAAAATAACACCGGGCGCCTTTCTTTCTATGGGCATTTCAAACGTTTCCCCCTTCACAGAGCCCTTCCCGTCGATGGGCTCTCCCAGGGTATTGATTACCCGTCCCAGGAGACCCTCTCCCACCCGGATGGAAGCGATCCTGCCCGTTCTTCTTACGGTATCTCCTTCCCTGATCTCTTCAGAAGGACCCAGCAAAACGGCTCCCACATTATCTTCTTCCAGGTTCAGAACAATACCGTATATCCCGTTTTCAAATTCGACCAGCTCATTGGCCTGTACATTGGCCAGACCATAGATACGGGCGATCCCGTCTCCCACCTGAAGAACGGTTCCCACTTCCTCCAGTTCCAGCCGGGTTCTGACCCCTTCCAGTTGTTTTTTCAGGATTCTGGATACTTCCGAGGGTTTGATTTCAGTCATGGATTGTTAGTTGCTATATGTTTCCCCAATTCGTTATATTCTGGCAAATCCCCAGATAAGGGACTTCCTGATCCGGTCAAGTTCCTTGCGGACGCTGGCGTCGAGCTGCAGATCATCCACACGCAGAACAAAACCACCGATGATCTCAGGTTTAATGAGTGTTTTCATTTCGAATGTACCGGCGATTTTCCCCGCAATAAGCTGTTTCAATTCTTCAATCAGATCAGGAGAGATAGGTTGTGCTGTGGTGAGCATGACCTCGGTAATACCCCTTTCCTTTTTGACCAGGTCCTTAAACTGCCGCATAATCATGGAAATATAAGATTCCCGGTTGTTTTTGATGATCAGGCGCATCAGTTGCATGGTCGCCTGATTCGTTCTGTCACCGAATATCTCCGTCACGATTTTCTCCTTTCTGGAAAGGGGAATTACCCTGCTTTCTAACGCCTGTACCAGGTCGGGGTTCTCACTCAGTACCCGGGTGATCAGTTTGACATCCCGATATACTTCATCCAGGACATCTTTTTCCACACACAGTTCGAACAATGCCCGTGCATACCTAACCGATATTTTGCTTTCATTCATTCCAGGCAGGGATCCGTTAATTCATCTTCACATCTTTGATAAGCGAACGGATCAGCTCTTTCTGTTTTTCTTTGTTTTCCAGATTTTGACGCAACACTTTCTCGGCAATTTCAACCGAAAGACGTGTGATCTGTTCCTCAATATCCTGCAGCACCCTATTTTTTTGATTTTCAATAGTAAGCCGGGCTTCTTTCATCAACTTTTCAGCTTCTTCCCCTGCTTTGTCCCGCGCTTCCATCAGGATCTGGTTTTTGATTTCCCTGGCTTCCCTCAGGATGCCTTCCCGTTCCAGTTTCGTATGGCGGATGATCTCTTCCTGATCGGCCCGGATGCGGGCCATTTCTTCTCTGGTTCTTTCAGCATTTTCCAGGGCTTCATTAATGGTATCCTCCCTTTCCTTCAAAGCCCGGAGTATGGGCTTCCAGGCAAATTTGCCCAGTAATAACAGCAGTATCCCGAAAGAGACGAGCATCCAGAAAACCAAGCCGGTACCCGGATTAATCAGTTCCATATGATTTCTGTTTTCCTGATTCAAATAAAGAATTGCACCACACCCTCAGCCCTTCTGGTTTATGGCACGGTCAATCCATACACTGCCCGGCTTACTTGATGAAAAGGATCAGCAGGCAAACTACCACGGCAAAAAAGGCCACTCCTTCAATCAGTGCAGCCACCACGATCATACTGGAACGGATGTCTCCGGCCGCTTCCGGCTGGCGGGCAATCGCTTCCATAGCCGATGCACCGATCCGGCCGATGCCGAGTCCGGCGGCGAAAGCACTGATACCGGCACCGAAAGCAGCACCCATTTTTGCCAGGGCGGCTCCGGCGGCTTGTAAAAGTATAAATGACAGCATAATGTTTTGTATTATAAGGTTAGTTAACAATGCATGATCAATGATGTTCTGCCGTAGCCATCCCGAAATACAGGGCAGACAGCAGAGTAAACACATAGGCCTGGATAAAGGCCACCAGTATTTCAAGTGCTCCCATAAAAATGGTAAAAACAACCGTAAGCGGTGAAACAGCCCATCCCATCGACGGGTTCATATTACCGAAAATAAAAATGAGAGAGAAGAATCCCAGGGCAATAATGTGCCCTGCCGTGATGTTGGCAAACAAACGGACCATCAGGACCAGTGGCTTGGTCAGCATTCCCAGAATTTCGATCACCGGCATCATGGGGATGGGTATTTTCAGCCACCACGGAACCCCGGGGGCATTGAATATTTCCTTCCAGTAGTAACGGTTCCCGCTGAAGATGGTAAACATCAGGGTGAAAAAGGCCAGAATACCTGTCACGGCAATATTGCCGGTCACATTGGCCCCGAAAGGGAAAATGGGAATCAGCCCCATCAGGTTATTGGCCAGAATGAAGAAGAACAGAGTCAGCAGATAAGGCATGAACCTTTCGTAATGTCGTTCGCCAATCGACGGACGGGCAACATCGTCACGAATAAACAGGATCACCGTCTCGATCATATTCTGAAATCCGGCCGGAGCCTTTCCCCGGGTTCTTTCATATTTCCTGGCCACGGCAATGAACAACCACAGCAAGAGAATCACACTGATAAAAACAGCCAGTACATTTTTGGTGATGGACAGGTCCAGGGGTTTTACAACCGTTCCGTCATTGAGTACTTCCACTAATTTCCCTTCATGGGGTTCTTCATGTGAAATCAGGAAGCCTTTATAGGAATCGTGGCCGTGGTTAAAGCGGGAGGACATAAACACATGGAAGCCCGAATATTTGCTGTAAAGTACAACAGGAAGGGGAACGGAGAGGTGAAAATCTTTATAGGTAAGGATATGCCATTCATAAGCATCTCCTATATGTTTCATGATAAATTCTCCGGGTTGAAAATCTTCTTCTTCAGGCAATTCGTGGGTTTCATTTTCAGAAAGAGCCAACCCTTCCAGCGGCAACAGCAGAAAGATTGCCAGAAACCCTATCCACGGAACTACCCTGCGTTTGATCATTCTGAAGATATTGCAACGAACAAAAATAAAAAAACCCTTGCAATATAACAGCAAACAGCAATTATTTCCCTTTATTATTCCGCATAGAACGTACCAGGATGCTTATTTCAAAAACGGTGAAAAGCAGATACAGGAGGAAAAAAGCAATCAGGAAAGGAATGGCCCGATGAGGCTCCAACAGAAGGTACAGGCCGGCCATGATCATGTAAAACAGCATTTTCACACCGGTAGCCACCATAAAACGAAGGGTAAACCGCTGCAGGTTGTGGCGTATGACCCGTAACAGATACAGATGAAAAAGGAGAGTTGCCAGGGCAAAGAAAAAAACCATCGGGATCAGTTCCGGAAGATGGATGACAGGAAATATTTTTTCCGTGAGCAGTAATCCGGCTGCAAGCACAAAAAAGGTCATGCCCAGCAAATACATCAGATAGGATTTCAGCGAAAAAGGCATAGCGGTTATTTGAACCTGATCAGATCACGGATGGCATAATAAATGGAAAAAGCTACGGCCAGGATAGTCAATATGAAAGTGAAAACGGGGAATTCACACTGTAGCCATTTATCCAGTTGCATTCCCCCGAATACACCCAGTAAAATGATAAATATCATCTGAAAAGCCAGGGAAGAATACCTGGCAAACGTATCAAGCGCTTTTTTCTGCTTCTGCCGGTTTTCCGGCGAATTTTCCGGCCGGCTCTGATTTGGTTCCATATTTGGTGGATTCGGAATCCATCATATTACAATTTCCTGTAAACTTGGATCCCGGTTCAATAGCCAGTTTACTCGTCTGGATATCGCCGTTCACCCTGGCACTGATCTTCAGACTCAGAAGTTCGGAAACCACTATTTTCCCTTCGATTTCACCGGAAACATCCGAGTTTTTGCAATTCACCTCGCCCTTTACTCGGCCTGTTTCACCTACCACTACTTTCCCTTTGGTGGTCAGATTCCCAACCAGGGTTCCGTCAATCCGAATATCCCCGCTTGAACTGATATCGCCGGTAATTTCCGTTCCTGCTCCGATGAGGTTGATGGTTTTGGTTTCCACCTCGTTGTTGTTTTTTGCCATAGCCCTTCAGTTTTCGTCCGGTTTATTTAAAACAGCTTGCATAAAAATCTGCCAGCAAATATAAAAAAATGCCCGATTACCTCCCAATATGCTTTTGAAACCGGATTATCTTCACTTTATTGTGTTCAAACAGTAAATAAAGTGATCGAACCGTTCACCGTTCAGGGAAAAGGGTTCGTGGCATTCTCCTATTCCGGATCATAAGCCCATTTCACGTATATCGATCCCCAGGTGAACCCTCCTCCGAAAGCGGCCAGGATGATTTTGTCTCCCTTTTTCAGTTGATCCTCCCATTCCCAGAGGCACAGGGGTATGGTTGCAGCGGTGGTGTTTCCGTATTTCTGGATATTAATCATGACCTGTTCCCGGCGGATTCCCATTCTTCTGGCCGTGGCTTCAATTATCCGCATATTGGCCTGATGGGGTACAAGCCAGGCCAGTTCATCGGGTTGGATCCCGTGTTTTTTCATCATCTCAACGGAAACATCGGCCATCTTCGATACGGCAAATTTAAAAACCTGCTGCCCTTCCTGGTAAATGTAATGCATTTTGGCATCCACGGTTTCATGGGTAGCCGGATTCAGGGAACCACCGGCAGCCTGATACAGATATTTGTATCCGCTTCCGTCAACGTGGAGCATAGAATCCATTATGCCGACATCCTCTCCGACAGGTTCAAGCAACACCGCAGCGGCCGCATCCCCGAAAAGGGGACAGGTGGTCCGGTCTGTATAATCGGTGATGGATGACATTTTATCGGCTCCCACAACAATTACTTTATTATACCGTCCCGTTTCAATAAAGTTCCGGCCGGTTTCCAGTGCAAACAAAAAACCCGAACAGGCGGCAGCCAGGTCGTAACCCCAAGCGTTTTTCAAACCGGCTTTGTGGCATACCAGGTTGGAGGTACTGGGGAAAAACATGTCTGGGCTAATGGTTGCCACGATCAATAGCTCAATATCTTCTGCCGGGGTGCCTGTTTTTTTCAGCAAACCTTTCACGGCAGCAGCAGCCATATCCGATGTGGCCTTCCCCTTTTTTTTCAGGATCCTTCTTTCGCTGATCCCGACACGTTGCATGATCCACTCATCGGAAGTATCCACCATTCGGCTGAGTTCATCATTGGTCAGGCGATAATCGGGTACCCAGCCCTGTACGCCTGTGATTGCAGCTTTGATTTTACCCATTGTTAAACGCTTCTTTGATCTTTTCACACAAACCGGCTTCCACCACTTCCATGGTATGTTTAAGCATATTTTTAATGGCAACAGGATTCGACATACCATGACCGATTACCACCGGGGCATTGATCCCCAGGATCGGGGTGCCGCCATAATTTTCATAATTGAATTTTTCCAGAAACGGATCCTGAATGTTTCGCCTACGGACAATAGTGTACAGGGTTTCAGCCTCTTTGAGCACAATGTTCCCGACAAATCCCTCGCAGACTACCACATCCATTTTTCTATTGGAAAACAAGTCGTTTCCTTCCACGTTTCCCACAAAAAGAAAATCCGTGCTTCCGTTCATCAATTCATAAGCAGAACGGGAAACCAGATTCCCTTTGGTTTCTTCGGAACCAATATTCAAAAGCCCAACCCTGGGGTTTTCAATGCCGGTCACATATTTTGCATAAAGAGAACCTATAATTCCGTACTGATACAAAACGTCTGGGCGGCAATCGGGATTGATACCTATGTCAAGGATAACATTCCCCGGTCCGTCCAGGGAAGGAAGTATGGTCCCGATAGCCGGTCTGATCAGGCCCGGGATGGACTTGATGGCGAGGCTGGCACCTACCAGAACGGCACCGGTATTGCCGGCACTGCAAAATCCGTCTATTTCGCCCTTCCGCAACATACGTAATCCCACGGCCATACTCGAATCGGGCTTCTGGTTCAATGCCTTCGCCGGATGGTCGCCCATTTCTACCACTTCAGAGGCATGTACGATATGTATCCTGTCGCGGGAAACCCGGTTCTCCGTCAGATAATCCTCAATAAGGGAGCGATCACCGATCAATACAAAATCGATATGCGCGGGCATCTCCGACAAAACCAGCATAGTGCCCGAAAGCGTGGCTCCGGGAGCATAATCTCCTCCCATAATGTCTATTCCAATTTTCATCGGCAGGGTGGTTGACCCGGAGAATAAATTCTATTATACTGCCACTTCTTTTTCAATGGCGGGTTTCCCTTTATAGAATCCGCATTCCGGACACACACGATGATGCTGCACGCTGGCACCGCAGTTCTGACAGGTAGTAATGGCAGGTGCGCTGGCTTTGTAGTGCGTTCTTCTTTTGTGTTTCCGCTGTTTTGAAGTTTTACGTTTCGGATGTGCCATAATACTGAATATTTTCCGGTTATGAATAATTTTTCTTCATCCACTCCTTCAGTCCAGCCCACTGATTTTCTGTGGGATGGTTCTCTGAAGAAGGAGTAAGAGATGCAAGTTTACGAAGCATGTCATGATTACATAAGCTTTTCCCGTTTTCGTCGTTCTGGTGAACACGTTTTAACGGAAGAGCCAGATGGGCAAACTCATAAATGTGCTGTGCCACATTTATTTCCGTTTCCCCGCGCAGAAGAAAAACTATAGATTCTTCTTCCTCAACCTCCTGATCGGAAAATTTCACCAGGATTTCACGGGTATGGTCCATCGGCCATTCTATATCGTCCAGGCACCGGTCACAAGGTATTTGTACGGTACCTTTCAAATGAAAAAAGAGTTCCAGGAAATTTGGTTTCCTGTTCAGGGTCACCGTAACATTCAGATGCGCCCGCTTAATTTCGGAACCTTCGAAGTTCCCGAAAAACCGGTCGTCAGCACAAAAATCAAATTCGTGCCGTCCTTCCTTCAGCCCGGAAAAAGAAATAATATATCGATTCAAATAATGCAAAGGAGGTCAAATTTTTATGTCGTGCAAAAGTAGAAAATATATTTGAAAATAAAATATCCTGTTTTTCGGTATGCATACCAACAGGTACGGGAAGCAGGATAGCATGGAAAAGCTCGGTCAGCAGATAAATACCCTTGTGCCCTGACTCCAGTTCATATCCGTCCATTCCAGCACGGAAGGAGTATCTATGATCTTACCACTGTCTTTCAATTCTATCCTGCCGTGCAGAAGGATAATAATCTTGTCACGGGCATTATTCAGCACATCGGAGTTTAAAATTTCCACACTACCCCTGGCAATCAGATGACGGAGATTCGATTGTTTCCACTGGTTATAGGGAGGCGTTTCCCTGAGAAGGTTTTCAGCAAGCCTGGCCCCTGCTATCCTCCACAACCGGTTCTGTAGCCTGCCCGACCGGCTCATGAGTTGATTCATATGGGCAGAGGAAATCCACAGGGCAGTTACCGGAGATTCCGCCACCACTTCAGCCGTGCGCGGCAACCCGGTCAATCCAGCCATTTCACCGATAAACGTACCATAGCCAAGAACATCAATGACCCTTTTTTTAACCGTAACCTTCACGGTCCCCCTGGCAATGAAAAACAACCCGTCACCCTGGCTGGATTCCCGGATGATTTTTTCTCCTACCGAGAACACTCTGGTCTGGAACATGGCCAGAAGCCGGTTCACCACCTCAGGTTCCAGTCCCTGCAACCAGGGCACATCCCTCAACAGCTCCTGAGCTTCGGGTAATTCAACCAGCGGGGAAGAATACATCAGTTTTTTCATCCGTTCTTCAATTCCGGAACTCATTTTTTCGGCTTCTTCGATAGAAATCCTGCCGTTTTTCTGGAGCCTTTCCACGGCTCTCCTTTCATAGTTCAGCATGGAACGAATGGCCTGCCGGGTGGAAATGGCCGAATAGATTTCCGGAAAATTCTTCCTCAGATTCCTCAGGAAGGTCAGCCCATGAATCTTATTTTCATTTATCTCTTCTTCGATAACGGCCAGATTGACTTCTTCTTCCCGGGTGGGTCTTTCTTCAGCCGCCAGGGCTCTTCCCATACTTTCTACCAGTTTCAGGGCTTCTTCCTGGGCCTCGACAAACCCCCTGGCACTTTCATAACTCCGGGCCAGTTTTTCAAAAAAACTTCTCCTGGAAAGAATACCGATCAGCGGAACTGATTGCAACCTCACCAGCCATCTGGGAGTTTTCCACGATTCTTCCAGGTCTTTTCTTGCAGACAGTGGTATCAACCCGCCCGCATCCAGGATTTCATCAATGGTATCGGAAAGCCTCCTGACGGCTGTCGGGCCGAGCATCCCGTCTTTGAACTGATGCCAGTAACTGCTTTTTTCCTTTTCCAGCACCCGCCGCCGTATTTCGGCAATGGTTTCTATCCGGGCTTCTTCATGCGATATACCGGCTTCCTTATCGGGAAGGAATTCCCTCACTTTCTTCCAGTTAGCTTTATGGAGAAACCTGTCTTCCTTAATCTTTTCGATATAATTCACCACACTTTGATACTTGTATTGCCTGGCATTTTTCCGCATCAGGGCAATGGCCGGCGAAACCCGGGTCAATCCCAGTTTTTCAACCACCCATTTAATAGTAGTGGCATTGATCAGCAATGTAAGGGTTACTATCCCTGCCGTCAGAAACAGGAACTGATCCCTTATTTCCTGGGCTATTCCGGTTTCAGCGGCCACAATCAGTGCCAGGGAAAGGGCAATGGCACCGCGCAGGGCTCCCCACCACAATACCGCGGCATCCTTGACGGAAAGACCATATCCCAGACGCTTCATCAGGGGATAAAAAACAAGGATCATCAGGGAACGGATCAAATGAACTCCGGCATATATCAGGGCGAGGATGAGAAGATTATCCCAGGTAATTTTCACCTGCTGGGCAATCACCACCCCCACAATAAGAAAAATAAGAGTATTGGCAATGAATGCCGCCAGTTCCCAGAATTCGTGCAGGAAATGTTCCACTTCCGGGCTGATCCGTGTTCTTCCCACACTGGCCATAGCCAGACCAAAAGCCACCAGACCCAACACTCCCGAAACATGAAAGAAATGTTCACAGATATAAAAAGTGATATAAGCCGCCGCAATGATCACACTGATCTCGACAAGGGCATCGTTGAATACCCGCCTTACCCAGCCGACCGACAGCCACCCCACCACCATTCCAACCAGAATGCCGCCCAGGGCAACCCGGAAAAATTCAATCACCGGGGAATCCGGTTCGGCTGTTCCGGTGATCCCGCTAAAATATACCATGAACAATACGATAGCGGTTCCGTCGTTGAGCAGCGATTCCCCCTCAATTAAGGTTCCCAGCTTTTTGCTGGCCCCCAGTTCCTTCAGCAGGGAAACCACGGCTACCGGATCGGTGGCACTGATCACCGCCCCGAACATCAACGCGATGGCCCAGTTCCAGTTAGCCAGACCTGCCCCGGAGGTATTTATCCACATCACCAGGGCGCCGGAAAGGAACATGGCCATAATGATTCCCGGAATGGCCAGTATGGAAGCATTCAGAAACGATTTCCTGAAAGTGTGCACATCCATGGCAAAAGCCGCCTCAAAAATCAGGGTGGGAAGAAAAACATACAGGATCAGATGTGGATCGATATGTCCTGCCCAGCTGACAGCTGACCCAAGAAAACCCACCTGTATCTCTTCCCGGAACAGGTGCCATACGGAAAACCACCCCAGTCGGGTCGCCACCCCCAGCCCCAATCCGACAATTAGCAACAGAACCGTATACGGCAGGGGACTTTTCCTGAACAAATGGCGGATGGCTGCACCGATAATCAGGGCCAGAATCACAAATAAGAGGGGGGACATGTCAGCCCCATGGCCGTTCCCCCCGACAGGTGATCCGTTTGAAACCGTAGCTTCTTCCCCTCCTGTGACAGCTTCAGTTATCACCATACCCTCACCGTAAAACTGATGCGTTGCGGAAAAACATTCTCCGGCCATAACCAGCATCAGGGTCAGGAAAATGAAAAGGGATCTCATTCGCAGGATTTGCCGTCTGGTCATCATGAATGTGCTGCTTGCGGCCCCGGTTAGTTAAAGAATGATGTAACAGTAGGTAAAACTAAGAAAAAAACCTTTTTCAAATATCAGCACCCAACATAATACGGAGTTACATTATTACATACTTCTGTAAAGAAGTACCTTCATCCTGCATCATTATTTTTAACATCAGCAACCTATTCATAAAAAAATTTTCCGCATGGCTGCATCAGTCTGTCTTCAGCCGGATACTGACAGGACAATGGTCGGAATGAACTACCTCGGGATGAATGGCAGATTCTTTCACAGCATTCCGCAGCGGTTCGGTAATCATATGATAATCTATCCTCCAGCCGAGGTTCTTTTCCCTTGAATTGGCCCGGAAACTCCACCAGGTGTATTGTTCCGGCTCATCATGAAACATCCTGAAACTGTCAATAAAACCGCTTTCAACCAGCCTGTCCATCCATTCCCGCTCTTCGGGTAAAAACCCCGAAGATTTCTGGTGTCTCTCCGGATGATTGATATCAATAGGTTTATGACATATATTGAAATCCCCGGAGACAATCAACCGGGGACGTTCCTGCTTCAGGTCCTTCAGAAAATGCAGGAACGATTCCAGAAATTTCATTTTGATCTGCTGACGGATATCACCCGTGGTTCCCGAAGGGATATAAACAGACACCAGCGTGAGCGAATCCAGATCCATTCGGAGGACTCTTCCCTCCCTGTCGAATTCCGGTTCTCCCATTCCGGTAACCACCCGGGTAGCCGGTATTCTGGAAAAAACGGCCACACCGCTGTACCCCTTTTTCTCAGCCGGATGCCAGTACAGATTGTACCCCATCTCCTCCATGGGTTTC
This sequence comes from Bacteroidota bacterium, assembly GCA_011042635.1. Taxonomy (GTDB): domain Bacteria; phylum Bacteroidota; class Bacteroidia; order Bacteroidales; family VadinHA17; genus HyVt-105. The sequence goes on along the minus strand of DQWH01000099.1, from coordinate 23,974 downwards.
GTGTCCATCTGGTCGGGCGAAGCCTTAAGTTCCTGTACGCACAGGATATCGGGCTGCGTTTCTCTCAGCCATTCGATAAAACCTTTCCTGATGGCTGACCGCATCCCGTTCAGGTTATATGAATATATCTCCACATCCATGATTTGAAAACATTTTGTGCTGAAGATAATGATTTCACACGATCCGTCAGCGGCCGGTTCGCGAATTAATTGGGAATAAGTCGTAATTTTGCAGAAATGTAATTAGATGAAAGGCTTGGTTATCAAATCGACCGGCAGCTGGTACCGGGTGAAACTGGGAGATGACCGGATTATTCCCTGCAGGATCCGGGGAAAATTCCGCACCTCGGGCATGGAGATCACCAATCCTGTGGCGGTGGGAGACCATGTGGAAGTGATTCCCGTTGAAAATGAACCATCCGGACTGATCACCCACATTTATGAGAGAAAAAATTACATCATCAGAAAATCACCCAACCTGTCGCGCAAGGCTCAGATTCTGGCAGCCAACATCGACCAGGCGATCCTGATCATTACCCTGAAGCTGCCGGTGACCACAACCGTATTCATCGACCGTTTCCTGGCATCTGCCGAAGCCTACAGAATCCCGGTCCATTTGCTTTTCAACAAGACCGATCTGTACGATCAGGAGGAAATGAAAGAGCTGGAATACTGGCTTACCCTCTACCGATCATTGGATTACCACTGCTTTACCTCGAGTGCTCCCCGGAAGGAAGGCCTGGATGAGCTTCAGGAATTACTGCAAAACCGGTTTACTCTGATTGCCGGTCATTCGGGGGTGGGAAAAACCACCCTCTTGAACCTCATTGACACCGATCTGAACCTGAAAACAGGGGAAATTTCAAATTACCATCAGAGTGGAAAACACACCACCACATTCCCTGAAATGTTTGCCATGAAAAACGGAGGTTATGTTATCGATACGCCGGGCATTAAAGGGTTTGGTATGGTAGACATGGACAAGGAAGAAATTTTTCATTTTTTCAGGGAGATTTTCCGTTTTTCCGACAGGTGCCGTTATCACAACTGCCTGCACATGGATGAACCGGGCTGTGCTGTAAAGGAAGCGGTAACAAAAGGCACCATAGCCTACTCCCGGTACGTATCTTATATCAACATGATGGAAGAAAACGAAGGGGAAAAGTACAGGTCCTGAATGAAAGATTTTTCCTTCTTCGCAGAAGAATGTATCGTCATGAATGTTATATTTAATGTCTGTATAAAAATGTCAGAATAATTAAAGCATTCATAATATTTATTTTCAAGACTTTTAACATTGTTATATAAACCATATTTTTAGATAAGATATTTTATACCGCTCATTCTCAATACCACAGGCTGGTATGCGTAAAATATACATATCTATTTCCCTGGTAATTATCACCATTCTGGTGGTTAATCTCTACTATTACTTTGACATATACCGACAACAAACTGATTTTCAGAAGAATTTCCTGATTAATCAAACACAGATATGCAGCTATGAAATTGAAAAACGGGCAGATGATTTTGAAAATGAACTGAATTATATCTTATTTTCAGAAGATTTTCCCCGTTTTTTTTCAGACCCTGCCATTCGTGAATCGGGTATTCAGAAACTTGAGCTTTTATTTGCCAACTACTCAACCCTGGTTAACAACATTCTTGTATATGACAACCGGCAGAATGTTGCCAACCTGTACAAAGATATGGAGACAGGGGTATCCGCTGCCAGGCGTTTCTATGCACCCAATTCCCAGCGCGAGCTGAAAATTGATTTTTTCACCACGAACACACAGAAAGAACTCCGCAACCGGGATGAAATCGTTCCCGACATAAGTTTTTTTCTCTATTATCTACCCATCATAAAAGACAACCAGGTAGTGGGGAACATTGAAGTTACCCTGAACATAGAAACGTTCATCTATGATATATTCAGCAAATATCATGTGGAGGATATTCAGTGGCAATGGCTGATTGACAGCAAAGGGAACATTATTCTGAACAATCTCACCGACGAAACATTTGAGGTTCCGGAATTATTTAAAATTACCGGCGACCTTTCCGATGGTTTTATGGGAGACCTGCAGCACGAAGTAAGAGGAGAATTCCGGGGGAAAGCCTTTCAGGAGGAAGTGATTTCGGTGTATCTGCCCACGCGCATTATGAAACAGGAATACGGTGTGGTATTCTCCCTTCAAACCGATTATATCAAGGAGGCCATTATAATCAACGCCCTGTTGATTGCCGGAATCACGTTGTTCCTGGTTGGTCTGATCATTTTCATTTTTCTTTCCGTAATCAAGCAGAAAAACAGAGAAGAAAAGAAACTCAGGGAATCGGAAAATGCGCTTAAGAATATGGTGGAATCACTTCCCATCGGAATTCTGATCCTGGGACCCGATAAACGGATCAGAAACACGAACAGAACAGCAGGCCGTCTTTTCAAAACGAGTCCGGAACAAATGACCGGCGCATTATTCCCCGAAACATTCCTTTCATCCGAGGAAACCCAGGAAAAGGATAATTACTCGCCCTTTGCCCAGGAACACGTACTGCATTACAAAAAGGACGAGGAAGAAGTGGTGCTTTACCGGAAAGAGATCCCCCTGCATCTGAAGGGAGAAGATATATTCCTGGAAGCCCTGATGGATATTACTCCCATTGAGCGGGCCAGAAAACAGGAAGCGGCGGCCAACCAGGCCAAATCAGATTTTCTGGCCAAGATGAGCCATGAAATACGCACCCCCTTGCATGGTATCATGGGAATGACCGAAGCCCTGAAACGGAACAAATTATCCCGAGAACAGGCTGAGACAGTTCACTCAATCAAGAAATCGGCCGAATTGCTTTTGTCGGTCATTGCCGACATTCTCGATTTCTCGAAAATTGAAGCCGGCAAAATGATGCTGGAAGAAATCCCCTTCTTCCTGAGAAAAGAAATGGATATTGTTTACCAACTCTTTCATGGCAGAGCCGAAGAAAAGAACATCGACCTGAAAATCGATATTGATCCCGCAGTTCCCGATGAGCTGATAGGTGATCCTTTCAGAATACGACAGGTATTGTCAAACCTGCTGGACAATGCCGTCAAATTTACTCCTTCGGGATCTATCCAGGTAAATATCACAAAAACAGAGGACAGGGACAGGGTCATTGTTTTGCGCTTCGTGGTGGAAGACACAGGGATCGGGATTCCTCAGGAAAAACTGGAAGAGGTATTCGGATCGTTCAGGCAGGGAGATAACTCGGCCTCCAGAAAATACGGAGGTATGGGGCTGGGAACCACCATCTCCAAACAGCTGGTGGAAATGATGAACGGCCGGATCCGAGTTGAAAGTCCTTCTTCGCCGTCAAACAGTTCTAACCTTCCCGGCACAAGATTCGTCTTTACCGTAACGGTATTTTCCAATGAAAAACTGAAAAAAAACATCGAATGTAAAAATGTTAAAAAATACCACCATATCAAGACCCTGATTATTCTTGAGAAAAACACGAATGATAATTATCTTTTAAAAACCCTGCACAATTTCGGGGTTTCAACCTATCTGAATTTTTACCAGGATAACACCATTGATCTGATCAAGAACAATGCGGTTCAGAAACTTGAAAAATACAAGGCTATCATTATTAAACATACCCGGACCTTTGACGGATTCAGGGTTCTGAAACGGTTTAAGGAGGAAGGATTAACCACTGAATTTTTAATCATACTGATCAGTTCACATAACGAACGGAACAATCAGATACGAGCTCGAAGACTTGGTGTGGATTATTATATCATTGAACCTTTTGAATCATCCGAATTATTCGATATCATTCAGGATAACTTCCCCTATATCGAATCTGAAGAAGGAAAAACTCCACCCCTTATGAAAATTAAAAAGGACATATCTATCCTGGTGGCCGATGACAATTTTATTAACCAGAAAGTAGCCCAGGCCATTTTCAAGAACCTGGGCTATGAAATCGATACGGCTGCTGACGGAAAGGAGGTCATTGAAAAAACGGCCGCCAGAACCTATGACATTATCTTCATGGATGTGATGATGCCCGAAATGGATGGTTTTGAAGCAGCTGACGAATTGAGAAAACACGGAAAGGAGATGCCCATCATTGCTGTTACCGCTGATACCAACCAGGAAAGCAGGGTAAAGTCAAATCACACCAGCATGAATGATTTCATTTCAAAACCCATCAAGGTAGATGAAATCAAAAGGGTGCTGATTCGTTATTTTTCCGAAGCACCGAATGACTGAGTATGGTAATTTGCCTGATCAGTACAGGGTATCTTTTCAAGGAGTGGAACTAATGAAACCGATCCTGGACATCAAAGGTTTTCTTGCTCTGTCAGGCAACCTGCCCGTGGTGGACGTCCGTTCACCCGCAGAATTTACCCGCGGACATTTCCCCGGAGCGTTTAATATTCCCCTTTTCAACGATGAAGAACGGTCAGCGGTGGGCACTGCCTACAAGCAGGTATCAAGAAAAGCCGCTATGATGAAGGGTTTCGAAATTGCCGGGCCCCATATGGCCGAATATGTAAGGAAAGCCTGGGAAGTAGCAGGTGACAGGGGATTACTGATGTATTGCTGGAGAGGAGGCATGCGTAGCGCTTCCATGGCCTGGCTGTTCCGTACGGCAGGAATACCGGTGGCTACGCTGGAAGGCGGATACCGGTCGTATCGCCGTTACCTCAAAGCATCTTTGCAAACACCTGTTCCCCTTATTGTTATTGGCGGAATGACCGGTTCCGGAAAAACCAGAGTGCTGAATGAACTCAAAAAGGAAGGGATCCAGGCTATTGACCTGGAAAATCTGGCATGCCACAGGGGATCTGCATTCGGAGCCCTGGGGCAACCTGCACAACCCGCCACCGAGCAGTTCGAAAATGACCTATTTCAGGTATTCAGAACATTGGATCCTGCCCGTGTGATACTGGTGGAAGACGAAAGCAAATCCATCGGCTCGGTGCAAATTCCCGATGAATGGTTCCGTCAGATGAAAAAAGCCCCGGTCATTGTGCTGGATGTTCCTCGTTCCGTCAGAATAGAACACCTGGTAGAGGAATATGCCGGATTCGATCCGGAACTTTTAAAAGACAGCCTAACCCGAATCCGTAAAAAACTGGGAGGCGAACGATGGCAACGGGCAATGAGGGCCCTGGAGCAAAAAGATTTCCATACGGTAGCTGATATTGCCCTGCAATATTACGATAAGGCCTACCAGTACGGTCTGAGCAGACGCGATCCGGACACTCTGTTTACCGTACATTCCAACCATGGTGATCCCCGGAAAACCGCTCTTCATGTCATCTATCTGCTAAAACAGAAAGAGAAACTGCATCTGCCTGTGTGAGAAATCGAAAGATTGATATTTCATCTTTTTTTTTGTAATTTTTCATTACGAAACAGAACCCTGTGATGAATAGCCCTGCCACCCGGATAGAAAGCATCGGTTATATTCTCAAGGTCGAGGACCTTTCTCCGGTGCAGTACTACGTAATGGGAAACACCCTGGTAATGGAAAGCCTGGAGCCTTTTCCCGGCTACCACGGGAAACATGTTCCCACCTCACTCAAGCCAAGAAATATCTACCTGATGGTAAAAAACGGATATGATTTTGAAGAAATTGCCAGATTATCCAGGCAGATACATAAAAGCTTTCCCTATCGTTTCAGCGGCACACCGGCTGAAATTGAAATCAGGAACAAACGCTACCATGCCATCCGCATCAAATTCCTGGAAAGCTTTGAAATGATCACCGAATTGCAGGGCCTGTACAAAGATGCAGGGATCCGTTTCATAAAATTCAAAAGGCTGGAGGGTTCAGCCAGAATTAAAGTTCACCGTTATTTTCTGGTTGAAGAAACGGCCCCCGGCGTTTTCAGGGATCTTCAGGAGGCGGAACAGTTCTACCTCGAAATTCCTGTCCTTCTCCGCTGGAAATCATTTGAGGCCATCACCCGCGACGTAAAGAACAATGTGGATAACAGCAATTTTGATGCGGCACTGGGAATGATGTACCGATACGAAGGCCCGGTTGAGCTCATCCGTATCTGGGCCCGTGATCAGACCCCAGAACGAGCCATTCAACTGAGGGGAAAATACCTGCAATTTATCCACCGGGCGGAAATCTGATCACCTTCCGTATTCTCTGTTACTGCTGCATGACAAACCGTGCTTCTACCCATCGGTATACCTGGTCGGAACGGCGCAGCGGTTCATCTACCCGGAAAGTGCAGATCATTCCTTTCGAAGCTTCCTCCACCGCCATATCATCTACACGTAGCCCTTTCACGAAGGTTTCGACCACACCCGTTGTGTGCCCAATAAAAAGAACCTTTTCGTTGTTCCTCAAAGCGCCGCTTTCCAGTCTGACCTCCACCACCCGCAGTTTTGTATAATAATTGCTTACTTTCCCCACCCGGATCTTCCGCATGGTAGCCCTTGAACCGTAACGCCCCGACCATTCCCCCAACTTCTGTCCCAGGTAATACCCATCCCAGAATCCCCGGTTGAATACCGTAGCCAAGCGTTCTTTCCAGAGCCGTATTTTTTCTTCCGAATAATCTCCCTGGCAATAAGCATCAAGGGCTTCATTATAACAGGCCGTTACGGTTTTGACATATTCAGGGCCTCTGGCCCGTCCCTCGATTTTCAGTACGCGAACCCCCGCATCCAGAATCTTGTTCAGAAAGTGTATAGTCATCAAGTCTTTGGGAGACATAATGTATTCATGATCAACATCCAGTTCATACCCTGTCTCGCGATTGATCACCGTATAGGGCTTCCGGCAGGTTTGCAGGCATTTTCCCCGGTTGGCTGATGAATCCATCTCATGCAGGCTGAGATAACATTTCCCTGAAACGGCCATACACAAAGCCCCGTGGACAAATATTTCCAGCCGGACAGGCTTCCCGGAAGGGCCCAGGATATTTTGTTCTTCCATCAGCCGGTGCAGATTCTTAACCTGTTCCAGACTCAGTTCACGGGCCAGAACCATCACATCGGCCAGGCCGGAAAAAAAAATGACCGTTTCGATATTGCTGATATTGACCTGGGTGGAAAGGTGAACTTCCAGGCCGGCTGAGCGGGCATAGGCTATCACAGCCATATCGGTGGCAATGATGGCGTCGATACCGGCATCTCTGGCCCTGTCGATGATCCGACGCACTTCATCAAGCTCGTGATCATACACAATCACATTCAGTGTAAGATAGGCCCGCACCCTGTGTTCATGGCACAAACCAACCACGGCCTCCAATTCATCCAACCGAAATTGCTGAGACGACCTGGCCCGCATATTCAGCTTTTCCACGCCAAAATAGACGGCATCCGCCCCTGCCTGTATGGCGGCCCTCAGCGATTCGCGCGAACCGGCCGGGGCAAGCAGTTCAAAATCCTTTCTGTTCATGGTGCGCAGGGGTTCCCTCATCTGTTTTTTTCTTTATTCAGTACGATACGGAAAGTGGTTCCCTTCTCTGGCTCCGACTGAAGCACGAAAATTTTTCCACGGTGATAATTTTCCACAATTCTCCTGGCCAGGGAAAGCCCCAGACCCCACCCTCTCGGTTTTGAGGTATATCCCGGCTTAAAAACCGTTTTATGCAATTTTTTGGGAATGCCCTTCCCCTCATCACGGATATCGACAAAAACCTTGCCCGGATTGTCAGACAGAACTATCCGGATGGAGCCGTTGCCTCCCATAGCATCGATGGCGTTTTTACACAAATTTTCAATAACCCATTCAAAAAGTTCTGTATTGAGGTTCACGAGGCAGGTCTCCGAAAGCCGGTTTTCCATGCTGATATTAACCTGAGCCGAAGAACGGGTACGGATATAAGCCACAGATTGCTGAACCGCCTCATGGATCGGTACGAGGGTAAGAACGGGTCTGGAACCGATTTTTGAAAACCTGTCGGCAATTTTTTCCAGCCGTTTAACATCTTTCCCCAGTTCCTTCAGGGTATCCTCGTTGCTCCGGTTCATTTTGATCAGCTCCAGCCAGGCCATAAGGGAGGAGATGGGAGTTCCCAGCTGATGGGCCGTTTCTCTCGATAATCCCACCCAAACCTGGTTCTGTTCTGCTTTCCTGGAAGCACTGAAAGCAAAATAGGAAACCAGAATAAACAGCATAATCACGCCCAGCTGGATATAGGGAAAATAAAACAATTTTGTCAGTAATATGGAATCTTTGTAATGAAGGTACAGGTTTTCGTTCTCATCCAGTGTGATGACAATGGGATCATGGGTCTCCCGCATGATCCGGAGCTGCCGGTCAAGGTAGGCCCGGTTTTTTAGCCGTTTCGGGTCGAGATTCCTGGTGGACAGGGTATCTCCCGTCTTGTTAGTCAGGATAAGGGGCACGGTATTGTTGGTTTCTATCACCCTGAGAAGCAGGTCAAATTCGGTATCATCCACATCCATTTCGATCAGCTTCCGGGTAGCCTCGGCCCAGAGTTCCACCTTTTCCCTTTCCTCAGCCGACAATTCTTCTACCAGCTTCTGCGTGTAAAACAGGGATGACAGGCCGATAACAACCGCTCCCAGGAAAAGAAGGAGTTTCCAGCGTGTCTTTTTATGGTAGATATTTACCATGAATGGGGTTCATTGGTTTTCCGTTTCGTGTCCAGGGTATCTTCCTCTTCCTCCCAGATGATCCGGAAAGCGGGTTTTGAAGAGGCTCCCGTTCCCTTCAGGGAATCCGCCTCTGTTTCCGTTTCGCTACCGGTTTCTTCCTCCCACCGGATACGGAATGTTTTGCTGACGGTATCCCCTGGGGTCAACGTATCATCCCTGAACCAGCCGAATTCATCCCGCAGGATTTCCCGCACTTCCCTGCCCTGTTCTCGTATGCTTTGCCTGATCACATCCCGCACAGCCGCCCTGTCGTAGGAAACCCTGTAATCGTCGGGAGTACCCTCAATTTGCAGATACAGGCTGGTTTGATTCAATCCGTCTTCCTCCACCCAGCCGAACTCCGTTTCCTGTGGTTCCGGCCGGCGGGCTTTCCGGGCAAGGATTTCCGACAAAAGAATTCTTAACCGGTACTGAAAATATTTGTCCAGCCCGTGTTCTCCCGTAGCTGAAATGTTGAATGCATTGGAATGGATATCCATGTGGGGAATAATTACCCTCTGTTCCCTGATATATATCGTGTTTTCCAGCCGGCTGAATTTCACATGTTCCAGTTCTTTCAGGTCAACAAACCGGGATAATTTTTCCATCGGCTCAAAATGGATTAGCTCTCCGTTATCAATAGTTATTTGAGCTTCCGCCAGCAAACTTTCCTTGTTGATCTCCCATTCCGGACTGAAAACCATTTTCATGGATATGTTGCCTCTCAGATTTCCATTCAAATGTTCTGCACTAATAAAATCCTGCCCGAAATTACGAAATGAAGCAAACAGCTCATGCATGTTCACATTATCCACGGCAACTTGTGTATTAAAAAGCATACTGTCTCCCACACTTTTCATCAGCATTCCGTTCCCGTTCAGTTTCCCCTGCATGCTGAGAAAACTCACCCGGGGGATAATCATCAGTCCGGGCTCATAGATCAACATTCCCTCCACCTGCGTGGCTGTAAAGGGTTTTATATGCAGTATGCCGGCGGTAAACTCCAGATCCATGGATATATGCTCGGGCCAGAATCTTTTCATTCTGTCCTCTTGCCTGCCTGCCGGAACATTCAGCCAGGCTTTCAGATCGATCTCCGGGCTGCTGACACGTCCTTCCAGATGCAACATCTCCCGGCCACCCAGAACAAATGACAGCAGATTTTCCGCTTTCCCGTCAAGAACAAGGGGCACCTGGTTCCATTCCATCTGAAGATTGTCGAACCATACCGGCCCTGAACCTGAAAACATCAGGTCCCCCGATAAATTGGCAATCTGGTGCGCCGATTTCCCCAGGCGGAACTGCATACCCGACAGAGTTAAATTGCCCCTGAGTTCAGATTTTATCAAATCTTCCCGGGTTATTTCTCTCAGGTTTTCAGGTTGGAAATGAAAGGCCAGGTTCGCCCTGATCCGGCCTGAAATATCCGGCCTTTTCCCGGAAGAAAATACTTTCAGTATTTCTTCCACTGACCCGTCCACCGTTCCCTGTCCGGAAATGACGGGGCGGACGAAATCCCTGACATGGAAAGAACCGCTTATCCGGGAAGCTCCCACGGCGGCGGTAAACGATTGAACTTCCAGTTCGGTGGTCTCCAGGCTGTTTTTTACCCCGTTGTGCAGGGTTCCCATACCAGAAAACCCTGTAATATGAACGGAAGAATTTTTCATGGCCAGTTCTGCCCCCCTAATCCGAAAATCCAGATCCACATGAGGAGCCGGTTCCCCGCCGGGAAGTTGACTCAAATGTCCTTCAATATCAACGGCGCCTGTGCTTCTTTTGATCTGCCATTTTTCTGCCAGGGCAGGAAGAACCATTTCAGAAAGAGATCGTATGCTTAATCCAGTGCCTTTTACCAAAAGATCGGTTCGTTTCGTCACGCCGGTCAGGATCTCTCCCTGTAGCTGCAAATCCAGGCCGCTTATCCTCAGCGAAGAGGCCGTAAGGTTCCACAGGCTGTCCTTTCTGGTCAATTCCAGATTACCCAGCACAGGGATCTCCCTGGCTGCGCTGAATTTTTTTACCTGCAACAGGTACAGCAGAATATCCGCATCTGCCTGCAGTGACAGATCGTTCCCCCTGAATGTCCCTTTCAGAACGGTCCTCCGGGTATATCCCCCGACCCTGATCTGCGCGGGTTTATGGATATATTCCACCCCGACGTTCCTGAGCCTGACATCCTGCAAATCCAGGTTAAGTCTTCCGTTGCTGTCTCCGGCCGGGCTTTTCCATACACGGAAATGCGTTAGTCCATCCGTATCGGTCTGTATCCATAGTTTTCCATTATCGATCACCAGCCGCCGGAGAACATATTCTTTTCTGAGAAGCTGAATCAGATGGAACTGCAACTGAAGCTTGTCTGCCTGCAGAACGGTATCACCCGCCTGTTCCTTCCCCGTTTTATCGGAAAAAACCATCACCCGGTCGAGAATGAGAGAGGCTCGAGGGAAACTTCTGAAAACAGAGAAAGTCAGCTTCCCCACCTCTACCTTCCCGGTGAGCTGCTTGTTGAGTTCGCTCACCAGAAAGGATTCGATGGCATCCCGTTTCAGGCTCACCAGCAGGCCGACGGAAAGAAAAAATACCAGTAAAACCGACAACAGGATCAGAAATACCTTCCGGAATTTTTTCAATAACAACTTTACCTGCATGAATTTCATGCAATATTACAACAATTTCACTTCCTGTACATACGCATTCGGTGAAAGGAAATCAGGACCGGCCGGAATTTAATGCAAATGACAGAGCCTTTTATCCTGGTTATCTACTGAATAAGAACCGGATGTCTTCGCCGGGTTTTACCTCCCAGGGAGCAATCCCCTTCTTAAATATTCTGGCGGGCCTGGGTCCTATTAGCTGGGGGTTCAGATCTTCCACCCACAACATGGTTCCTTCCCTGAGGCCCACCACATACATGTCGGGGTTTACCTCTATAAATTCTTCGATTCGGGCCTCCCTTGTTTCCCCGGCATGACCGTCGGGATTGGCATCCAGGTAATGGGGATTGATCTGGAAAGGAACCAGAGCCATGGCCTGAAAACCGGTCGGCTGAATAATGGGCATATCGTTGGTAGTCTTAATGGTAGGACAGGCTACATTGGAACCAGCACTCCATCCGATATAGGGAATCCCTTCCAGGACCCTGCTGCGGATTGGATCGAGCAGGCCCTGGTCCTGCATCATTTTGATCAGCTGCCAGGTATTGCCTCCTCCGATAACAATGGCGGTGGCTGATTTAACTGCCTGCACCGGATCGCGGTAACGATGGATGGATTCAATATCGTGCCCTATTTCTCTGAATCTTTCCCTGACCTTTTCCTCATAGGCATCAAATGAAAAAGTCACCGCCGCATAGGGAATGAATAATGCTTTTACAGGTTTGTCGCCCAAAAATTCCCGGATTTTCTTTTTCGGATGGTGGAGGTAAGGTTCTCCTGCATTGGTCGAATTACTGATCAGTAATAGTTTCATAAAGTTTATCTTAAGTAATGAATAAAATAATTTCTGTAGGATTGAAATACAAAAAAGCTGTATCAGGCATCATGATTTTCAGATCTTTATACCGATTACCAGCATATCATCCACCTGCTCTTCCCCGCCCATCCATTCGTTTATGGTTCTGTCAAGCAGGGCATATTGTTCCTGCATAGTCAGGCGGGTATTGGTCAGAAACAGTTCCCTCAGTTTACGATACCGGAACTTTTTCCCTTCCGGACCCCCGAACTGATCCGCATAGCCGTCGGAGAACAGGTAGATCAGATCACCTGACCGGATGTCGATAACATGGTTTGTATATTTTTTCTGGGGTTGATATAAATAATGGCCTATGGGGAATTTATCCGCTTTTATTTCAATTATTTCTTCATCACGGATCAGCCAAAGTGGGTTATAGGCACCGGCATAATCCATTTTCATTTCGGCCGTATTGATCCGGCACAGGGCTATGTCCATGCTGTCTTTAATGGATTCTTTCGGATTGTTTTTCGACATTCTTTCGGAAAACCCAATATTCAGGCCGTCCAGGATATCAGCGGCCGTTGCATGTTCATTTTCCTTCAGGGTGTCATTCAGAATATTGAAACCCAGCAAGGAGATAAAGGCTCCGGGCACCCCATGACCGGTCGCATCCACTGCGGCAATGTAGATATACCGGCCCTGTTTTTCCATCCAGTAAAAATCGCCGCTGACAATATCTTTGGGTTTAAAATAGATAAAAATTTCGGAGAAGTACTGCCGCGCATAATCCACATGGGGAAGAACAGCATTCTGAATATGCTGTGCATAACGTATGCTATCGGTAATTTCCCGGTTTTTTTGTTCTATCAGCGATTTCTGTTCACTCAGGATCAGATTGGCATGTTGTTTATTGCGGTAACTGCGGTATATGGCCGCTGCCAGAGCCAGCAGCAGAAATATCCCTCCGATCAGACCGTACTGTATCAGTTTCCTTTGTCTGAGCTCCACCTCCTGCCGGGCCAGCTGGGCATTTTTCAACTCCAGTTCTCTTTCTTTCTTTTCCGACTGATACCGTGCTTCCAGTTCATTGATGTTCTTTTTTACGGTTTCATCGGTAAGAGAATCCCGTAATTCTGTCGCCTGAATATAATAATGCAGCGCGTCCTGATAATTCTCCCGTTTTCTGTGAAGTTCCGAAAGACCATAATACCCTTCCTGCATGATCACCCTCAGGTTATGTTCCGCAGCCAGGGCCAAGGACCGATTAAAATAGCTCTCGGCCTCCCGGTATTGGTCTCTGGAAAGATAGCTCATTCCCATCCTGATAAAAAGATCCGCGATGCCTTTCTGGCTGCCCAGTTCTTCATAAATTTCCAGGGCCTCATGATAATATTCTATAGCTCCCGATGTCTCACCCATTTTATGCATCACATCGCCCAGGTTTTTCAGTGAACTGGCTTCCCCCTGCTTTGATCCCAGTTCTTCTACAATATCCATTGAACGGGAAAAATACAGGGATGCCGAATCATACATTTCCCGCCCCAGAAAAACCCTTCCGATATTATCCAGGCAATAAGCCATCCCCTGCTTTTCCCCCATCTCCTGATAAAGCTCCAGTGATTGCCGGAAGTTATCCAGGGCTTGTTCATGATTATTCAGCTCCATATAAATGCCGCCGATATTAAAAATGGAAGTGGCCATTCCTGACCGGTCACCCAGTTCCGTATAGAGGGTGTACGACTGCTGATAATACTGCAGGGCTTCTTCATATTCCCCCCAGTAATTGAAAATTTCTCCCAGATTATTCAGGGTATTGGCCATGCCGGCCCTATCGTTGAGTTGTTTTTTCAGCTCGTAGGATTGCTCGTAATATATTTTCGCCTCGGCATAATTGGCCTGAAATTTATGTATTTCTCCAATGTTATTCAGGGAACGGCTTACCCCCCTGAGATCTTCCTGTTTCCTTCTGATATCCAGGGATATGCCATAATATTCCAGTGCCTTTTCATAATTTCCCTGGCTACGGTACAACACTCCCAGGTTATTGTAAACTTTGGCCAGTTCTATGCTGTTGTTCAGGTCTTTATGAATGGCAATGCTTTCCAGATAACAATTCTCTGCTCTGCGGTAATCACCGGTAAAATAATAGGCTTTCCCCAGGTTGTTGAGTGCGAGGCCTTCATCGGTTCTTCTTTTATTCTCTTCTGCCAGTTGGAATGCCTGTGTGGCAAATTCAATGGATTTTTCCGGGGATATTCTGAGATATTCGTTGGATAATACATTCAACAGCCGGATTTTTTCCGCTCCCTTCGATCTTTCCATCATACGGATCAGACTATCCACATCTGCCTGTGCAATGGAGAAGAATGGAATACAAAACAAAAAAACCACCCCCCAGTATGCCGTTTTATGTTTCATCATCAATTCCCGGATGCTCAAAATTAAAAAAAATCCGGGAAGGACTTCCCGGATTTTTCCCTGATCGAAAATTGTTTACCTGATTACCTCCTATTCGTAGGCCAGATTAATTTCCATTTCGTTAACAACGGCCGGAATGAAAGGAGCCAGTCCGGTAATATCAATGAAATCAGCAGTAAAGCCTTCCTGTGAAGGAACACTGGTACCCGATGACGTAAAACCGGTTGATCCGGAAAAATAAGCCGGATCATCTGCATTGGCCGTAACGGCCGATACGACCAGGTCCAGGTCTTCAGGCGAAAGATCACTGTAAGCTTTCTGCACTTCGGCTGTCAGTACATTTTTAAGGGAATATACTGTCCAGACATGGGTAAGATCATCCAGATCCACCGGAGGAAGGGCAACGCGGGCAACGGCAATATCTTTTTCCACATCATTTTTGGCTACAAAAGTCCAGCAAATTCCACCGGTCCGGGTTTCATCGATCAGGGTGGCTGTGGGATGAATGGTATTCCCGCGAATGTAAACCACATCCCCTCTCTTGCCGGCAAACAGTTTGATCTTACTGGCATAATTGGAACCTGTTACATCCAGGTTGACCACGGAAACAATCATGTACTTTTCCAATGGATTATCCAGTCCTGCTATATTCATACCTTCTTCACCGTATTCAATTTTCAGAACAGACCGGGTGTGAACCTGTGTGTTCCGGTTAAAGTTAGCGGGAATCATAAGAGCTACTCCTTTGACGGGATTGGTATTCCAGAACAACTGAAAGGCCCTGCTCCCGTCCTCATCGTCGATATACATGCCGTATTCCCACTGGTCCTTTCCATAATATGCCCCGGCCATAACATGAACATCCTTGATCCTTCCGTCGTATGTGGAAGTGTAGGAAAATTCCATGGGGCCCTCAATTTTCAGTTCCCTTACGGAAGTAATTGCCTCGTTCACCATGTCGGCCGACATTTCTCCAACCCCCACCAGGGTTCGGAGATAATTATACAGTGTATTCCCATCCACTTCCAGTGTCAGGCCTTTCTTCTTATCCAGGTCGGGCCGGCTGATGGCATCAGACATACCCACCTTGAAATCTTCGGGTACAATATTATC
Source organism: Bacteroidota bacterium (assembly GCA_011042635.1). GTDB lineage: Bacteria > Bacteroidota > Bacteroidia > Bacteroidales > VadinHA17 > HyVt-105. Next base: position 8,367 of record DQWH01000099.1, on the reverse strand, counting down.
GTCCTTCTTGCTTTTTTCACAGGAAACCGGTATTCCTGTCATCATGGCAAGAAATACCGCATAGGTGACAGCTCTTTTCATGGTTTCTTTGTTTTTGGTGCTATCTGAATTGATAATACGTATTTCAGTAAAATTAGTTACCGGCCAGAACCTTTTCCGCTCTTCTGTTTTCCGGAATAATCTTCTTTCATTTTATCCAGTGAATAATTCCTATCCTTTTTATTGATGGAAAGAGTTTGTACTGAATAGTTCATAATATTCAGCAACAACATTTTACCATTCAGGCAGGAGCCCGTTCCACTGACCATTTTAATAACTTCATTTGCCATGATGGTTCCGATAATGCCCGGTAAAACACCCATCATGCCCATACGGGACGGGTCGGGAGCTTCCTGCGGAAGGGGAGGTTCGGAAAAAATACACCGAAGGGACGGACCGTTTCTGAAGTTAAATACGGAAACCTGTCCCTCATATTTGTAGATAGCCCCGAATACCCATGGTTTACCAAGAATCACACAGGCATCATTCAGCAGATACCGTGTGGGATAATTATCGGTAGCATCCACAATCACATCATAATCGCGCAACAGATCGAGCACATTCCCGGGTTGCAGATATACGTTGTGAACCCGGTATTCCACCATGGGATTATGATGCTGCAAGCGATCTCTGGCAATAATGGCCTTCATCTTGCCCAGATCTTTTTCGCCGTAAAGCACCTGCCGCTGCAAATTGTCTTCGCTTACCCTGTCATTATCGGCAATGCCAATTGTCCCCACTCCGGCAGCAGCCAGATACTGCAGCGCAGGACAACCCAGTCCGCCTGCTCCTACTATCAGTACCCGTGTTTTCTTAAGCCGTACCTGGCCTTCCTTTCCTATTTCAGGTAATAAAAAATGCCGGTTGTACCTGCGCTCTTCTTTTGGGGTCAGCAGAGGCATATCCATATGGCTGATTTTTAACAGCTCAATATACTAAAATTTACAGCTTTTTGGCTAAATGCAAAGAAGGCGGCCTGTATCAGACCGCCTCCCCGATTTATTACACTATGAGGCAAAATCAATAACCAAATGTGATCCCTACAGTAAAAGGATATAATTCCGGACCTTTGTTTTTTTCAAATAGAGGAATCATAAAATAATTGGCAAAAACGGTGAAGTTCCCGTAACCAATCCTGCCGGTAAAACCGTAGCGTAACGGACTCAAATTATAGTCATCACGTATTTTGTCCTTCTGTTTTGCCCCGGAATCACGGTACACCACCTTGGTATGGCTTCCGATTTTGACACTCCCGATTACACCGCCTGCTGCGTGAATCCTTTTGCTTCCTGCCGGAATCTGCAACTCAAGCAGCAGGGGAATAGAAAAATAGGTGGTGGTAAGTTTCGTTTTGTCAAGGGTCAGGGGAGAATAATCTTTTTCTACAATCACATTATCCGTTTTCTGGATATTGTTGTTCCCGTCAAAACGATAATCATTGAAATCAATTCCCACACCCGTAGCCAGACCCAGGGAATTTCCTATAATTCCTACATCAAACTGGGCAAACTGAATACTCACACCCCAGGATTTACCTGTGTTCAGATCCATAAAATCATCCTCGGGCAGGGGCCCAAGCTGGCCGTCGGCATTTAGATAATTGTTCATACCCAAAGAAAAACCCTGCCAGTGTGCATCGAACTTCCTTCTTCGTTTTCTGATCAACGGTTTTTCTTCCGTCACCTCTTCCTTATCCTGCAGAATGTCAACTTTGGTGCCTTCCTCGTTCTCAACCACCTGTAAGCCTTTGTTTCCTATTTTAATTTTTACGGTATCCCCCGCTTCCACTATTTCCACCACTCCCTGGGGACCAACTTTTACTTCTGTGGAAGCTTTTTTTGTCTCTTCTGTTTTCTTCTCCACTTCTTCTTCCTGAGCCTTCAGGGAAACGGGGAATATCAGAAGAAACGACAAGCATATGACCATTAATTTTTTCATGACTTTTTGTTTTTGTAATGTGTTTGTTTGCTGCCGGAACCTGCCGGTTCAGTCATACGACGTAAAGGGTGGCAGAAAAGTTACAGAAGGGATTATTCGCCGGGATGACGGGTAAACTGCAACGCTCTGGATTCGAAAGCAAGATATTCTATTTGTCCGTTCTCATCATATTCCCTTTCCAGTTTCATCTCCCAGCCCATCAGGCGGTTCACACCCCTGACTCCCACATCCGCCAGATCCCACATACTGAAACGTCCCGGTGTGGCCTTCGCAGCATTTTCGCCCAGTACCGATTTCTTCAGCTGGTAAAGGGCAAACTCGGAAAGGGACAGTGGACGATATTCTGATTCCACCCCGCGCATCGGCTTTGGTGTCAATTCGCCGATATACTGCTCATTACTTGCCAGATATATACCTTCTTTCCTGTGCAAGAGAGGCAGAGGAGACGCAGTTACCGGATTTTCGCTTTCCTGCAATTCGGCTATCTCGATGCGAATGACCGGTTCCGGAATCCTGGTTGCCCGGGAAGCTTCTTTCTGCCTTCCCGGGGGGGGAACCGTTTCGGGTTCCGGAACTATACTGTCTTTTGGAGAAGATATGTCCGGGTCTTTCTGTTGCTGACGAACAGCCAGTGTATCGATCTGTGCCGTCAAACCGGACTGGTTAAGCACAGGAGAAGACTTCTCCCATAAAAATACGGCGATAAGAACAGTCGCAGCAATTCCTGCTGCCGCCAGCAGAATATTCCTTGCCTTCGGAACCAGACGGAAATGTTTCAGGCCCGACTTTGACGGAAAGGTAACGGAAAGATCAGGATGCAAGTATACCCTGGCATATTGATCCAGTTCCCTCTTTTTTTCAGGATTTTCCGCCAGATACCTTTCGAGTACTTCCCGTTCCCTGTCTGACAGGTCATGTTCATGAAATGCAATGGCAAATTCTGCAAATTGACTGGTTGGATCGGTTAGTGGTTCGGATGGGTTTTTTCTGAGGTGATGTTTATAGGGAAAGTGCACATCGGGAGCAGAAAGGGTTATGTTTCGGTACTGTTCAAGTTCAGCCGACAAGTCCGGATGATTTGCCAGAAATGTTTTCAGTTCTTCTTCCATAACGGGATCGAGATTACCTTCCAGGTAATCCAGAAAATACATCTCGTAATTGTTCCTGTTGATGGTCATCATTCCTGGTTATTTAAACTATATCACCGTTTCCAGCTTCCCGATATACTTTCTCAAAAACAGCCTTCCCCGGTAGATGTAAACCTTGACCTGCGATTCACTCAGTCCGGTTATCTGACCGATCTCTTCGTAGGAATATCCTTCATAATCCCGTAGCAAGATTACGTGTCTCTGTACTTCGGGTAATTGCTGCAAAGCTTCATGAAGGATCTCCTTCAGCCCGGTGTAGGAAGTTTCCTCCCCCGAACCTTCCATGGATTGATAGTCATCCACCACCATCATTTTTTTCTCTTTCCTGATCATATCAATCATGGTATGATAGGCCGTAGAAAAAATATACGACCTGGCTTTTTCAAAGGAAACATTTTCTGCCTTGACCCAGAGCTTTTCAAAGGTATCCTGTATAATATCCCTGGCCCGGTCCTCATCACGCAGGCTGCCCAGCACAAACCGGTATACCGGATCTGCATACTGCTCAACACATTGATTGTACTCCGATACGTCCATGATCCTGTTAGTCGTTTATATGACGTTTTCAGGGGTGAAAAGTTACGAATTAAAAATTTTTCATTCCCCTGTTGGAAATAATAAAATTCTTTTTTAGTTTTGACTGACCGGTTAGTCATTAATGTGTTGGAAAATTAACTTAAAAACATTATGTCACCCAGAACTTCCCAACAATTCCAGGAAATCCGGGAACAGAAAAGAAAACTGATCATGGAATCGGCGATGGAATTGTTTGGCCGTGAGGGTTTTTACAACACATCCATCAGCTCAATTGCCCAAAAAGCAGGAATATCCAAGGGCCTGATGTACAACTATTTCGGCAGCAAGGAGGTTTTGCTGAGGTCCATCGTACTGGAAGGGATCCAGGAAATGCTCGAATCGTTCGACATCAACAAAGACGGAGAACTTACCCGCAAGGAGCTGCTGTATTTTGTGGATCAGCTTTTCTCCCTGCTGAAAAGCAAAACCCTGTACTGGAAATTATACTTTTCCATTGTGGTCCAGCCACAGGTCTCGCGCATTATCAGCAGTGATTTTAAAAAAATCCTCAATCCTTTTCTCCAGATTATGAAAAATTACTTTGCTGCCCGGGGGGCGGAAAACCCCGAATCAGAAGCTCTTTTCTTCCTCGCACTGATGGACGGACTGGCTCTGAATTACATCATGAATCCCGATCACTTCCCTCTGAACGAAATCAGGGAAATTATTCATAAACGTTTTATAAAATAATCCGGATATGAAAAACCGTACCAACCGATCAGGAAAAACGATACTGGTTGTACTTCTGGCACAGGTCATTTTCACAACCGCCTTCGGCCAGAGTGCGCGGGAAATCGTTCAGAAAGCCTATGAAAAATTTACAGGAGAAGAATCCAGTTATTCCATTATGACCATGACCATTGTCCGGCCTACCTGGGAACGCACGGTCACCTTTAAATCCTGGACCAAAGGGAAAGATTACGCCCTGACGCTGATAACGGGACCAGCCAGTGAGAAAGGACAAAGCTTTCTCAAACGTGAGAACGAAATGTGGAACTGGAACCCCACCATCGACCGGCTGATCAAACTCCCTCCTTCCATGATGTCGCAGGGATGGATGGGTTCGGATTACACCAATGATGATATCCTGCGGGAATCATCCATTGTGGATGATTACACCCATGAAATTATCGGAGAAGAAACCATAGAAGGTCGTGCATGTTACAAAATCAAACTCATTCCCCGGGAAGATGCTGCCGTGGTTTGGGGTTACCAGATCCGGTGGATCGATAAAAAGGATTATCTGATGCTGAAAGTGGAATTATACGACGAGGAAGGGTACCTGGTAAGAACAGAGATTGGATCGGAAATAAAACAAATGGGGGGGAGACTGATCCCCACCAGGCTGGAACTGATTCCTGCCGGGGAGGAAGGACAAAAAACCATTGCCGCATTTGATCACATAGAATTCAATATTCCTCTGGATGACCGGTTCTTTTCACAACAGAACATGAAAAGGGTCAGGTAAGAGGAAACGCTTTGTTCCAAATGCAAAACGAAATGAAAAATCACACTTATGCCTGGAGAAACCTGTGGAGAAACCGGCGACGTACGTTCATTACCGTCGCATCCATCTTCTTTGCAGTATTCTTTGCCCTGATCATGAGGTCACTTCAACTGGGCACCTATGATTACATGTTCAAAAATATCATTGAATCCTATTCGGGATACATCCAGGTACAAAATCCGGAATTCTGGGAAGATAAGGTGGTTGACAATACCCTGCACCCCGACGAGGATTTGATCAGCACCCTGAATGCAGACAGGAATGTGCAGGAACTGATACCCCGTTTTGAATCTTTTGCCTTGGCTTCCAGTGGATCTCGAACCAAAGTGGTCATGATCATGGGCGTTGACCCGGAAAAGGAAAACCTCCTTTCCGATGTAAAAAACAAACTGGTAAAGTATCGCCTCACCGAAGCCGCTATTGACTCAATGGCCCTGGAAAACATTCCCCGGAATATCATGAGAAACCTGAAGCTTTTTTCAGGTTCTTCCTATTCCAGCGAAGGTAAATTACAAACAGAGCTGGACATCAAGGATCAGGATACCAGTGATATCATGCCCCTGATCAGGAAACATGCCGGCATCCGCAACGGATATTTTTCGGAGGATAATCCGGGAGCCCTGGTGGGAAACCGGCTGGCTCAGTATCTGGGCCTCAGCCGGGGCGATACGATCGTTCTGCTCGGGCAGGGTTATCACGGAACCACCGCCGCCGGGAAATTTGCTATCGATGGAATTATCAGAGTTCCGGCTCCGGATCTGGACAATAAGATCGTTTACCTGCCCGTGACCCGTTGCCAGGAATTATACAATGCCCCCGGACGCCTCACAGCGCTCGTGCTACATATCAAAGACAACAGCGACCGGGCCATTGAACAGACTATCAAACGGCTCAGCAGCTGGATCGACAGCACTTACCGGTTAATGGGGTGGAAAGAAATGAACGAAACCATCGTAAATCAAATGGATGCCGACAATAAAGGCGGAATGATTATGATCGGTATTCTTTATCTGGTGATTGCTTTCGGGGTTTTCGGAACCGTTCTGATGATGACCGCCGAAAGAAAAAGAGAAATGGGAGTGCTTATTTCCATCGGCATGCGGAAATCGAAAATGGCCATTATTATGCTTTATGAGATGTTGTTTATCGGCATCATGGGCATTTCAGCCGGCGTGGCGGTAGCCATACCAATAATTATTTACGGACACCACCACCCCATCGTATTTTCAAGCAAATTGGCCAAAATGTGGGAAGATTACGGATTTGAGCCGGTGATGGTATTCCAGTGGATCGACAAATATTTTATCTGGCAATCGGTGGTGGTGGCCATTATCGTACTGATCGCTGCCATGTATCCCGTTTTCAAAATATTTCGCCTAAAAGAAGTCGAAGCCCTGAAAGCCTAAACAATACAATCATGATCACAAAAACAGCCTGGAAAAACGTCTGGAGAAACAAAATCAGAAGTTTTGTGGTGATAGCTTCGGTGGCAGTGGGGATCTTCGCCGGCACTTTTTCCGTTGCCGTCATGGAAGGTGCCATTGCCCAGCGCCTTGATGATGCCCTGAACCACGAAGTGGCACATATCCAGATCACCCATGCCGAATTCAGGGCAAACAACGACCTGAACTTCCTGCTGGAGCATGCCGACAAAATGGCGGAAAAAATAAGAAGCCTGGAAGAAGTGGAAGCCGTTTCATACCGTCTGGTGGTCACCGGAATGGCCAATACGGCATCCAAAAGCTCCGGAGTCATCATCAATGGCGTTGATACGGAAAGGGAAAAGCAGGTACTCGGATTGGACAAAATCCTGAAAGAAGGTTCGGGATCTTACCTGGAGAAAGATGATGCTGGTAACCGGGCCTACATCGGAGAAGACCTGGCAAAGTACCTGAACATCATCCGGTTTACCCTGACCGATGCCATTGTGGATTCCCTGATGGCAAAAGGTGTGCCTCCCGAAACGGCGGAAAAGTTACAACCGCTTGCCGGTACCCGCTTCAAAAATGAAAGAACATTCAGAAAAAAAATGGAATCGGTATTTACCAGGGAGGAGCAAAAAGAATACGGACCGCTTATCAGTGAAATATCCCGATCTTTCAGAAAGAACGCCAGGTTGGCCCTGACCTTCGTCGATCGTGACAACTACCACACGGGTGGCATGTTCAGGATAAACGGGCTATATGACCTCACTAACAATATGTTAGAAAGCACCCATGTCTTTGTGCATTATGAGGACCTGGCAAGACTGACAGGGATACCGCCCGGGCAGGGCCATCTGATCATGGTCAGACTGAACGATGTGGATCAAACCGAACCGGTAACATCGAAACTCAAAGAACTTTTCCCCGGAACGGAAGTAATGAACTGGAAACAGATCCAGCCCGAACTGGCAATGCTGGAAGGAATGGCCAGAATGATGTATGGATTTTTTATGGTGATAATTCTGGCCGCTCTTGCTTTCGGAATAGTGAACACCATGTTGATGGTGGTGCTGGAAAGAACCAAAGAACTGGGAATGCTGGCCGCCATCGGGATGAATAAGAAAAAGGTGTTCCGAATGATCCTGACCGAATCGGTATTTCTCTCCCTGGTGGGCGGTGTTATTGGCATGATCATCAGCAAAATAGTGATCGCTCTTACCGCCAGGCAGGGCATTAATTTTTCAGGTTACAAGGAAGGGTTTGAAGCGATGGGATTTACCTCCCATATTTATCCGCATATAGGAAATGATTTCTTCATCCTCGTCACGATCCTGATCATTCTCACGGGGATCCTGGCCGCCATCTATCCGGCCCTGAAAGCCCTGAAACTCGATCCGGCCGATGCGCTCAGAACCGAATAAAGAAACGACAAAACCATATGCCATGAAAGTGCTTGAATTAAAAAACGTCCATAAGGTTTACAATACCACACAGGTGGAGGTTCATGCCGTAAACGGCGTAACCCTCGATTTCGACGAAGGCGAATTCGCCGCCATTGTAGGTCCTTCGGGCTCCGGAAAAACCACCCTGCTGAATATGATCGGGGGGCTGGACAAACCCTCGCGGGGACAGATCCTGGTTAACGGGACTGACCTGACCCGGCTGAAATCCAGCGAGCTGATCGATTTCCGGCTGTACAATATAGGTTTTGTTTTTCAGTCGTATAACCTGATAC
>DQWH01000070.1 GCA_011042635.1 Bacteroidota bacterium | reverse complement strand
TTCCTGATCTCTTCCAGCCATCTCTCGGCTTCATTCAGCAGGCTGATCAGGGAAGCACCCGGGCGTGTGATCATCCGTCGCGGACCTGTTATTTTTCTGGCTACATGAGGCAGGACCATAAATGCCAGGCTGAGAGAAACATACAGGTTTTCGAGTCCGCGCCGGGTAAGGATGCGGGTTACCACCGGATTCCGCAGTTCATTGCTGATGGCAGAAAAACCGAAATACACGATCAGAGCCCGCAGGCACATCCTGACCCCCTCGTGCAGGCCGTTTACTGACCAGCCGGGATCCTGCCGGTCGATATTCCCGAGAAAAAATGACGCTGAAATAATCACAACGAAAAACTGCACCCAGAACATCGGTTTCCTTATTTTTCTCACCGACCCGGGATAGAGCAGGGCAACAAGCAGGGTAAGGCACAGGGTTAACAGAGCGGCCACCCACAAGCCAGCCCGGGAGGTCACGATCAGGCCGGCCGGAATCAGAAGCACATACGCGGCAAGGAGCCATACGGAATATTTCCGGCCGGCAGGGGTTTCATTGAGAAAATGCTGGTCGTGGGAGCCCTTCAGAGTGCCTGATGATATGGCGTTCATATTCAAACGGTTCCCGGTACGGTACCCTATCCATCCTCCGGCTATGCCTCCGGCCAGGTAAAACAGCGCAATGAATGCCAGGAGTATCCAGAGAGTATACCGGTCGGTCTCTATCTGCTTGATGGAGAAATAATACAGGTTTTCAGCAATGCGAACCAGATTCATTCCGTACAGGATCAGCAGGGTGATTATTTTATGGATCAGGGTACTGAACATGGCCAGAACGCCTCCTGTGATGTACGCCATAAGCCGGTTGCCCATAAAGCGTAATGCCAGGTCCATAATCACCGCCTCGGTCAGTATTCCGATCATCGGTCCCAGAATGATGGCACTGGGAGAGACCGATTTCATCAGGGCACATATCACTCCGGCACGCCAGAGCAATCCGTTTTCCGGCCAGATCCGGTAAAATGAAGCGGTAATCACCACGCCCAGAAATGTGAGAAGCGATCCGGCAAAAGGCAGGTGCATATTGTGAAGAAAACTTCCGATAATGATCTCGATGGCTGCCCAGAATCCTCCGGCCACAGCGGCTTTTATCCATATGTCCTGCCCGGTGGTTCTTCCCGGGCTCCGGTGCGGGTATTTTTTATCCAGGCCGGTACTTTTCATATATCTCAGGATGATTTATATTGATGAAAGTATCGGGTGTAAATGTATCGGGAAAATCCTGAACAGGTAAAGAAAAACATTCAGGATGGCCGATCAGGGGGCGTAGGCTGTATACCCCCTGCCGCATCATTTGTTCCATCAGCGGAAGCAGCTTTCTGTGATAACAGGCACAGGTGGGTTGGGGCATGCCGTTGCTGTTTACGGGAATAACCAGGCTGTACGATTTCCGGAAAGACAGGATCTGTTCCAGAATGGCGGCAGTAACCAGTGGCAGGTCAACCGAAAGTACCAGAAAATAATCGTCATTCCGGTGTTTCATAACCGACAGGATCCCCCCCAGGGGACCTATTCCCGGTACTATGTCGGGAATCAGCGCAAACCCGGGAATCCGGTGTTTCCTGTCGTTGCTGCTGATTACCACTTCATGGCAGACTGATCTCAACCGGTTAGCAGCATGTTCCAGCATACTGGTTTTTCCCCAGGGGAGCAACGCCTTGTCGGTTCCCATCCGGGAGCTTTTTCCCCCGGCCAGAACCATTCCGGTGACACATGGATGGATGGTCATTGATAAAAAAATCCCCGTAAAGATACGGGGAAAATTTACTCTGTAAAGCGAAACCTTATTAACTATGATTTTTCTTTTTTCTCAGGAAGAATTGTCTTTTTTGAAGAGACTGCAGTTTTTCCGGATGCAACAAATGGAGGCAATGATACCGCATGCCAGACCTACTGCCAGGGCAATGTAAAAATACCGGGGTGGCAGGTCTGCGATGCAGGTGATGCATCCGATCACGATAATGGCAAAAATACCTAGGATCCCAAGCAATACGCAATGAAACCCGACATTAAACAAAAAGTCCCTTATTTTTTTCATGACCAGGTATTTGTATATATAAACAAATATAAATAGAACTGGCCGCATGTGTCAAGCAAAGAGTGTGATTTGGTTAATATATACATGTGATATATATCACATTACTGTACTATTTTTTATCTTTGACAGGTAATGGTATTTTTCAGGTATGCTCCGCTTGAAATTATCTGCTGGAGCATTATCACCTGCCGGAAAATATATCTTATGGACTTCAGAAGTGAATCTTCCTGTGCCCGTTGCCGGTTTAAATCGAAAGCTGCGGCTGTTCTGTCGGAAGAAGAACTCTATATGCTTGGGAAGGCATGTGTGGAAGTCAGTGTAAACCGCGGCGACGCTTTTTTTCGACAGGGAACCCCATCGGGTCATGTGGTGTATCTCAAGGAAGGACTGGCCCGGATCCACAAGAAAGGTCCCAGGAACCGGGATCAGATTCTGAAGATTGCCTGTTCAGGGACGTACTTGGGAATACAGACCATTCTGGGGGATGTGGTTAACCAGTATTCGGCTTCCGCCCTCACCCGGGCCGTTGCCTGTTATATCAGGGTAAGGGAATTCAGGTGGCTGATACAGAAAAACGGGGACTTTGCCAATGAACTGATTGATTACATCTGCCGTGAAGAACTGAGTCATTTCAACCGGCTGGTAAGTCACTGGCAAAAGCAATTGACCGGCCGATTGGCCGAAACACTGCTCTATTTTGCCGAAGAAATTTTCATGGCGCGGGAATATCCCATGCTGCTTACCCGTCAGGAACTGGCTTCCATGGTAGGCGGAACACGTGAGAGTGTATCCCGTGCGATGAAGGAATTTGTTGATTCCGGTATTATCGGGATGAACAAAAAGGAGATCCGAATCCTGAAACCCGAATTAATAAAAAAGCTGGCTAACAGCGGATAAACACTCTCCGGGGCAGGACGCTAAAAACTGCCGGCAGGAAGGATGCACGACCTGCTTCTTTCATCCAGGACTTTCCGGAAGGATATCAGTGATTCATTCATCACACCGGAATCTTCATCGTGGCATTCCAGGCAGGCACCAACCAGCAGCACAGACTGTTGTTCTTCCCTGCTGAAGGGACGGAACCATTCCCGGGTGGAAAAAGGAGGAATGGCGTTGCCCGGAAAAGCCGTCCAGGCATCTTCCGGCAAACCGTCATTCTGATGGGGGGCATATTTGGGAGTAAATATCCAGCGTCCCGTATTTCCTTCTACCCGGTACTCAAGGTTTCCTTCTCCGTATCCCAGGGCCACGGGATCAAGATGACAGGAGCGGCATGAACGGCCTTCTGAGGAGGTGGTATGTGCTTCCATGGGGGCAAAGAGCCGCCTGAACAGGACCGGCTCGTTTTTTCCTGTATAACTGCTCCGGTCGATGGTAAGAATCATTCCCGGTGTAGCGGGGATAATGGTTTTTTCATTATTTTCTTTTCCTTCTTTTACCCCAAGGGTTGGGGGTCCGGCCAGGTGCAGGCCCACCCATTCAGCCCAGGTTCCCCTTGTTTCGGTATTTCGCAGGTGATCGTAGCCGGGGCTTGATGGATCATAGCTGTTGTGGCAGCCCAGACACCGGGGGGTCCAGCCGGTATGGCAGGCGCTGCAATGAAGATTGCTGTGTGACGATCCTTCCACACAGATTCTGGCCGGGGGATTCAGGGGATGCCATGTACCTGACTTCTTGCCTTCCAGCATCCATTGCCCGTTCTTAAGGGTTGCGTTGAGTATGATTTCACCTGATTCCTTCCCCAGCATGTATTTTCGCCCGGGTTCATTCATATTCCTCAGCTCGATGATCTTCCGGGTTTCTCTGTCAACCTGATCCAGGGGAATGGCATCGGGAGGTTCCGTAAAATGACAATCGCGGCAAGTGATCTTTACCTGTTCTTCCTTGTGCAGGTATACATTCCCGTCGCCCATGATTTCATAGGATGTATGGCAGTCGATGCATTCCATTCCTGCCGTATGGTGGACGTCTTCCTGTATGTACCGGTACACCCGCTGGTCGTCCATCATCTGATAATTGCCCGTTTGAGGTATCTCTTCCGGTTTCAGGAGGGTTTCGTGCCAGCCCGAGTAACTGGTGGATATTCTACCCGACCGGCTGTGGCACCCGAAGCAATGATCAGATGTGATATTAACTGAAAGGGATGGGTGAACCTGTGGCAGTGTGGTATCGGCTGCCTGGCCTGATCGCCGCTGTTGAAGCTCGGCCAAGGCCTCCGGCGAATAGTTCAGGTGACAGGCATTGCATCCGCCTCCCCTCGAGAGCTGATTTATGGGCCCTGCCTGGGTTTTTTCATTGGAAAGGTGGCAGGCGGCACACAGATTCCTCAGATGGGCATCGGCAGGGCTGTGCCTGATATCCCGGATATCGGAATGCACAGAAGGCGAAGCAGATTCTCCGAACACAAACCGGTTGACACTTACCATTCCGCTGGCGGTGTTCATCAGCGACATTTCCACACGGGAAGGAATTTCCGGATGACACTCGGCTGTGCCGCAACTCAGGGTTGCATCGGTTATATTGCCGGGTATCAGAATCATGTTCCGGTGTGCCCTGTTTTTGTTGAGGCTGAAAGGATCGCCCCGGTGGCAGATAAAGCACCCTGTAGCACCGGGATCATGAGAAGGTGAAAACCCCGACATTCCTGCATGGCAGGCTATACAGGATTCCTGACGAGCTGAATTTTCAAGGGATGAAAGAAGGGCGCTGTCAATCCGGAAGGCGGGAATATCTGCCTGAAACGGGAAATACACGGCCGTACGGTATCCGGTTTCCCAGGGCCATATCCATTGCCAGTTTTTGCCCCGGAAGAAATATCCGGTGAGGGTAAATATTCCGTACAGGTAAAAAGACAACAACAGGAACCTGCGGGTGTTGATCTGCCGGGATCCTTTGAGGTAGGGGATGAAATACAGCACAACAAAAAGAATGAGGATTATGACCAGCGACCATGCCGGATTTTTCATTAGATGCAGTATTTCCTGCAGGCCGATGAGATACCAGGGCCCTTTGACCACGGGGTTCAGGTTATCGTGCAGGGGAGCCCGGAAAACCAGGGAAAAAATGACCAGAAGTATGGTCAGTCTTATGAACGAACGGGTATTGACCCATACCGTTCGGGCATGTTCGAACATAACGATCAGAAGGAAAATGGTAGCTGTGGCAATATGATGTATGTATATTAACTGGAATGAACCCTCTTTTCCCAGAAGAAATCTGGAAAGAAAATTTCCACCGGCGGGGATGGTCTTCATTAGCGAATCCATGATGCGGCGGGCCTGCAGGCTGTCGGCATCTCCCTTCAGGAGGAATCCCGTAAGCATCACCAGAACTGTCACGGCCAGGGAAACAACCAGCCGGAACCAAACCCCGCGCTTTTCCGGAATTTTTTCGGTACGGTAAAGATAATCCCAGGTGTGGATAACGGTGAAAATGAGAAAAAGCTGGCCGCTCCAGTAATGCAGGTTCCTGAAAAATACCGCATAGCCGTTTACCAGCATCATATTTCTTACCGATTCATAGGGAGAATCCACATCATAAGGGACTACCAGGAATACTCCCGACAGCAATGCCAGCAGAAATGAACCCAGTGCAAGAACACCAAAGCTGTCTTTCAGAAATGAGGAGGTATATATCAGAAATTTTCTCATGAATCACGAGGAAAGATGAACGATGTATTCATCTTTTTCACGGTGGTATGAAAAAGTGAGTTCCCTGAGGGGTTTTCCGGCAGGTCCTTTCAATATCTTCCCGTCTGTGGTGAATTCCGACCCATGGCAGGGACACACGAGCTTACGGTTGCTTTCTTCTGTAATCTGGCAACCAAGATGTGTACAGGAAGAAGAAAAGAAACGGATATGGCGGCCGTTTTTCTGCAGTATCACCGGTCCGTAAAAACTGACCCCTTCGGCAAGATGGCCGGTTATCCTGTATTGGGTTGCCTTTTCGGTACTCATGGTCCGAAGGGAGGTTTTGTACCCTGCATATCCCAGAAAGGCCAGTATGATCCATTTCATTTTCCGCAATACATTCCGACGGGATATCATATCGGTTGCTTTAGAATACTTGTTTCTCTTCAAAAATACATGAAACCTCTTTAAATTAGCGAATTAAACAACATCCCGGAGCTTAAATAAAACGATTCTATATTATCGAAATAAATTATTGAAAATCAATTAAATTATTTAATTATATTCTATAACATATTAAATTTATGCTACCGAAGGTGTGATATGCACCTACTTTTGTGTGAAGGCAAAAAGGATTTTTTTTTAATTTTACATATTCAATTATATCTATATCTAAAAAAATAGAATCAAAAGAATAGTCCATGAGCACCCGCAGGGATTTTATTAAAATTGCCGCCACAGGATTGGGGGGGTTGGCTTTGGGAGCGGGATCGGTTGCGTGGTTCCGGGGTACATCCCGATGGGCTGAAACAGCTGCAAAAGCTGCGGCCGGTTTTCAGGGCAGATTCCCTACCTACTGTGAAATTTGTTTCTGGAGCTGTGCCGGCTGGACTTATACGGATGAGGAAGGCAGAATTACCCGAATTACCGGGAATGCCGGCGATCCTCATTGCAATGGAAGGCTTTGTCCAAGGGGTACCGGTGGTGTGGGGGCTTATTATGATGAGGATCGTTTGCGTACTCCGTTGATCCGGAAAGAAATTAACGGGAAGCAGGAATTTGTACCTGCCGGATGGGACGAAGCCCTTGACCTTGTGGCTGAACGGCTGAAAGAAATTTCCCGGAAGCACGGTCCTGAAAGTATTGCCCTGTTCAATCATGGATCCCCGGGCGACCATTTCGGGCATCTTCTGAAAGCCATGGGGTCGAATAATATTGCGGCTCCCTCGTTTGCCCAGTGCCGGGGGCCCCGCGATACGGGATGGTATGTTACCTTTGGTACCGGTGTGGGATCACCCGAACCTACCGATATACGGGATACCCGTTGCCTGGTCCTGATCGGCTCCCATATCGGTGAGAACATGCATAACGGACAGGTACAGGAAATGGCGGATGCCATTGACCGGGGGGCTACTTTGATTACGGTCGATCCCAGGTTTTCCACCGCCGCTTCAAAATCCAGGTTTTGGCTTCCGATCAAGCCCTCCACCGATCTGGCTCTTCTGATGGCATGGATCCATGTATTGATCTATGAAGAACTGTACAACCGGGACTATGTGGAAAGGTATACCTACGGTTTTGATCTGCTGAAAGAGCATGTCAGGAACATGACTCCCGAATGGGCCTACGGCATTACCACCCTGCAGCCTGCCCTGATACGTGAAACAGCCCGCCAGATGGCCGATGCAGCTCCTTCGGTTATTGTTCATCCGGGAAGACATGTGACATGGTACGGGGATGATACCCAGAGGACACGGGCCATTGCCATTCTGAATGCCCTGCTGGGTTCCTGGGGATCGAGGGGAGGATTCTATTTTGCCGAATCGGTGCAGGTACCCGACTACCCGCATCCTGAATACCCCACGCCGGCCTGGTCGTGGCAGGATCTGCAACGTGAAAAATATCCCCTGGCTGGGCTGGCTGTTTCCAATGTCCTTGTGGAGGCTTCTCTGAAGGAAACGGAAGAAAGCAGAAGGATCAGGGCCTGGATAGTGGCCGGAACAAATCTTCCTTTGACTATTCCTTTGAAGAAAACCCTGCAGCAGGCTATGCAGGATGTGGAATTTATGGTGGTGGTGGATACCATGCCCATGGAGATTACCGGTTATGCCGATGTGGTGCTTCCGGAATGTACCTATCTGGAAAGATACGATACCCTTCGCTCGTTGGCCCACCGCGAACCGAACATTGCCCTTCGTATGCCGGCTGCCGAACCCATGTATGATTCCAAACCTTCCTGGTGGATGGCCAAACAACTGGGTGAACGCCTGGGTCTGGGAAGTTATTTTAATTACAAGGATTACACGGATGTACTGGAATGGCAGTTACAGCAACTGGGCACTTCCCTGGAAGAGATGAAAAAAACTGGGGTTAAGAAATTTCCGCGTACCTCGGGTCCGCTGTACTTTCAAAAAGGTGAGAACTATACTTTCAATACAAATACCGGGAAGATTGAGCTGTATGCCACTGAACTGGCAGCCACCGGGTACGATCCCATGCCGGTATATACTCCTCATGAGGAGCCCCCGCCCGGGTATTACCGTTTGATTTACGGAAGGGCCCCCATGCATACCTTCAGCCGTACGGCCAATAATCCGAATCTTACCGATCTGATGGACCAGAACGATGTGTGGGTGAATCCGCGGGTGGCCAGGCTCTGGGGATTAGAGAACGGACAGTATGTACACCTGAAAAATCCGGAAGGGATCGTCTCAAGTTTTCCAATCAGGGTGAGGATTACCGAGCGGATCAGATGGGATTCGGTATACATGGTCCACGGATTCGGTCACAGCTGGAAAAAACTGAGCCGCGCCTACGGAAAAGGGGCCAATGATACCGAGCTCATGTCGAAGGTGACCATTGACCCGGTGATGGGAGGAACCGGTATGCGGGGCAATTTTGTCACTTTTGTTACCGAAGAACCTGTTGCAAAGGAGGTTGAATCATGAGATACGCCATGGCCATCGACACAAAAAAGTGTGTCGGCTGCAGCGACTGCGTTGTAGCCTGCCAGACCGAAAACAATGTTCCCATAGGCTATTGCCGCGACTGGGTGACAGAAAGTGTAACCGGCACCTACCCGTTGGTTGAAATTGAGATCAGGTCTGAGCGATGCAACCATTGCGACAATGCCCCCTGCGTGCGGTGTTGCCCAACGGGTGCCAGCCATATTGTCGAAGGAGGGGTGGTCATGGTAACCCACAACAAATGCATTGGCTGCGGTGCCTGTATCCAGTCATGTCCCTATGATGCCCGTTATTCTCATCCTGAGGGATATGTTGACAAGTGTACTTTCTGTCATCACCGGCTGGTGGAGGGAGGTAGACCGGCCTGTGTGGAGGTATGCCCTACCAGATGCATGTATTTTGGTGATCTGGACCAACCCCAGTCGGAAGTATCGCAGATTCTGGCCCGGAGGAAATGGAAAGTGCTGGCACCTGAGGCGGGAACCCGCCCGCAGGTATATTTTTTGGTTTGATCTTTTACAACAAACGGTTTGTTATGAAAGAAGAGTTGTTTGTCAGCGGAAGAAACATACCCAACATTGATCCGCATCTGAACATCTGGCACTGGCAGATTCCGTTATACCTTTTTCTGGGTGGACTGGCAGCCGGACTTATATTTTATGCAGGGCTATATACCATTCTGAACAAAGAGAAAGAATTTCCCACGGCTGTGAAGCTGGCCAGCTTTATTGCCCCCCCTGCACTCGTAATCGGCCTGTTCATGCTTTTTCTCGACCTGAAACACAAGATGTATTTCTGGCAGCTGTATACTACCTTCCGGATCGAGTCGCCCATGTCGTGGGGTGCATGGACGTTAATGGCCATTACTCCCCTGTCATTTATCTGGAGTGCCAGTTACCTGAAAGAGGTGGTGCCGGGATGGGACTGGAAGAACAAATGGCTCGACCGCTTTGAAGCCTGGGTGATCGCTTACCGGAAACAACTGGCATGGGTACTGGTGGTACTGGCAATTATTCTTGGAATTTACACAGGGATTCTGCTGTCGGCATTCAATGCCCGGCCCCTGTGGAACACTTCTATCCTGGGTTTTTTGTTTCTGACATCGGGACTTTCCACGGGAGCGGCCACCATCATGTGGATGTCAAAAAACCATACCGAGAGGAAGGTCTTTGGGAGGATTGATTTTCTGCTCATTGTGATCGAACTCTTTTTCATTACGCATATGTTGATGGGCTTTCAGGCGAGCACAGAGGTACAGATACAGGCTGCATCCCTCTTTCTGGGAGGTGATTTTACGGTCTCGTTCTGGGTTTTTGTGATCGTTCTGGGTTTGGTTTTTCCCGGTGTACTGGAAGTGCTCGAGATTCGGGGATATCGTATACCCGTAGCTATTCCTGCCCTCTGCATTCTGATCGGAGGGCTGATTTTCAGGTTTATTATGGTAGAGGCCGGGCAGGTAACAAGATATTTGTATTAAAATGGAATATCCGATGAAGGCACCAAACAGGAATGACAGGAGCACCCGGTATCTGAATCCCTATCTGGGAGGGGTATTGCTGGGTTTGCTGCTGTTGATGACGTATTTTATTACAGGGCGCGGGCTGGGAGCCAGCGGGGCGGTAAAAAGTACCGTGGTGGCTACAGTGAATGAAATTACGCCAGAATATGCACATCGGTCGAATTACTACAGCCAGTTTATCAGCGATGATGAAAGTCCGCTGAACACATGGCTGGTGTTTGAGGTATTGGGAGTGCTGGCCGGGGCATTTCTTTCAGGGGCACTGGCCGGACGATTAAAGCTCAAGGTGGAACATTCCCCGGGGATTACTGCCGGAACACGCCTGGTAGCTGCCACTCTGGGAGGTTTTCTGTTTGGACTGGGTTCCCAGTTCGGACGCGGGTGCACCAGTGGGGCAGCCCTGAGCGGATCGGCCTCTCTCGCCCTTTCAGGTTTCCTGGCTATGATGGGAATTTTTGGAACGGGTTATGCCATTGCATGGATATTCAGAAAGTTATGGGTTTAAAAAGAAAAACAAGAGGATATGGGACCATTGATACCACAGGGAATTATTGATCCGGCATGGAATAATGTGTTTGCTTTGCTTATAGGCCTGGCCTTCGGATTTATTCTTGAGTCCAGCGGCTTTTCATCCAGCAGGAAACTGGCCGGGGTTTTTTATGGTTACGACTTTGTTGTACTGAAGGTCTTCATGACGGCGGTTATGGTATGTATGATCGGACTGCTTTATTTCGATTATATGGGATGGATGAAGCTTTCATCCATTTATATTCTGCCAACCTTTCTGTATTCGGTGATCATTGGCGGAGTGATCATGGGCTTTGGATTCATTCTGGGTGGATACTGCCCGGGAACAAGCTTCTGCGGCGCAGTTATAGGGAAAATAGATGCCATGTTTTTTACGGTGGGATTATACCTGGGTATTTTGTTTTTCTCGGTTCTGTATCCGGTGTTTGAAAAAATCTACCATGCCGCGAACCTGGGACCGGTACAGGTGCATGATCTGATCGGTATTCCGGCTGCCTGGTTTGCTTTTGCCTTTCTGGTGGTCGGGCTGATTGCATTTTTTGTAGTTTCGAAAATCGAAGCACGGGCAAAGAAGATTGAATATTAACACATGATGATGAAGGATAAAGCATACTGGATCCTGACAGCTGTCCTGCTGATGCTCGGAGGGGGGCTGCTGATTTTTTCACCTGCCGGGAAACCCGATGAAGTGCCTCCTGCAGAGTTGTTCCGGGCAATGCATGACTCTTCCCGCTTCATGTGTACCGATGAAGTAACCCGAAGGATTATTGAAGAAGACCCTTCTTTATTACTGATAGATGTTAGAAACCCGGAAAGTTACCGGTCGTTCAGTCTTCCCGGAGCTATAAACATTCCTTTGACCGACCTTCTGTTGCCGGAATGGGGAGATTACCTGAGGGCCCCGGGAATGGAAAAGGTACTGTATTCCAATGACGATATCATGGCCGGACAGGCATGGATTCTTTGCACCAGACTGGGTATAACTGATCTGTATATTATGCGTGGAGGCCTTAACCTGTGGGCCGACCATATCCTTACTCCGGAAGCTCCTCCGGAAACTGCTTCCATGGAACTGACTGACCGGTACCGTTTCAGGCTGGGAGCCCGGTTGTATTTTACCGGCGGAACGGGGACTGGGGTTTCGGCTACGCAGGCCGAACCCATTCCGGTAGTCAGGCGGGAGAAAAAAACGACCATACAGGGAGGATGTTAAAATTTAAAGAAAGGAAAATGAAAAACACGGCAAAAATTATCCTTACCCTACTTTTTGTGTTAATCGTTCTGGTCTTCCTGTTTCCTGGAAGGGATCAACTCCGGTACTCCCTGAGTGCGGAAGAAATATTACAGGAAATAATGGAGGAGGATTATGAGATATCTCCCCGTGAGGCCGTTGAAGTTGTGGATAGTGAAAATAAAACAACGGTTTTTATTGACTTGCGTGACCCGGTGTTGTATCATAAAGGTCACCTTGACCAGGCTGTAAACATACCTTCCGGGAAACTGCTTGACAGGCATTTCATGAAGATGCTCCGGAATTTCCACGATGAAGGCCTGACGATAGTGCTATACGGACAGGATCATCGCGAAGCCGTCGGTCCGTTTTTGTTTCTCCGGCAAACGGGTTTTCACCGGTTAAAAGTTTTAAAGGGAGGATATGATTATTTTAACCGTACAGCTGCCTCAGGTAACGGGGTGGAAGAATTTCCTGAACTGGTTCCCGAAGAACCCCGTTATGATTTTGCCGCTCTGATCGAAGAAATGGGGGGAGGCCCAGGTGAGTTTCAGCAGGTTGTTGCACAGCCGGTGATCCCTGTAAGACGGGAGAAAACCACCACCATACAGGGAGGATGCTGATCATTTTGCCCTGATGCAACTTTTCAGGGTTTCCAGAAAACGGGTCTCTTTTTCAGGTTCCTGTGCAGGATTCCAGATTTTTACGGGGGATATGTACCAATGTTTGCAAACCTTTTCCAGCAGGACAGTTCTGACCACCAGTAAAAGGTATATTTCTTCGTATTTTTCCAGGTTTTTCAGAAATGGACCCCAAAGCCTACCTTTCAGGTCAAAAGGACCAATTTCATCAATAACGATCAGGGAAGTTGTATCAGGTGAGGCAGAACCAAGCATCCTGTAGCCTTCCTGCAATGCACCGGGATTGAACCAGAACCGGCCGTGGTGAACCCACCCTTTTGTTGCCTGTTGCCGGCAGAAGGGCAAAGAACGATTCCGGCCGATAAATTCCAGGTCGTACCCCGTATGGTCGTTTCGTTCAAAGCGGGCAGGAGTGGTCCATCCCTTCAGCCGGTCGGGATAACCTGGCAGTTTGCTGATCACAGAACGTAGGGCAGTGGTTTTTCCCGAGTGGGTATCACCCGTAATGAAAAAGGCCGGATGTGGTTCCATGTTTTTTTATTTCACCTTATCCAGCGCCTGGGAAAGATCATTGATCAGGTCTTCTACGTCTTCGATCCCAACACTTAGCCGTACCAGTCCGTCGGTGATATCAGCCTCCAAGCGGGCTTCTGATGAGAGGGAGGCATGAGTCATGGAAGCCGGATGCTGTATCAGGGTTTCCACTCCTCCGAGGGATACCGCCAGGGTGGCAATATGTACCGAATTGATCATTTGCTCACCCGCATCAAATCCTCCTTTCAGTTCGAAGCTGATCATAGCCCCCGGTCCCCGCATTTGTTTTCTGGCCAGCTCATACTGTGGATGTGATTTGAGTCCGGGATACCTTACCCACTTGATCTTTGGATGTTGTTCCAGCCAGTGGGCAATGGTCATGGCATTTTCCTGGGCTTTTTCCACTCTGAGTGACAGGGTTTTGATTCCTCTGAGCACCAGGTACGCCTGGTGGGGATCCATATTGAACCCCAGATTCACCATAACGTGGCGCAGTGGTTGATACAGTGCTTCCGTTGCCGTGATAATAATCCCTCCCACTACATCCGCATGTCCGTTTACAAATTTGGTTACCGAATGAAAAACTACGTCGGCTCCGAGCTTCAGGGGATTTTGCAGAAAGGGGCTTGAGAAGGTATTGTCTACTACCACCAGGATATCATGTTCGTGGGCCAGTTTTGCACATGCCTCTATATCACTGAGCTTTATGGTAGGATTGGCGGGTGTTTCCAGATACAGCAGGCGGGTATTGGGTTTGATAGCTTTTTTGATCTGGCCTGTGTCAGAAGTATCAACATAGCTGTATTCCACCCCGAACCGGGAGAAATGTTTTTCCATGATACCCCTGGATGGTCCGTAAACGGATGAGGTGCTGATCATATGGGCTCCTGCCTGAAGCAGGCCCATATAAATAACGGATACCGCGCCCATTCCACTGCCGGTGGTAATAGCCCCGAACCCGTCTTCCAGCACCGCCATGTTTTCTTCCAGTGCCTGCAGGGTAGGATTCCCAATGCGAGTATAGATGTATCCTTTTTCTTTCCCGGCAAAACGATTGGCACCCTGCCGGGCATTTTCAAATGCAAAAGTGGATGTTTGATAAATGGGAACCGTAGCACTGCCAAAGTTATCGTGATAATGGCCTGCATGTACCATTTGCGTGTTGAACCCTTTTTTTCGGATGTTTTTCATAAAAATAAAGTTTATAAAACGATAAGGGCGGGGAATCCCGGCCCTGAACCATGCTTTATGCAGAGATAGAATTTAATTTTTCATTGTATTTTTTACGTGTCTGGCCAGACTGTTTGCAAATATGAAATCATTCAGCACCTGATTATCGGAATGAAGGATTTCCAGGTTTGTTCCTTCCCAGCATTTCATGCCGTTGGCTATAAAAACCACTTTGGATCCGATCTCCATGACGGAATTCATATCGTGGGTGTTTACAATGGTTGTCATATTGAATTCTTCTGTCAGTTCGCGGATCAGGTTGTCGATTACGATGGAGGTTTTCGGGTCCAGTCCCGAATTCGGTTCATCGCAGAACAGGTACTTGGGATTCAGAGCAATGGCTCGGGCAATGGCCACTCTTTTTTTCATGCCTCCGCTCAATTCAGCGGGGTAAAGATGGTTTGAGTTGACCATGTTTACTCGTTTCAGACAGAAATTAGCCCGTTCAATTTTTTCTTCTGTCGTCATACTGGTAAACATGTCCATGGGATAAATAATGTTTTCTTCCACGGTAAGGGAATCAAACAGGGCCCCACCCTGGAAGAGCATGCCTATTTCCTTTCTGATGGATTTTTTATCCCCGAAATTCAGTTTGTTGAAAATTACCTCGTCGTAAATAATATCTCCTTCATCCACATCCAGTAATCCCACAATGCATTTAAGTAAAACGGTTTTGCCTGATCCACTCTGCCCGATCACGAGGTTGGTTTTTCCCCGTTCGAAGGTGACCGATATATCTTTCAGTACCGGTTCGTTGTCGAAATATTTTGACACATGTACCACTTCAATCATGAGAGGATCAGCTGGGTTAAGATCACGTTAAACAAAAGGATGAAAACAGAACTGTGCACCACCGCACGGGTACTGGAAATTCCCACTTCCAGCGCGCCTCCGTAGGAATAATATCCGTGGTATGAGGAGATGCTGGTAATGAGAAAGGCAAAAACTACCATTTTAATCACGGAATACGTGATATAAAACGGGATGAAAGCATATTGTATTCCGTAAACAAAATCGGTTGGGGTGATTACGTGTGTAAAAAGAACAGCCAGCCATCCTCCGGCCACCCCTACAATCATGCTGAAAAGCGTGAGCAGGGGGAATATCAGTATACAGGCAATGATTTTCGGAAGGATCAGGTAACTGGCAGAATTTACGCCCATGATCTCCAGCGCATCAATCTGCTCGGTAACCCTCATGGTCCCAAGTTCAGAAGCAATGTTTGAGCCAACTTTCCCCGCCAGGATAAGCGCAACCATGGTGGAAGAAAATTCCAAGATCATGGAATCGCGGCATCCCAGTCCGATAAGGTAACTTGGAAGGAACGGGTTTTCAGTATTATAGGCCGTTTGCAGGGTAATAACCGCTCCCATGAATACGGAAATAATGAACACAATACCCACCGAATTCAATCCCAGCGCTTCTATCTCACGTACTGTTTGCCGGTAGTACATGATTCCTTTTTCGGGTTTTGTAAATACTTTAAGCATCAGCTCAAAGTATTTTCCCACATGGAAGAAAAAGCCCATATTCTGGAGATTTCTGGAGATAAAATTAATAATAATTTGCGAAAACC
Source organism: Bacteroidota bacterium (assembly GCA_011042635.1). GTDB lineage: Bacteria > Bacteroidota > Bacteroidia > Bacteroidales > VadinHA17 > HyVt-105. The sequence goes on along the minus strand of DQWH01000070.1, from coordinate 35,829 downwards.
GGACGGTTCTCGGTTCAACACCATGCCATGATCCTGTGATGCCTTCATTTATTTTTTTACCTTTGTAAACGCTAACCATTGGCTGCCTGCATTCAACGGCGGGCGGTATAAACCGATATGGGTAAAAAAGACTATTTCTGTGTAATCATGGCAGGGGGGATAGGAAGCCGTTTCTGGCCACTCAGCCGCAGTTCCAGGCCAAAGCAATTCCTTGACATTCTGGGTACCGGTAAAACGCTTTTAAGGCAAACTTATGAACGGTTCGAGAAAATCTGTCCGGCCGGGAACATTTTTGTCGTGACCCACTGCGATTATGAAGATCTGGTAATGGCTCAGCTTCCCGAGTTGAGACGCGAACAGATTTTGCTGGAGCCCATGCGCAAAAATACGGCTCCGTGCATTGCGTACGCCTGTTTCAGGATACATAAAATAAATCCGGATGCTAAAATTGTGGTGGCACCTTCCGATCACCTGATCATTAAAGAGAAGGAATTTGAAAAAACAGTTAATCAGGGATTTGAATTTGTCAGCCGGCACGATGCATTGCTTACCCTGGGAATTAAACCCAGCCGGATTGAAACAGGGTATGGATATATTCAGACGGCAAACGGAGAAAAATTCCCCGAATTCCCGAATTTGAAAAAGGTGAAAACCTTTACTGAAAAGCCGGATTATGAAATGGCCAAAGTGTTTTATGAAAGCGGTGATTTTTACTGGAATGCAGGTATCTTTTTCTGGTCTCTTCCGGCCATTATGCAGGCTTTTAACAAATACCTCCCCGATATGCACGGGTTGTTTGAGGAACGGGAAGGTGTTTTCGGAACCCGTGTGGAAAGGGAACATCTTGAAATTATTTACGGAAACTGCTCGAGCATTTCCATTGACTACGGTATTATGGAGAAGGCGGAAAATGTTTATGTGATCTGTTCCGATTTCGGGTGGTCTGACCTGGGAACCTGGGGATCTTTGTACGAACATCTTCCGCATGATCAGCAGGAGAATGCTGTTTCAGGCGAAAATGTGATGGTGTATGATGTACAGAAGTCCATCATTCAGGTGGAAGGTAAGAAACTGGTGGTGTTGCAGGGACTGGACAATTATATTGTAGTGGACACACAGAAAGCGCTGCTGATTTGCAGGAAACAGGATGAACAGCAGTTAAAGCAAATTGTGAATGATGTGAAAATAGAGAAAGGGGAAGAGTTTCTATAGCAAAGGCCTTGAAAAGAAAAACCCGGATATTGCCCCCGGGTTTTTTATTGTATATATTTTCAAATCAATATTCCCAGAGATCATGTTCAAAGTTGAATAACTCTTCCTTGATTCTTTCGGCTTCGAGCAAAGCAGACCGGCCTGTTTTGTACTGATTGATCATCCGGTTGTCGTACACGTTCGATTCAGCAATGATATAGCTGCTGAACCGGCGTTGCATGAACAGGTCGTCATAAGATATCCGGTGGGCGTCATTTTCCGGATTGAAAACTTCATGATTGGCCAGGGTGTTCCTGAAATCGGGGTAATAGGCCCAGAACACACGTACCTTATTGGTCATGTTCGTTTCGGGATCGGTATAAATCCGGATGGGGCAGATGCCCAGTATCCTGACCCGCATGATGGAATGTTTTTTATCGAAATACCACTCTTCCCACAGCATATACTGCAATATTTCGGAAGTATTGATATCCTTTATAATGGTCGTATCTTTGTACTCACCGGTTTCAGGATCCTGGATGGAGATGGTTTCTTCTCCTGCTCCGAATTTTTTTTTGATATCGTCCAGGGTGACTTTTTCCACCATATTGTACATATCGTCTCCGTTGTAAACATCGATCACCCCGCTTTTGATCTCACCCATTAGCACATCTATCAGGCTGTACCGGTCTCCCATTGGTAATTTGGGGAAATACAGCACCTGGTTCATTTTTTCCCTCAGATCAACGATTCTCCATATCTGTTTTGACCACATTACATCGGCTTCCCGCAAATAGGGATACGGAATGGGTCTTTTGTCATGGATTCCTTTATCATATAGCCTTTTCACATCATCCTGAGCGGTGGCGAGCTGACCGGCCACCATAATCAACAGGAAAATTAAGCCCAATACTTTTTTCATGATATAAATCCTTTAATTAGTTCACTTTTAAAACAACGGGAGGCAGCGGCCTTGTATTGCCATCGGGACCTACCGCCTTGATATCCTGGAAAACAACCTGATCTCCCCGGCGCAGTCTGTCAAGCAGTTGCCTCTGTGCTTCGGTGATCCGGTTGCTGTTTGATTCTTCTTCGACGGTATACCCGCGGTCGTTTATGGATATCTTGAATCCGGTAATACGGAAAGACAGCTCGAAGTCAAAATCTTTCATAACAGCAAAAATCCCGGCCTGTGCCATCAGTTCGGCCTTGCTGATGTCTCCTCGTTCGCGTCCGGCCACCTGGGCAACGGGGTCGGGAACATTTTTGACCCGGAAAGGTTTGGGAGGCATGCGGCGCTGCACGCCGTCCACGTCAGCTATCACGTTGACTATCACATCGGGCTTACCTGCCCGGCCTGGCCTGATAATATAGGAACTTCCGCTTATTTTCCGTATGGTTCCTCTGGAAAGGCTTACCCTGATTTTATCTTCAGCAACCCCCGGAACGGAAATGTCCACCGGGTTATCCAATCCGGAGTATAACACGTTCATTTTTGTTGGAGAAACCACCAGGCTGGCTTCAGACACCTGGTAAGAGGACCTGAACGGGTAATCCACCATGGATCCGTCGGGTGCCTGCAGTCTGATCAGGCCTCCCCAGCGGCGTGAACCAAGGCTTTCGGGCTTGATCGAATAGACACCCCGCCCGTTTTTGTCGATGGGTAATTCAGTATAATCTCCAACCATCTGGTAAGTGACCACTCCGTCGGCAGTTACGGTGGAATCGTAATTTCCCACCATGATCCGGGGTTTCTGGGTGGTATCGGTGGCAGCAATAAACACTTCGGCCCGGTATTCATTTCCCCGGAGAATATAATTTGAATTGGGGATCACAGTGGGCACCAGTTTATTAAATTTGAAGGAACCGGCTTCAATCTGGTTGTAGAGATAGTTCAGCGTTTCCGCTTCGGCGTTCCGGATATCTACCTGTATTTTTGAAAGGATGGTAATCACTGCCACCAGAGGTAGGGTATGGAAATTATGTATTTCCCAGCTTACCCGGCTACCGTCCTTTTCAGTATAATCATCCGTGTTCAGGCTGTTGGCAATAGATTCTCTGATATTGACGGCCTCCACGGCCACAATATCGTTCATAATAAACTCCCTGAAATCAACTATCATTGCTTTCAGGTCATAGGCTTTTCCGTTCTGATCGGCACCGATCATAACTTCTGAAGGAACGTTGTTTTCATCAATTTTCTTGATCTCACGGGTATGGATCTGCCCTCCGGCTATTGCTTCACTGTCTTTGCCTTCGGCTTTGGTTATAATCTCTAACTTCAGGTCCTGAATGTAATTGATCAGTTCATCAGCACGCTGTTTTACTTCATCTGCCCTGCGTTTCCATGGTCCGGCTTTAACGGGATTCGAAACCGCTTTTTCTGCAAAATCCTGATAAATCAGTTCATTCTTGGCAACGAAGTTGGCGGTGGTTTTGGTCAACCCTTCGTCAACAAGTTTAAATGCTTCGACGGCTTCCTTTGATACATTCAGTGCCAGCAGGGCAGTAAGCACCAAATACATCATGCCGATCATTTTTTGTCTCGGGGTTTCTTTTCCGTGGGCCATAGTGCAGTAAATCGATAATTAACAATAGATTAGATTAGGCTGACCCTTTCAGGGATTTGATCTAACATTCATAGCAGCCAGCATATTTCCGTAAACGGTATTCAATGCAGCCAGATTCTGATTCAGCCTGGATACCTCTTCTCTGTATTTCTTTGTATCCTGGGCTGATTCCTTCAGATCTTCAAGCATTTCATTCATTCCTGCATACATTTTCTCCGTGGCTTTGATTTGATCGTTTGTTCCCTGTAGCTGAAGTTCGTAAACGGCGTTCAGCGCAGACAGGTTCTTGTTGAGCGCCTCCAGCTGTTCGTTATATGACTTGCTGCCTTCCGAAATACTGAGAATAGAACTCGACAGACTTTCGTAGTTATTTCCCGACTGGGCAATAATTGTGGCCGTATTCTTGTAAGAGTCGGTCAGTTCTTCCACCGATTCCGTCAGCTTTTCTGTGGATTCCTGGTAGGCGCCGGAAAGTTTTTCCACCGATTCGGAAGCGCTTTTTACTTTTCCGACAAATTCGTTGGTTACCACCGATGCATCGGCAATGTTACCCAGTTTGGAGGCGGTCTGGCTGAGGTTCTCCATTCCCTGCCCCAGTTTTCTGAACAGATCTGGGGTTATTTCTGCTTTTTCGAGCAGGGCATCGAATTTCTCAAGCGCGGAGGACCCGTCCCCCCCTCTGCGGGCAGAAGCGGGCCTTAATTCTTCAGCCTCGTCTTCAGAAATACCGGCAAGTTCGGGATATACCAGAGTCCAGTCCACTTCTTCATGCAGGGGTTCGAAAGCAGAGAAGAAGAAGATGGTAGCCTCGGTAAGCAGCCCGATAGTCAGGAATAACCCGGCTGCCGGCCAGTGCTGAATTTTGAACAATGCGCCCACAATAACAATGGAAGCACCAAACCCGTATAGCTTAGCCATGAAATTTTTCCAGCCGCTGCTTTGAACTATTTCTGAAAGGTTCATAGTGGATATTGCTTTAGTTAGAGATGTTTCATCAATTATGTCGGATTATTCATATCCCATATACGTCCTGACATTCCGGAATCCGATAAAGGATTTGGCCGAGTCCTGATATTCATAGGTACGGGTGCTTACCTGAAGGAAATATCCAATGTCTTTCCAGGATCCCCCCCTGATTACTTTTCTTTTCATCACCACAGGATCGTCGGGAAGCGCATTGTATTTATAGGTAGGGTTCATATCGTGGGTAATGATATAGGCCGATTCGTCATAGGCACTCGAGGTCCATTCGGCCACATTACCTGCCATGTCGTACAGTCCGAATTCATTGGGGCTGTATGATCCCACCTTGGTAGTGATCATGGCGCCGTCATCAATGTAATTGCCGCGCATGGGTTTGAAGTTGGCCAGAAAGCACCCTTCGTCGTTACGGGTGTAAATTCCTCCCCAGGGATACATTGAAAGATCCAGCCCGCCGCGAGCGGCATATTCCCATTCGGTTTCCGTAGGTAACCGGTATTCCTGTACATAGGAATTCCCTACAGAGGCAAGATAATCATTCAGGAATTTGGTTCTCCAGATACTGAATGCATTGGCCTGTTTCCAGGTTACCCCTACCACGGGATAATCATCGTATGAAGGGTGCCAGAAATACATGTTGGTCCAGGGTTCATTGTAGGAATAGGTAAAGTCGGCAATCCAGCAAAGGGTGTCAGGATAAACCGGTACCTGGTCACGGATCACGAATGCCGAACGGTCCTGGATGGGGACCACCTCTCCCTGCTGGTTATAAACTTCTCCCTCATACTGGCCGGTTTCGAAATTATAGCGGTTTGAACGCTTGGCAGCCTGCTGCAGATCAATCCAGAAATATTCATAGATCAGTTTGCGGGTATCGATTTCCTTACGGCGGAAAAAACGCTCGTTTTCAGGGTAATACATTTCTTCCATGATATCCCGCACTTCTTCTTCCCGGGGATCGATTTTGGTTTCCCAGTCAATGACGGGAGGATCGTATTCATCTCCGTTTTCATCTACCTTGTAAAAACCTTCCAATCCGGCTTCTGCAAGCTTGGTGCGAAGAATGCTGTCACGCACATAAAATACGAACTGACGGTATTCGTTGTTGGTAATCTCCGTTTCATCCATCCAGAAGGCATCAACCGTTACCGTACGTGTCATGGTATTCATGGCATTGGCAATGTCCTGATCAGCAGGGCCCATATTGAAAGCCCCCTGAGGAACAAACACCATCCCGTATGGATCGGGCTCGAACCATTTCTTTCGGCCTGAAACACCCACCAATTCCCCGTTGGATTTATAACTCCCGCAACTACTGAGAAGTACCGCCAAAATCGTACTAAAAAAAAGCAATATTTTCATGGCGTAATCTTATTTATATGCTAAATAACAATAATTTTTTAAAAAATTTACAAAAATCTCACACTTTTATAACGCTCGGGCGTTCGCTCAACCCTGATACTGAAACAATACGAGAGCATCAGTTCATGACTTCCCCCGCTGTAATTCTGCAGCGAGGTGGTGGCATAGTCATACGAATATCCCACCCTGATTCCGTTGAATAATTCCATACCTATCATGGCTACAACAGCTTCTCCCGGTCTGAATGAAACGCCTCCCCAGAGTTTTTTATTGTACAGAAGCATTACATTCAAATGAGTATGGGTAATTTTTCCGTCTGTTTGAACCAGTGCCGAGGGAGTGATTTCAAAAAGAGGATTGGGCAGAAGGAAACTGTAACCCGCTGTAAGATAATAATGCCGGGCAAGATACGATTCTCCGCTGGTGGTGGTATACCTGATGGAAGGTTCATTCAGGTGTGTGCTGGATATTCCGGCAAAAAGACGGTCGTGCTGGTACCAGATTCCAACCCCTATATCAAAAATAACCTGACTTTCCTTGCCTGTGGGAATAAGCTCGTCTTCTTCCGGTGTGGAAAATCCTTCTCCCATAGGAATATTCCATTCGGGATCCAGTATGCGGTTCTGTATACCCAGGCTCAGACCCATGCTTAATCTTCCTGGCCCGATATCCAGTTTGTAAGCATAAGCTCCCTGAATACCAAGATTTTTATCGAAACCGATGACATCCCGCAAAATGCTCAGGCCGGCCCCGTGGCTGGTACCGAATAAACGGAAAGGGGTATGGACATTCATCACAGTAACCTCCGGCCTGTTACTGAATCCTACCCACTGTTGACGGTTCAGTGCTGAAAGGCAGATCATCTCCTGACTTCCGGAGTACCCGGGATTGAATGACTGGTAACTGAACATATATTGACTAAAATACGGATCCTGTTGCGCCATGGAAATCATGGTTTCCATGACCATCACCGTCAGAATCAATATTCCCTTTTTCATTCCAACCTCCCGGCTAAAGCTTATTTACCCTGCACTTTCGTAGAGAGTAAAATAAGTAAAAATATTATTCTCCAACAAATATTGTCAACATTGTGTTAATAAGCGTGATCTGACAGAGATACATTTTATACCGTTTTTCTCCTGATTATGTTACCTGAATGGCAATAAAAATCCAGATGAATGACCACAAAGTTGATGAAAAGCCATAGAAACGGAATGAATGGGCTCAATTTCCGGATGAATTGCTCCGAGTCAGTTGTTCAGTTCAGTTTCTGATAGAACCTGAGCCACCGTTCCGGGACTTCCTGGTTGCTGGCTTTGAGATAATCTTCGTAGGAACAGGCTATTATATGAACATGAGTATCGTCGCCTGAAATGACGGGCACCTCACACCACCATCTTCCGGAATACACACTTTTGTAAAATACCAGGGTATGATCGGGTTCTGAAAGATTGACCATGTATTTGGTAAATTCTTCTGAGGAAGACCGGGGATACTCTTCCTTCCATCCGGAAAAGCCATCCATGTAATACCAGATAATCTCCGCAGCCAGCCGTGCTGTCTGGTCGTTGATATCAAATTTCGGGTTTGTTTCAAACACACCGAAACAGCGTGGCCGATTCCCTGCCCCGGCATACTTGGCCAGTTGACAGATTTCTTCACTGTAGAATCCGTTGGGCGACGGAGAGAAATAACCGGGAGCATCAGATTGTTTTACTGAGCTGATATCCAGACTGATAATATCAGCGTCGCGGAAGATGGGTTCGGTTTCCTTCAGATTGGCCCGTATCTGTCCTATTCCGATGCTTTCATAGGTATTTGACCGGAGCCTGTCAAGTTGCTTGCGGCTGAGGTGGTATACCTGGTGTCCCAGGTTGGTATAGTGAAACAGACCTGTTTTTTCTCCAAACAGTACTTCTTCCAGGTAGTCTCCGGGAGTTGCACTTTCAGGTTCTGACGGGATGTCCAGCCTGCTGTCAATGGTTACCAGGTTGGGTTTGAGATTCAGGCTCCTGTAAGCCATGTACATGCCACGGGTAATATCCTGGGTCCCACCCAGCAGAATGGGGCAGATTCCCATTTCAATGAGGTATGCATTCACTTCTCTTACAGCATAGTAAGTATCTACCGGGTTTTTTCCGGGCTTGAAATTTCCCAGGTCAATAACCGGAATATTCTGCCCTGTGCCCGAAAGCTGATAAAGGCATTTTCTTATGTGGTCGGGGCCTTCGGCGGAACCGGCGTTCTCCGAATTCCTGTCTTCCGGAATTCCCATTAAAGCCAGAACATACTCTTTCACTTCGGGAATCGGCTGATCGGGGGTGTGCTTACGGATTTGTCCGGCAAGGGTGTGCTCCATCGGCAGGAACTGTGTCTCCGGAGGATCCAGACTTACCGGGTCGAAATAATCGTTCAGGTTCATATGTCAGAATGATGCCAGTATCAGGATTTTTTCTTTCCGGTGGATTTCCCTTTCTGGATAATTTCCATGCAATCCTGAAAGGTAAGCTCTTCCGGGACCCTGCCCCTGGGTATCCGGAAATTATCTTTCCCGTATTTGATATATGGCCCCCAACGCCCGTTCAGGATTTTCAGGTTCGGATCTTCATCGAATTCTGTGATGATTTTCTTTTTGTCTTTTTCTGTTTTTTCCCGGATCACCTCTATAGCCCTTTCCATATCCACCGAAAGGGGATCGTCCGTTTTGCGGTTCAGGGAGTAAAACTTGCCGTCGTATTTCAGGTAAGGGCCATACCTTCCTATTCCTGCTGTAACTTCCTTTCCCTCATATGTCCCGACTTTTCGTGGTAATTTGAATAAACGGAGCGCCTCTTCCAGGGTGATGGTCTCAATGCGCTGATTTTTCATCAGACTGGCAAAACGGGGCTTGTTTTCCCCACCACTTTCACCCATCTGTGCCATTGGTCCGTATGGACCTATTTTTACCGTTACGGGCTGGCCGGTAACCGGGTCATGGCCCAGAAAACGCTCACCGGTCTTTTTTTCCGATTGCTCCAGGGTTTCGGTTACTTTCCTGTGAAAATGATCATAGAACCTGTCGATCATTTGCTGCCAGTCCAGTTTGCCACGCGCAATCTCATCAAACTGTTCTTCAACAGTAGCTGTAAAATTATAATTGAGAATATCGGCAAAATGTTCCACCAGAAAATCGGTAACCAGCATTCCGATATCGGCCGGGAAAAGTTTGCTTTTTTCACTTCCGGCCATTTCAGTGCGGGTATCCGATTGCACCTGCTGGTCTTTGAGTGTCAAAACCCGGTATTCGCGGGAGGTGCCGGGACGGTCTTCCTTTACCACATACCCGCGTTGCTGGATCGTGGAAATGGTGGGTGCATAGGTGGAAGGGCGACCTATTCCCAGTTCTTCCAGTTTCTTTACCAGGCTGGCTTCGGTATACCTGGGTGGATGCTGGGTGAATTTTTCTGTGGCGACGATTTGCCGGGGTTCGAGAACCTGGCTTTTATTTACCGGAGGCAGCAGATGCTGGGCTTCCTCCTCATCATGGGAGCTTTCCCGGTATACTTTCAGGAATCCGTCGAATTTCATGATCTCACCGGTAGCGGTGAATTTTTCAGATGATCCGGATATACCGATCTGTACGGTGGTTTTTTCCAGTTCGGCATCACTCATCTGGGAGGCAATCGTCCGCTTCCAGATCAGTTCGTACAATTTCTTTTCCGTCTGGGTGCCCTGGATAGTCTTCTGGTCAAGATAGGTGGGGCGAATGGCCTCGTGTGCTTCCTGGGCGCCTTTTGATCTGGTTTTGTACTGCCGCGTTTTTACATACTTTTCACCGAATTCACCGGTAATGACTTTTTTTGCCACTCCCAGTGCCATCTGGGAAAGACTGACGGAATCGGTTCTCATATAGGTGATCTTTCCCGCCTCGTACAGACGCTGGGCCACCGACATGGTCCGGGAAACGGAAAATCCCAGTTTTCTTCCGGCCTCCTGTTGCAGGGTGGAAGTGGTGAAGGGAGGTGCAGGTGATTTCTTCGCCGGTTTGCTCGAAACGTCGGTTACTGTATACCTGGCTTTACGGCAGCTCTCCAGGAAATTCCTTACCTTCTCGAGGGTAGAGAACCGGGTGGGGCATTCCGCGTTGAGAACATATTCCTTGCCTTTGGAATCGGTAAAGGTAAATTGCGCTGTAACCCGGAAGGAAGAAGTGGGCTTGAACTGCATAATCTCCCTTTCCCGCTCCACCAGAAGTCTGACGGCAACCGACTGAACACGCCCGGCAGAAAGAGAAGGTTGTATTTTTTTCCAGAGAATGGGCGAAAGTTCGAAACCTACCAGCCGGTCCAGAATCCTTCTTGCCTGCTGGGCATTCACCAGATCGCGGTTAATTCCCCTGGGCTTTTTTATGGCTTCCTGAATGGCTTCTTTCGTAATCTCATGAAAAACGATCCGTCGTGTCTTTTCAGGAGCCAGAGCCAGTACTTCAGCCAGATGCCAGGCAATGGCTTCTCCCTCCCGGTCTTCATCCGAGGCCAGCCATACGGTTTTTGCCGAACCGGCCAGCTTTTTCAGTTCCGAAACCACTTTCTTTTTATCGGGAGATACAATGTAATGCGGCCGGTATCCGTTCTCAATGTCTATGCCCAGATTCTTTTTTACCAGATCACGTATATGTCCGTAACTCGATTTGACCAGATATTCTTTCCCCAGAAAACGTTCTATGGTTTTCGCCTTGGCCGGCGACTCAACAATGACCAGGTTCTCTTCCATTCCCTACAACTTTGGTGATGTGAAAAATCCACACAAAGTAAATCATTTCGGCTTCGAAGTTCAAAATTTTTACATAACATAATCGTTATATTTATTAATTTTGCTCCAATAACGGAGGCTTCATGAATAATGACAAACGCAAAATCCGAAAATACCTGATCATTTGCTGGTCAGTTTTTGCCGCTCCGTTTCTGATCCTGGCCCTTCTGTTTATCCTGATCTCATCTGAAGTGTTCGGTCCGATGCCCAGCTTTGAAGAGCTGGAAAATCCTGAAAGCAATCTGGCTGCCGAAGTATACTCGGCCGATGGGGTCCTGCTCGGGAAATTTTATATTCAGAATCGTACCTGGACAGATTATGAAGATATCTCCCCCCAGCTGATCAATGCCCTGGTTGCTACCGAAGATATTCGTTTTTACAAACATTCCGGAATCGATATCCGCGGACTGGGCCGGGTGGTGTTCAAAACGGTGTTGCTGGGACAGCGTGAATCAGGCGGGGGAAGTACCATTACCCAGCAGCTGGCAAAAAACCTGTTTCCAAGGGATACAGCAAGTTACCAGTCATCATTGAAAAGAACCATCAATCTGGGAATTGCCAAGTTCAAAGAGTGGACCACCGCCGTTAAGCTGGAGCGGAGCTATACCAAGGAAGAGATCATTACCATGTATCTCAACGTGTTCGATTTTCTTTACCAGGCGGTGGGGATCAATTCGGCTGCCCGGATCTATTTCAATACCACTCCCGATTCACTGAAGCTGGAACAGGCGGCCATGCTTGTGGGAATGGCCCAGAATCCTTCTTATTACAATCCGGTAAGACGACCCGAGGAAACGATGAAACGCCGGAATGTGGTCTTAAGACAGATGGTGAAGTACGGATACCTCTCACGGGAAAAATATGATTCCCTTAAATTTATGCCCATTGAGCTCGATTTCAATGTGGAAGGTCATAATGAGGGGTTGGCTACCTATTTCAGGGAATACATCCGTACCACCATGATCAAATATAAACCTGAACGGGAAAATTTCTTCAGTGAAGCACAGTATGAGGATGCCCTGTGGGAATGGAACAACAATCCCCTTTACGGATGGTGCAGAAAAAACCAGAAACCAGACGGCACAAACTACAATCTTTACCGTGACGGACTCAAAATATATACTACCATTGACTCGCGAATTCAAAAATATGCCGAAGAGGCCGTCAGGGAACACCTCGGGAAAGACCTGCAGGTCGTTTTCAATGAGGTGGCCGAAGGCTACCGCAATCCACCCTTTTCCGATGACCTGAACCGGAATGAGGTGGAAGAATTGATCAGGCTTACCATGCGCCGCACCGACCGGTACAGAAGTCTGCAACATGCCGGCGTTTCGGAAGATTCCATTGTCGCCAACTTTAATACCCCTGTTCCCATGACGGTTTTTTCGTGGGAAGGGGATATTGACACGGTAATGAGCCCGCTCGATTCCATCTGGTACTATAAGTATTTTCTGCGGTCGGGACTGATGGCCATGGAACCGGGTACCGGTCATGTAAAAGCTTATGTCGGGGGGCCCGATATCAGATATTTCAAATTTGATGCGGTAACCCTGCAGAAAAGGCAGGCAGGCAGTACCATTAAACCGTTTCTGTATACCCTGGCCATGCAGGACGGGTATTCACCCTGCCATAAGGTTCCTAATGTTCCGCAAACTTTCCAGGACAATGATTCCACATGGACGCCCAGAAGTTCGGGCAACCCGGAAAACTGGGGGAAAATGGTTACACTGCGCTGGGGCCTGGCCAATTCCGAGAACTATATTTCGGCCTGGCTCATGAAACAGTTTAATCCTGAATCGGTTATTGATGTTATGCGGAAAATGGGGATCAGGAGCTACATCGATCCTGTCAATTCTATTTTCCTGGGAACATCCATTATGTCACTCTACGAACTGGTGGGGGCTTTCAATACGTTTGCCAACAAAGGGGTGCATGTGCAGCCTCTTTTCGTTACACGCATTGAAGACAAGAACGGGGATGTGATACAAACATTCAAGCCCCGTGTGGAAGAGGCGATCAACGAAGAAATTGCCTACCTCATGGTGAATTTGCTGGAAGCGGTGGTAAAAGAAGGAACCGGCATCAGACTTCGGTATAAGTATGAGCTAATGAACCAGATCGGTGGGAAAACTGGTACTACCCAGAACCAGTCCGACGGATGGTTCATGGGTATTACCCCGCAACTTACCGCCGGGGTATGGACCGGATGGGAAGACCGCAGTATCCATTTCAACTCGCTGGGCCTGGGTAGCGGCGCCAATATGGCTCTTCCCGTCTTCGGCCTGTTTATGCAAAAGGTGTATGCCGATTCCACCCTTCATGTGTATCCGGGAATGACCTTTGAACAACCTCCGCATTTCAATCCCGATATACTTGACTGCGAGAAGTACGAAAGCCTGCATAATGATCCTGCACGAAGGCTCGATGAAGTGATATTCTGACCGGGAAGACTAAACGGGTATAGACTGGCCGGGTACCGACCGGGTCAGTTCTCGCGTGTAATTTTCTTTTGGATTTCTGAACAATTCTTCTGCTTCGCCCGATTCTACCAGCTTTCCGTTTTTCATGACCAGAACCCTGTCAGACATGTACTTGACCACGGAAAGATCGTGGGAAATGAAAATATATGTCAGGCTGAATTCTTCTTTCAGCTGGTTCAACAGGTTCAGGATTTCGGCCTGTACAGACACATCAAGTGAAGAAACCGACTCGTCGCAAATGATGAATTCCGGCTCCAGAGCCAGGGCTCTGGCGATACAGATGCGCTGCCTCTGGCCTCCCGAGAATTCATGAGGGAACCGGCCGGCGTGGGAGGGCTCGAGCCTTACTTTTTCCAGCAGACGGTACATGGCCCTGCGCCTGCTTATCCTGTTTCCCGAAAGACCGTGCACCCGCATGGGTTCCATAATAGTTTCCCCGACTGTGATTCTCGGATTCAGTGAGGAATACGGATCCTGGAACACAATCTGGAATTTTCGTCTGAAAGCTTTCAGCGCCTTCCCCTTGAGATCCAGGGTGTTTACGTCGGAATACAGGATTTTCCCTGAATGTGCACGTACCAGGTTGAGAAGGCTCCTGCCCAGCGTAGTTTTTCCGCATCCTGATTCCCCTACCAGTCCTAATGTTTCTCCCCTGTATACTTCGAAGCTTACCCGGTCAACTGCCCTCACCGTTTCTTTTTGCCAGCCTTCCCTTCGGGTAAACCATGTCTCCAGGTCCCTTACTTCCAGCAGGGGCGGGGAAGAATACATCTGTTGCCTTTTTCTGATCCGGTCTTCTTCCCGGCGCTCTTTCGGTTCGACCTTTCCCTTCTCCAGAAATTCCCTTACTGTAGGCAGCCTCACAGGCTGCCGGGTAAATACGGGACGGCAATGCAGCAGACCCCTGGTATAGGGATGTTTCGGCTCTTTCAGCACATCCGTCAGGCGTCCCTGTTCCACCATAATCCCTTCCTGCATCACGGCCAGGCGGCCGGCAATCTCACTGATCAGTCCCAGGTCATGGGTGATGAACAGAATGCCGGGCCGGTATTTTTCCTGCAGGTTTTTCAGCAAACGGATGATCGACTGCTGAATGGTTACATCCAGGGCGGTGGTTGGTTCATCGGCAATCAGCACGGCGGGATGGGTACAGAGGGCCATGGCTATCATCACCCGCTGCCTTTGTCCTCCAGACAATTCATGCGGATAGGCATGGTAAATCCTTCTGGGCCCGGGCAGGTGCATTTCTTCAAACCAGTGCAGTACTTCCTCCCTGATCTGACGGGGAGTGAGGGATGAATGGATTGCCAGGGCTTCGGCTACCTGATGCCCGCAGCGCATAGACGGGTTCAGGGAAGTCATGGGTTCCTGGAAAACCATGGAAATATGCCTGCCCCTGATCGTCGTCATTTCCTCTTCGTTTAAACGGGTGAGGATTTTTTCTTCCGGAGTTTCCGGGTAAAGAATAATACTGCCCCGGACAATACGTGCGCCGGGAGGCAGCAACCTGAGCAGGGCCAGCCCGGTCAGGGTTTTCCCCGACCCTGATTCCCCCACCATACCCAGTGTTTCTCCCCGATGCAGCTCGAAATGCAAACCGGAAACCACAGGCTTATGCGATGGCCCGAACGAAACCGTGAGGTCCTGTACCCGGAGAATGCATGTGTTGTTTTTCCGGTTCACTTTCAGGTGGCGTTTGAGCCGAATACGCGGCGCAATAGTTCGGTAACCCGGGCCTGGGGATCGGTGCGGATCTTTTTCTCTTCTTCGGCCAGTTTTATGAAAAGCGCCTGTACCATTTTTTCTGTTACATATTGCGACAGATCGGTCTCTACCTTTCGGGAAAAGGGGATCTTGTTATAGGCAGCAGTGATGTCGGTCCAGTATCGGGTCACTTCCACCTGATCAAGGGTATTCTTAACGTCCGGTTTGAAAGCCGCAGTGAGAGAGGCTGTGGTTTTATTTCTGAAATAGTCTGTGGCTGCGTCATCCGGCCCGTTTAAAATCTGCCGGGCATCTTCAAAGGTCATTTCCCGGATGGCAGTCAGAAAAATGGAGCCGGCCTTTTTCACGGCTTTTTCTGCGCCCCGGTTCATGGTCAGGATAAAATCGTCCACCAGCTTATCCATTCCGATCCCCCTGAGCTTTTCTTCCACTACTTTGGCTTCTTCGGGGAAAGGGATCCTCAACAGGGCATTTCCGTAAAACCCGTTTTCCTGCCCCAGGTTGTCAATAGCATGGTTGGTCCCCACCGAAAGAGCTTCCTTCAGCCCGCTGACAATTTCTGAGGTGGTAAGTGGAGTACTCGAAACGGGAATTTCAATATTTTGAAGTACATCACATGCCTGAATCCAGCACGCTGTTAGAATAAGGGCGATCCATTTTTTCATAACGGTAGTTTTTTTAAAGATAAGGAAGAATTAATGAAATTTTATATCGGCCAGAACCGGGAGATGGTCGGAAGGGAATTTCCCCGACCATGAATCACTAAGTATTCCGTATCTCAGGATAGGGACTCCCGCTGAAACAAATATATAATCAATCCTCTGTCCGGGCTCTCCGGCTATGTGAAACCCGCTCCAGCTACCGTCGGGTCCGTGCGGGGGTTCGCTGCAGGCCAGATATGCGTCGGTCAGATGCAGGTCTTCTTCCAAATCTGTCAGGATCCGGTAAGGCTCCGAGGAAGGGAGGGAATTGAAATCGCCGGTGAGAACGACCGGAGCATCCCCGGCAATTTCCTGGATTTTCCGTTTAATGAGCCTGGCGCTTTCTTTCCTGGCCGTCTGGCCTAGATGGTCAAAATGGGTATTGAAATGATAGAAGGTTTTTCTGTTATGCCGGTTCCTGAATTTGCCCCAGGTTACAATCCGGGGGTAGGCGGCATCCCAGCCTATTCCCGGGGTGTCGGGATTTTCAGACAACCAGAACTGGCCGTTCAGCAGACATTCCAGTTTTTCTTTATTATAAAAAATAGGGGAATATTCTCCTTCCCGGGCTCCGTCATCCCGCCCTGTGCCGATCCAGTCATAATCATGCAGAAGCGAATCAAGTTGTGTTACCTGATGGTGCAGAACCTCCTGCATTCCGGCCACGTCGGCCCGGTGAAAACGGATCATGCTGGCCACCATTTCTTTCCGGTACGGCCATGCATTATCCCCGTCGGACGGTGTATCGAGGCGGATGTTGAACGACATGACGGTAAGGGATGACTCGCCGGATTCATGCCTTTGCCGGCAGGATAACGAAAGAATAAGAACAAGGGCAGTAATGCAGTACTTCATAACGGGTTTGTTTTACAGGTATCGGTATATTACTTGATCTATTACCGGAATATCTTTTTCACCAGATCTTCTATCCGGTTGATGGCGATAACTTCCGTATTTCCTTCCGGTTTGGGCAGCCCCCGGGCATTGTACCTGGATATGACCACTTTTTCGAATCTCAGGCGGGTTGCTTCCCTGATCCGGATATCGATACGGCTCACCGGCCTGATTTCTCCTGAAAGGCCCACTTCAGCCGAGAAACAGATCTTTTTTGAAACGGGAACGTCCAGGCTGGAGGAAAGAATGGCCGTTACCACAGCCAGATCCAGTGCCGGATCCTGTACCCGGATGCCTCCGGCTATGTTCAGGAAAACGTCGCTGGCTCCCAGCCTGAAACCGGCCCGTTTTTCCAGTACGGCCAGTAGCATGTTCAGTCGTCTTGCGTCAAAGCCGGTGCCTGAACGCTGGGGAGTGCCGTATACCGCCGAACTGACCAGGGCCTGGGTTTCGATCAAAAAAGGACGGATCCCGTCGATGGTGGCTCCCACAG
Organism: Bacteroidota bacterium; assembly: GCA_011042635.1. GTDB lineage: Bacteria > Bacteroidota > Bacteroidia > Bacteroidales > VadinHA17 > HyVt-105. The sequence goes on along the minus strand of DQWH01000070.1, from coordinate 18,641 downwards.
CCGAACCGCTCAGATTTTCATCGTGCTGTGTGATGAGGTGCTCAGAAGGGTTCAGTACTTCCTTCAGTCCGTCCTGTTGCATTTCGAAAATTCCCAGTTCGCTTGTGCTTCCGAAACGGTTCTTGACCGTCCGAAGGATACGGTACAGATGATGGTGGTCGCCTTCGAACTGGAGAACCGTGTCAACAATGTGCTCCAGCACCTTAGGCCCGGCAAGGGCTCCTTCCTTGTTGATATGTCCGATGAGGAATACGGAAAGATTGTTTTCCTTGGCGTGCCTGAGCAGCTGGTTGGAGCACTCTCTTACCTGCGACACGCTGCCGGGGGACGATTCCACCCTTTCGGTATATAGGGTCTGGATGGAATCGATAATAACCAGGTCGGGTTCCGTATGCTGCAGATGGCTCAGGATATTTTCCAGGGAGGTTTCCGACAGGAAAAAGCACGATTCGTTCTGCATGTCCATGCGTCCGGCCCTGAAACGGATCTGTGAAAGACTTTCTTCGCCTGACACATACAATGTTTTTGCATTTTTGAGCTGCAGGGCCAGTTGCAGGGCCAGGGTAGATTTGCCTATGCCTGGCTCTCCTCCGATCAGCACCACCGAACCCGGGACAAGCCCTCCGCCCAGAACGCGGTTCAGTTCATTGATGGGTAGGGAGATACGGGGCTCCCCGTCGGGGGAAATTTTCGTGAGGGGAACAGGAGCATTTTTTTGCAGGGGAGGTCGTGAACCGTGCTGCGAATGGTCTTTGACCAACACTTCTTCCACATAGGTATTCCATTCATGGCAGGAAGGACATCTTCCGATCCATTTCGGAGAAGTGGCACCGCAAAGCTGACATACAAACACCGTTTTGTGTTCGGCCATGCGTCGGTGTTTTCAACCCCTGAGCTTTTCAATGATCTTACTGGTAGAATGTCCTTCGATAAAAGGAAGGATCACCACCTGTCCGCCCGATTGCCGCACGGTTTCCGCACCGGCAATCTCCTCTTCCCGGTAATCACCCCCCTTGATCAGAATATCGGGTTTTACCACCCGGATGAGTTCTTCCGGGGTGGGTTCGCTGAACATAACTACGGCTTTTACCATCGGAAGCATGGCCAGCGCCAGGGCCCGGGTTTCTTCGTCCTGTACGGGGCGGTTTTCCCCTTTCAGATTTCTTACCGACCGATCGGAATTCATACCGACGATCAGTACATCTCCCAGTGAGGCGGCTTCACTCAAATATTCCAGGTGCCCCCGGTGCAGGATATCGAAACACCCGTTTGTAAACACGATGCGATGTTCCTTGAATCGCCAGATGGCCAGCATACGGACCAGATCCTCTTTCTGCAGGATTTTTCTCCTTGCCGATTGCATGTACCTGTTCATCATGATATGTTTATACGGCTGATATTTCTTTTTCCGAAAAATACCAAAAACATGGAAATTCCCCCAACGATCAGGACCAGGAGTGTTTGTGATTCATGCGAAATGATGGCATAGACCAGTCCGTCTTCACGGGGTATGCCATACAGTGAAAGCCCCAGGCTTACCAGCAGATGATAAGTGCCGATCCCGCCCTGTACGGGCAGCGTCATTCCGATAGTACCGAAAACCAGAATAAAAAGCCCATCGGCCGGGCCCAGGCTGTGGGTGGCGGGAATGGTAAAAAATACCACCCATGTCATCAGAAAATACATGGCCCATACCAGGAAGGTGTACAATAAAAATACCCCCCTTTTTTTCATACGAAATACCGAGCGGATTCCTGTTATGACCCCCTGTATTACTTCCCTGATCTTTGAAAATCCCCTGATACGCATGATCTGACGACGGAAAAGGATCAGGGCGGCCAGGGAAGAAAGCAGCAGGGATGCCAGGACGATCCACAGCACCGGCCGCGACAGATATGCCTCCCTTACACTTTCGTACGTGGGAAGGAAAATGGTTTTCCGTATGAAAGATCCGAAAAAATGGATCTTCATAAAGAATACCAGGAGAAACAGCACAATCAGCATGAGGAAGTCAACGGCACGTTCGGCCACTACTGTGCCCAGCAGCTGGTCCACCGGCACCTTGCTTTTCCTGTTCAGGGCCGCACACCGGGTAATTTCTCCGATACGGGGGAAAGCATAGTTGGCCAGGTAACCGGTCATTACCGCCAGAAATGTGTTTTTCAGGCCTGGCCTGTATCCCAGGGGTTCTATCAGCAGGTTCCATCGGGCGGCCCTCAGGAGGTGGGAGATCAGGCCGAAAGACAGAGAAGCAACCACCCATGCGTAACGGGCATGGATCAGTTCTTCCAGAAATGCCGAAAAGCGAATACCCCGGAAGGCAAAATACAGCAGGACTAAACCAATCAACAGGAATAGAAGAAACTGAAACCCTCTGAAAAGTTTCTGTCGAAAGCCGGTCACCTATCTTTACAGTTTGTTGGTAGCAGTATCGGGAAATACAATAACGGGACGAAAATGTTTGGCTTCCTCAAAATCCATCATCGCGTACGAAATAATGATCACCACATCACCCACGGTGACTTTTCTGGCGGCGGGCCCGTTCATAACAATCTCTCCCGACCCCCTTTTCCCCTTGATCACGTATGTATCGAGCCTTTCCCCGTTGTTGAGGTTCAGAACCTGCACCTTTTCATTCTCAATAAGATTGGCTGCATCCATGAGGTCCTCATCGATAGTGATGCTCCCTACATAGTGCAGGTTGGCATCGGTTACGGTGACCATGTGGATTTTCGATTTGAGGACTTCAATATTCATAACTCTGCAAATTTACTAAGAAAATCTGATATTGTCTATCAAGCGCACCTTACCCAGCTTAACCGCAATGCATCCCACCATGCCTTTGTTTTTTTGCCACTGGCTGAGAGGAGCCAGGGTCCGGTCATCCACAATTTCAAAATATTCCACTTCCATGCCCGGCAATTCGTTGAGACGCTCCGTTACCCACTGTTTTACTTTCGGTAAGGAAGCCTTCTGCCGCATGTCCCTGGCGCTGAACAGCGTGCGGGATATGGACGCGGCCGTTTGCCGTTCTTCGGAAGTGAGCAAAACGTTTCTCGAACTCATGGCCAGGCCGTCGGGTTCCCTCACAATAGGACAGGCCACGATCTTGATCGGAATATTCAGATTTTCAGTAATGTGCCGGATAATGGCCAATTGCTGAAAATCTTTTTCTCCGAAATATGCCCGGGTGGGTTTCAGAATTTCGAAAAGCCTGGTAACCACCTGAGCTACCCCGTTGAAATGTCCGGGCCGATATGCACCTTCCATAAAGCGGTCCAGACCGCCGAAATCAAAAGTCCGGGTATCGGGTTCAGGGTAGATCTCTTTTGCCGGAGGATGGAAAACCGCATCTTCTTCACGCATTATTTTCCGCAAGATGGATATGTCTTGCTCCGGGTTGCACGGATACCTGCGAAAATCGTCAGGGTCATTGAACTGGGTGGGATTCACGAATATGCTCACCACCACCACCTTGTTCTCACTCAGGGCACGGTTTACCAGTGAGAGATGTCCCCTGTGAAGAGCTCCCATGGTGGGAACCAGTCCTGCCGTCTTTCCTTTTGCCAGCCAGGATGACAGGTATTCACGGATGGATCGGTTGTCGGTGAACAGATGCATGCGTTGTTTCTTCGGTGCTGCAAATATAACCAATAATTCAACCGGTTGTCAAGTTAACAGAACGGATAACACGACCGGGCCGGAGCTGTGCAGGGAAGCTTTCGGAACCGATCACGGGATGTATCAAGAATTTTTACTAATTTTGCAAAACATTTCGGCACAACGGTTCCGCTAGATGAAAAGCAAAAGAATATTATTTATTTCCCAGGCAATCACCCCTTATCTTCCAGAGGATCAGATTTCCCGTATAGGCAGGTACCTGCCCCAGGGAATCCAGGAAAAGGGGAGAGAAATACGTACTTTCATGCCCCGGTTCGGATGTATTAACGAAAGAAGAAACCAGCTGCATGAAGTGATCCGGCTTTCGGGAATGAACCTGATTATTGACGATGCCGACCATCCCCTTATCATTAAGGTGGCATCCATTCAGGCCGCCAGAATGCAGGTGTATTTTATTGACAATGAAGATTACTTTCACCGGAAATTCGAGTATGCCGATGACGAAGGGAAGGAATTTGCCGACAATGACGAACGCCTCATCTTTTTTGCCCGCGGAGTGCTTGAAACGGTGAAAAAACTAAGATGGCCGCCGCACATCATTCACTGTCACGGATGGTTCTCATCCCTGATCCCCCTATATGTGAAAAAATCGTACCGCGACGATCCCATTTTTTCCGATTCCAGAGTAATTTATTCAGTTTATGACCGCTCATTCCGTCAACCTCTTGATCCGTTCTTTACACGAAAAGTGAATTTTGAAGGGATTAAACCCGGTGATCTGAAGCATGTCGAAAAAAAGGCCGATTTCACCGGCCTGAACAAGCTGGCCATCGAAATGTCCGATGCCGTGATCCAGGGAAGCGAGACAATAGATCCGACCCTGCTTTCGTTTATCAAAAAGTCCGGGAAAAAATTCCTGGATTTTCAACCTGAGGACAAATACATTGATGTGTATTCAGATTTTTACGACGAATTGCTAAGCCAGAAAATACATGATTCAAAATAAATTCTTCCGCCAGATTTCCCCGGTGTTGTTTGGCGGTATGATCATATCCCTTTTGTTTACCCGCTGTGAAAAGGAGCCGGGGACTATCGGTCTTACCATTCAACCGGACGCCGACCGGCCCCTGCTGGCCTGTTTCGATACGATGACAGTGGAAGCTTACACCCTTTCCGTCGACTCGGTAAGAAGCGATGAAAATTTGTATTCACTGGTGGGCGAAATGGTCGATCCTGTGTTCGGTGCAGTCGAAGCTTCTTTCATGACCCAGATTGTCCTTTCCGGATTGTATTTCTATCCGGGAGTGGATCCGGAACTGGATTCGGCTGTTATTTATCTGAAGGTAAATGAACGGTACGGAATGGGCGAAACCGAATACCAGCTCAATATCCGGGAATTGATACAGCCCATCGATGTCGATTCCACTTATTATTCCAATATGGATCCGACACCCTATCTCTCGGGCTACCTGGTGGGTACTACCACCTTTTCTTCAGCTGATACCCTTATCCAGTGCACCCTCGATCCTATGATAGGGAATAAACTGATTGAGGATTCCCTGGCTCTTTCATCCCAGTCGAATTTCAGGGAACATTTTTACGGGTTTCATATCAGTGCGGAAAAAATTTCGGGCGACGGGACCCTGGTTGCGTTTGATCTTCTCTCGGAAGAAAGCCGGGTGGATGTGTACTATTCCAATGCAAGTGCCGATTCGCTGGATAACAGCTTCCTGATCAACTCCTCCAGTGCACGGATCAATATCTACCGGAAAGATCTTTCCCAGGCCGATCCTCTGCTCAAGATTCAGCACATCGGTACCGGTTTCAAAGATTCGGTTTGTTATGTACAGGGACTGGCGGGTGTGGAAACTTATCTCCATTTTCCTTTTCAGGAAAACTGGACAGACAGGATCCCCGGAGCCGTGAACAAGGTCACGCTTACTCTTCCCGTTGAAAACCACGATCCTACGGCCACGGTTCTGGAACCCGCTTCGCGTCTGATCGCTCTTTACAGGGCCGAGGATAACCGGTTGCTCTATCTTCCGGATAAAGGCCTGGGGGAAGAATATTTCGGGGGATATTATGACATGCAGCGGAAAGAGTATGTTTTCAATATCACGGATTTTTACAAGGATTTCCTGCTGGGGAACAGGGATCATATCGACATGTATATCAGAGCCAATGAATACACTACCACTCCGCACCGGGTGGTCCTGACCTCGGGCAATAACTCCAGGCCGGCAACTTTGAAGGTGTATTATACTGCATTCTGAAAGAAGGCAACATATTTATTGTACCAAAAATTCCTGTACTATGTGTGGAATTGTAGGTTACATCGGAAACAAGGAGGCCTATCCTATTTTGATCAATGGACTGAAACGGCTCGAATACAGGGGATACGATTCGGCAGGAATATCCCTCCTTGATAACCAGATCAAGATATACAAATGCCAGGGGAAAGTGTCCCGGCTGGAAAGTTTCGTCACCAGCAGGGATATCAGCGGCAATGTGGGAATTGGCCATACCCGATGGGCTACCCACGGCGAACCCAACGATGTGAATGCCCACCCGCACCGTTCGATGAACGGGAAATTTGTAGTGATTCATAACGGGATTATTGAAAATTACGCCCGTCTCAAAGAGAAACTCAGTAGCAGGGGGTATACCTTTACCAGTGAAACCGATACAGAGGTTCTGGCTAATCTGATTGAATACATTTACCTGAAGGGCAAACTTTCTGCTGACATTGCCGTCAGACTGGCCCTGACCAAGGTGATCGGCGCCTACGGGCTGGTGATTATGTGTGTGGATGAGCCCGATAAGCTGATTGCTGCCCGCAAAGGAAGCCCTCTGGTAATTGGCGTGGGCGAAGGCGAATATTTTGTGGCCTCCGATGCTACTCCCATCGTGGAACATACCAAAAGTGTGATCTATCTCAATGACAATGACGTGGCCGTGATCAGCCGGGATGAGCTGATTTTAAAGAACCTGAAAAATGTGCCTCAGGCCCCGGTGGTACACACCGTCGACCTGGATATCGGTGAGATTGACAAGAACGGGTTTGACCATTTTATGCTCAAGGAAATATTCGAACAACCCCGTTCCATCCTCGATACTTTCCGGGGAAGGGTTTCCGGCGACAAAAAGGAAATCCATCTGGGGGGACTGTATCAGGTTATGGACCGTTTGCTGGCAGCCCAGCGCATCATCATGGTGGGTTGCGGTACTTCGTGGCATGCAGCCCTGGTGGGCGAATATCTTTTTGAGGATTTTGCGCGCATCCCCGTGGAGGTGGAATATGCCTCAGAATTCAGGTACCGGAATCCGCTGATTACCAAACAGGATGTGGTGATCGCTATCAGCCAGAGTGGTGAAACGGCAGATACGCTGGCCGCCATCAGGCTGGCCCGTAAAAAAGGAGCCCTGGTGCTGGGAATATGCAATGTGGTGGGATCGAGCATTCCACGCGAAACAAACGGTGGGGTTTATACTCATGCCGGACCCGAGATCGGCGTGGCTTCCACCAAGGCGTTCACAGCGCAGGTTACGGTGCTGACCATGATGGCCCTGGTGCTCGGGTACAGGAGGAAAACCCTCTCACAGGCCAATTACCGGCGAATGGTCAACGAACTGACATTGATTCCTGAAAAGATAGAACGGATTCTGGAAGCTAACGGGAAATACAGGGACATTGCCACTCTGTACAAAGACGCCAATAACTTTCTTTACCTGGGAAGAGGATATTTTTTCCCGGTGGCCCTGGAAGGAGCTCTTAAACTCAAGGAAATATCCTATATTCATGCGGAAGGTTATCCTGCCGCCGAAATGAAGCACGGACCCATTGCGTTGATCGATAAAAATATGCCTGTAGTGGTGATCGCCACCAAAGACAAGTCATACGACAAGATCGTCAGCAACATTCAGGAAGTGAAGGCCAGGAACGGAGTGGTGATTGCCGTGGTGACGGAAGGCGATACCGTTATCCGCGAAATGGCCGATCATGTGCTGGAAGTTCCCAGCACGGAAGTGCCCCTGGCCCCGCTTACCACGGTGGTGCCACTTCAGTTGCTTTCCTATCATATTGCTGTGCTGAGGGGATGTAACGTAGACCAGCCCAGAAACCTGGCTAAGTCGGTTACCGTGGAATAATCCCCGGATTCATCAAAAAGGCCGGTCGTAGTATTGCCGGTTGTAATATTGCCGGTATTCACCGGTAATGACATGCTCCAGCCATTCCCGGTGTGAAAGGTACCAGTCCAGGGTTTTTGCCAACCCTTCCTGAAAACTTACCAGGGGTTCCCACCCCAGTTCCTTCCTGATCTTTTCCGCATCAATGGCATACCTCAGATCATGCCCCGCCCGGTCTTTTACAAACCTGATCAGACCTTCTGAGTGGCCGGGATCGTTTCCCAGCCTTTCATCGGCCAGGCGGCATAACAACCTCAGCAGGTCAATGTTTTTCCATTCATTGTTCCCGCCGATATTATAGGTTTCTCCCCGCCGTCCCCGGTGAAACAGCAGATCAATAGCCCTGGCATGGTCTTCTACGTACAGCCAGTCGCGTATGTTTTCTCCTTTTCCGTATACGGGAATTTCCTCCCCGTTCATGATCCGGTAAATAGCCAGGGGAATGAGCTTTTCGGGGAACTGGTATGGGCCGTAATTGTTCGAGCAATTGCTGATCAGTGCCGGCAATCCGTACGTATGGGAAAAAGCCCTGACCAGATGGTCTGCACCCGCCTTGCTGGCTGAATACGGACTTTTTGGGTCGTAGGGGGTATCTTCCCGGAATTTTCCCTCCCTGCCCAGCGAACCGAATACTTCGTCGGTGGAAATATGGTAAAACACCTTTCCTTCGTATGATCCTTTCCAGTAATCCCTGGCCAGGGTGAGCAGGTTGCCGGTTCCCACCACATTGGTGCTGATGAATTCGGTGGGATCGGATATAGACCTGTCAACATGCGACTCGGCCGCCAGATGAATTACTGCAACGGGCCGGTGTTCCTCGAACAGGCGCTTCATTTCTCCCCTGTTCCGGATATCCCCCCTGACGAAGAGATAGTTCTTTTCCTTTTCGATGTCTTTCAGATTTTCCAGGTTTCCCGCATAGGTCAGCAGGTCGAGGTTGATAATGCGGTATTCCGGGTAATTTTTCACAAAATGCCGTACCACATGGGACCCGATAAACCCGGCCCCGCCGGTGATCAGAATGGTTTTATTCATCGCTGAATGGGTTTTCCCTGTATTTTTTCTCCCAGTTCCAGGCCGTCAGCATGGCATCATCCAGGGTGCTCCGGGCTTCCCACCCCAGTTCGGTATTTGCCAGACGGGTATCCGCCCATACTTTTTCCACATCTCCCGGACGGCGGTCAACAAAACGGTAATTCAGTTTTACGCCCGAAACACGCTCGAACGACCCGATGGCTTCCAGCACAGAAACTCCCTGCCCTGTGCCCAGGTTAAATACTTCAAACGGCCGTTTCTGCTTTCCGTCCAGTAGACGTTCAATGGCCACCACATGAGCCCGGGCCAGATCGGTGACATGCAGGTAGTCACGAATGGCCGTTCCGTCGGGGGTGTTGTAATCTCGGCCGAATACTTTCAGCTCTTTTCTGAGCCCGATGGCCGTTTGTGTGATGAAAGGAACCAGATTGTCGGGAATGCCCTGGGGTAATTCGCCGATCAGGCCCGAAGGATGGGCTCCGATGGGGTTGAAATACCTCAGGGAAATTACGCCCATCTGTTGGTGGTTGACAAGAAAATCCTGAAGAATCTCTTCCGAAATCTTTTTGGTGTTCCCGTAAGGAGAAGCAGGACGTTTTACCGGGGCTTCCTCTGTCACCGGCAGTTGGTCGGGCTGCCCGTAAACGGTACACGAAGAAGAAAAAACCATGGCAGGCACCCTGTGTTTTTCCATTCCTTCCAGCAGATGGATGAGCGAAACCAGATTGTTGTAATAATAATCCAGCGGGCGGACAACCGATTCCCCTACCGATTTGAGGGCGGCAAAATGGATTACCGCCACGATATCCGGATACCTGTCAAACAGGCCCAGGGTTTTTTCCCGCCGGCAAAGGTTGAATTTTTCGAAAAGAGGGCGTATACCGGTGATTTGGGCAATCCGGCCGAGGATCTCTTCCCGTGAGTTGGACAGATCATCCACCACCACCGCCTCATATCCTGCTTCCTGCAGTTCAACCACGGTATGCGACCCGATGTAGCCGGTTCCTCCGGTAACCAGTACTTTTTTTTTCATTGTCAGAGGCTCCAGTAAACAAGCTTTTTGATCTTTCCCCGGTAAATGCCCTTGATATCGACAAAAACCGCCTTTTTCCCGGCCAGTTTGAGAAAATCGTCCTCCGTAAGGCCTGCATATTCTTTATGTCCCACCGCCAACACTATGGCATCGTAGTTCCGGTCGGGTTGAGCCCTGAGCTCAATACCGTATTCTTCCTTCACTTCTTCGGCCGATGCCCTGGCATCCATCACATCCACATGCAAACCGTACGATTCAAACTCGCGGATCATGTCCACCACTTTGGTGTTTCTGATATCGCTGACATTTTCCTTGAAAGTGATCCCCATGATCAGCACCTTTGCCCGGTTGATGTTTTTGCCGGCAGCAATGATCTTCTTCACGGTTTGCTTGGCCACATAGCCTCCCATGGAATCGTTCACATACCTTCCGGCATTGATAATCTGGGCATGGTAGCCCAGCTCGCGCGATTTGTAAGCCAGGTAATACGGGTCCACACCTATGCAATGCCCCCCGACCAGCCCGGGCGAAAAGCGAAGGAAGTTCCATTTGGTTGCGGCAGCCTCCAGTACTTCATAGGTATTGATTCCCATGCGGTTAAATATGATCGAAAGCTCATTCATGAAAGCGATGTTGATATCCCGCTGGGTGTTTTCAATGATCTTAGCCGCTTCGGCCACCTTGATGGAACTGGCACGGTGAATACCGGCCCTGATGATCAGTTCATAGGTCAGTGCAATGTTCTCGAGCGCTTCCTCGTCGTTTCCCGATACCACCTTGGTGATGTTGGTAAGGGTGTGCACCCTGTCGCCCGGATTGATCCTTTCGGGAGAAAAGCCCACTTTGAAATCTTTCCCGACAGTAAGCCCCGATTCCTTTTCGAGAATGGGAATGCAGTCTTCTTCCGTACATCCGGGATATACCGTGGACTCATATACCACATAATCACCCTTTTTCAGTGCCTTTCCTACCGTTGTACTGGCCGAAAGAAGAGGTTTCAAATTGGGCTGATTGTGTTCATCAATGGGTGTGGGTACGGCAACAATATGAAAATGGGCTTCTTTCAGTTTTTCCGGATTGTGCGTGAAGCTGATCTGCACCCCTTCGAATGCTTCGCTTCCTATTTCGCGGCTGGGATCCTGTTTTTTGTTTAACATGGCAACCCGGTGTTCATTCACATCGAAACCTGTTACCGGCATATGGCGGGCAAATTCCAGGGCGATGGGAAGTCCTACATATCCCAGCCCGATGACGGATATCTGCTTTTTCCCTTCCGTTAACTCTTTAAACATGCTTTTTTCCATGGCGCTTCAAACATTATTTTTTTGAAAGGTTAAATAATAGGGGATGTACCTCTCCCGACAGCCCTTCGGGCTGAGTGTTCCTGATATGATATACTATTTCTATGGAACGGCGAATATCTTCAATGCCAAATCCATTGCCTTTCAGGATCTGGCGATAACTTTCCGTATGCAGATCGGTAAATCCGTCGGAAAACTCAATTTCTTCGCCGTCAATCAGGATTGACCGGTAGGTTCGTTGCCCCTTTTTTCTGACAGCTTCGGGAAGATCGGCTGCATTCACACTGAGGAACCACCTGACCCTGGCCTTTTCGAGTTGCAGGAAGCCCGAGGCCCGGTTGTTTTCCAGTAAATGGACCCTGTTCTCGACAGGTTTGCCGAATATCCAGGTCAGCATGTCGAAAAAATGCACCCCGATGTTCGTGGCAATCCCTCCCGATTTATGTATATCTCCTTTCCAGGAGATGAAGTACCAGTGGCCCCGGCTGGTGATGTAGGTCAGATCGATATCGTAAATCTTTTCTCCGTTTTCCCGATCGATATTTTTCTTCAGAGCCTTTATCGACGGATGAAGCCTGAGCTGCAGGATGTTGTTGATCTTTCTGCCGGTTTCCTGTTCAAATTCCTGCAGCGCATCCACGTTCCAGGGATTCAGTACCATGGGCTTTTCGCAAATGGCATCGGCCTGGTGCTTTAGGGCAAAGCGGATGTGTGAATCGTGCAGGTAATTGGGCGAACATATGCTGACATAATCGATGCGTGTTCCGATGCGGCGCATCTTGTCAATATGCCTGTCAAACCTTTCAAATTCAACAAAAAAATCGGCGTTGGGAAAATAACTGTCCAGAATCCCCACGGTATCAGACGGATCAAGGGCGGCCAGCAGCACATTTCCCGTATCATGAATGGCCCTGAGGTGTCTCACAGCTACAAATCCGGCTACACCGATCAGGGCAAAATGTTTCGGTTGGTTCGGGTTCTTCATAACGATATTCTGATTCATAGTCTGTTAATCAACGATTTTTCTTACCCGGTTGTTTTCCAGCAGGTATTTTTCCCCGCTTTCGGCACAAACGGCTATTCCCTCTTCATTGAACTCCAGCCGGTGTCCGTACTCGCTCATCCATCCCACCTGCCGGGCAGGATTCCCCACCACCAGGGCATAGGGTTTCACCTCCCGTGTAACCACCGCTCCGGCTCCGATAAAAGCGTATTCGCCTATGTCGTTACCGCATACAATGGTGGCATTCGCCCCGATAGAGGCTCCTTTCCTGACATATGTGCGAACGTACTGTCCCCTTCTCACCACGGCACTTCTTGGATTCACCACATTTGTAAATACCATGGAGGGACCCAGGAATACATCGTCTTCGCAGATTACGCCGGTGTAGATGGAAACATTATTCTGTACCTTGACATTTTTGCCGAGAACTACTTCCGGTGAAACCACCACATTCTGGCCGATGTTGCATTCTTCTCCGATCACCGCTCCGGTCATGATATGGGAAAAATGCCAGATCTTTGTGCCCTGTCCGATGCGGGCCCCCTCGTCAATTACGGCCGTTTCATGGGCAAAATATTCTTTTTCGGTGCTCATGGTCTGAATGCATGAAGTTGTTCCACAATGTATTCCTGCTGGTCGGTAGGCAGTTCCGTATGCATGGGCAGACTGATCACCTGCCGGCAAAGGGAAGCGGTTACCGGGAATTCACTATCGCGGTATCCCAGGTCCGCATAGGCTTTTTGTGCATGCAGGGGCACTGGATAATACACCATGGCCGGTATGTTTTTTTTACGCAAGAATTCTCTCAGCCCGTCCCGGTCTATTCCTTTCGTTTTCAGGGTATACTGATGGAATATATGGGTGGAAAAGGGGCTGCGCACCGGGATTTCAAAACGGCCGGAGTCTTTCAGAGCCTCGTCATAGCGGGCAGCCGCTTCCTGCCGGCGGGTGTTGAAATCATTCAGATATTTCAGTTTTACCCTGAGAATGGCGGCCTGCAGGGTGTCCAGCCGGGAATTGACCCCGATGCGGTCATGATAATACCGTACCTTCATTCCGTGGTTAACAATCGATCGTATACGGGTTGCCAGTTCATCCGACTCCGTGAAAATCGCTCCCCCGTCGCCGTAGGCCCCCAGATTCTTTGAAGGGAAAAAGGAAGTACAGCCGATGTGACCCAGGGTGCCGGCTTTTCCTGCCGTACCCCCTTTACCGGCGTATTCCGCTCCGAGTGCCTGGGCTGCATCTTCTATGACATACAGGTTGTGTTCGCGGGCCAGTTCCAGAATGGGTTCCATATCGGCACACTGACCGAAAAGATGCACGGGTACGATTGCCCGGGTGCGCGGAGTAATGGCTTTGCGCACAGCCTCGGGGGTCATGTTAAAGGTGGCGGGATCCACGTCTACGAATACGGGTTTTGCTTTCAGCAGAGCCACCACTTCCACGGTGGCAATAAAGGTAAAATCAGGGGTGATCACCTCATCGCCGGGCTTCAGTCCGATGGCCATCAGCGCAACCTGAAGGGCGTCGGTGCCGTTCCCGCAGGGGATCACATGTTTAACCCCCAGGTAATTTTCCAGATCGGTGGCAAATTCACTTACAGCCGGTCCGTTGATAAAGGTTGTGGAATCAATAACTTCCCGGATGGCTGCGTCTATTTCTCCTTTCAGCCGACGGTACTGACCGGCAAGATCTACCATCCTGATTTGTTCCATACGATGTAGAATTTTTGCGAAGATACCAAATTCGAAACGAATGACGATAAAAACGGATGGATTTCGGTTGATGGAATACCGGGGAAAAAATGCAGACGGAAATTATCGGGAAAAATGATGACATGCTTTGAATATTTCTTAATTTTGTTTGAGAAAAAACCAAAAAGAATACACCGTGGATATTGTTGCCCACATCCGGCAGTTGCTTGTTTTGCATGATTGTGTCATTGTACCTGATTTCGGAGGGTTTGTAGCCAATTATCAGCCTGCCGAAATAGATTTTGAACGGCATGTTTTTTCCCCGCCTTCCAAAAGGATCAGTTTTAACAGAAACCTGTCGGGAAACGACGGTTTGCTGGTGGGATACATATCCGAAAGGCAGGGTATGGGGTATGTGGATGCCCGGCGGGCGGTGTCCGGTTTTGTGAAAGAAGTGAAAGACCGGCTTGAAAAAGGAGCCCCTTTTCATTTTGAGGATATCGGTCGCTTTCAGTATGATAACCGGCATAATCTGCAGTTCGAACCCGATAATACGCGGAATTATCTGATCGGATCGTACGGCCTGTCGAGGTTTACGGCTACCCCGCTGGAAGATTATGACGTAAGGAAGAAAATCAGAAAATTCAGAGACCAGCCTCCGGCCGGTAAGCGGCCTGCCGGAAAAACCCTGCGGCGTGTGCTGATTGCTATTCCCGTGCTGGTCGCTCTGGCCCTGATCCCCCTCAAAACTCATTACCTGGATGATCTGAACCTGGATTTTTCTTCTTTCCAGTGGCTGCAGAAAAAGGAAGCGGTGACAGAACAGACGGCCACTCCCGGGGAAACCGCCCGTTACAGCGATGATGTGGAGGAAGGTAGAAAAGAAGAAACTCAGCCGGTAATGGAGGAGAAGGAAATTCCTGTGGAAGAAACCCCGGAAGAGCCCCTTCCCGCCCCGGCAGCAAACCGGTATTATTTGATTGCCGGCAGTTTCCGTCTGGCGGAAAATGCCCGTACCCTTAAGGACGAACTTGCCTCGGAAGGGTATCCCTCCGAGATCCTGGAAGCCGGCAATGGATACCTGCGGGTATCTATGAGCGCTTTTGATAATAAAGAGGAAGCCCTTCAGTCTCTTCAAAGGATCAGGCAACAGCCCGGAAGACAGTCGGTGTGGCTGCTGAAAAATCAATGAGACTTTCCATCCGGGAGGGAAGTGAACCGGATGGATTAGTCGATATTGAACCCTGACATGGCGCAGCTATCGTCAGGGTTTTGTGTTTTGTGTTCCGAGTTTCGGGTTTAAATGGTTAAATTTGAAAGGGTGGCAGGCAACTACGTAGATAGCAACGTAGATAACTACGTAGTTGTCTATAAAAGAACCATATATGAATTATGAAATACCCCTGGTATTATGACATCAGACGAATGGGGCCCATTGCTTATAGTAGGCAATATTATCTGAAACAGGACGACAATTCCCGGTTTTTCCCGTTCCGTCAATACAGGCCTTTTTCGTGCTTGATCCTGATTTTTTCGATCATATCTGACGTCATGGCATCCAGATCATACCGGGGATTCCATCCCCATTCTTCACGTGCGGCCGAATCGTCCATGCTGTTGGGCCAGGAATCGGCAATGGCCTGTTTGGTAGGATCCGCCTCGTAGGTCATTTCAAAGTCAGGGATGTGTTTTTTGATGGCTGAAGCCAGTATTTCCGGATCAAAGCTCATGGCAGTTACATTGAAGGCATTCCGGTGCTTCAGGCGGGAAGGATCGGCTTCCATGAGCTGAATTGCGGCTTCTATGGCATCGGGCATGTACATCATATCGAGGAAAGTACCTTTGGAAAGAGGGCAGACGTACCTCCCGTATTTTACGGCATCGTAAAAAATTTCCACTGCATAATCGGTGGTACCTCCCCCGGGGAGGGTGACATTTGAAATAATACCCGGGTAACGCAGGCCGCGCGTATCAACGCCGAAGCGCTTGTAATAATAATCACACAGCAGTTCTCCGGTTACCTTGGTTACTCCGTACATAGTATTCGGTCGCTGGATGGTGTCCTGCGGGGTGTGGTCCAGTGGGGTGGTTGGACCGAAGGCACCGATAGAGCTGGGGAAAAAGAGGGCACAGTTGTATTCCCTGGCAATTTCCAGCACGTTGAACAATCCGTTTACTCCCACATCCCAGCCGCGCTGCGGGTATTTTTCTGCTACGGCCGACAGGATGGCGGCCAGGTGAAAAATGGTGTCGATCCTGTATTTTTTCACCACGGCGGTGATCTGTTCGGGATCCGTAGCGTCGGCTACTTCGTAGGGACCCGATTCCTTCAGTTCTCCTTCGGGAAGGGTTTTTCTGATTCCGGCTACCACGTGGTCGTTGCCATATCTTTTTCTGAGTTCGAGGGTGAGTTCGGAACCGATCTGTCCGACAGAGCCGGTTACAAGGATATTCTTCATAACAGGATGTTTTTTGTTTTCTGTTTTTTATTTAGCAAATGTATCGCGAAAGTAAATAATTTTCATGGTGAAAAACATACTATAAAGCATTGAAAATTAATTCGTATTGAATATCAATTTTCATATATTTGGCGGCACTTCAAGTAAGAAAGAACCTATAAATACCTGTCGTTATGTACGGAAAGATAAAAGAACATCTGCAGCAGGAACTGGCCGGCATCCAGGAGGCCGGTTTGTTCAAGGAAGAAAGGATCATTACCTCACCCCAGGGTGCCGAGATCAGTATCAGCACCGGTGAAAAGGTACTGAATTTTTGTGCCAATAATTACCTGGGGTTATCCAACCATCCGGAACTGGTCAAAGCGGCCAGAGAAGCCCTCGACAGCCGTGGCTTTGGTTTGTCGTCGGTACGGTTTATTTGCGGAACGCAGGATATTCATAAAACCCTCGAGAAAAAGATAGCCGATTTTTTCGGTACGGAAGATACCATCCTGTATGCCGCCTGTTTCGATGCCAACGGAGGTGTTTTCGAGCCTCTGCTGGGACCTGAGGATGCCATCATTTCCGATGCGCTGAACCATGCTTCCATCATCGACGGAGTAAGGCTCTGCAAGGCCCAGCGGTATCGTTACCAGAATGCCGACATGGCCGATCTGGAAGAACAGCTGAAAAAAGCACAGGAACAGCGCTTCAGACTGATCGTTACCGATGCCGTGTTTTCTATGGACGGAAATGTGGCTCCCCTTGACCGCATTCTGGAGCTGGCTGAAAAATATGATGCCATGGTCATGATCGACGAAGCTCATTCGGCCGGTGTGGTGGGAGAAACAGGAAGGGGGATAACCGAACTCTTCAATTGCCGCGGGAAGGTTGAGATTATTACTGGCACACTGGGTAAGGCTTTCGGCGGAGGGATCGGAGGCTTTACCACCGGGAAGAAAGAGATCATTGAAATGCTCAGGCAGCGCAGCCGGCCTTATCTCTTCTCGAATTCACTGCCGCCATCGGTGGTCAATGCCGGTATCAGGATGTTCGATATGATGAGCGAGACCAATGAGCTGCAGGACAAGCTGCACTGGAACACCAAATATTTCTTTAACGAAATGAAAGCGGCCGGTTTCGATCTGAAGCCCACCCGGAGTGCCATTGTTCCCATCATGCTGTACGATGCCAAATTATCCCAGGATTTTGCCCGGGAACTGCTGGACGAAGGCATTTACGTGATCGGCTTCTATTATCCGGTGGTTCCCAAAGGGCAGGCCAGGATCAGGGTACAGCTTTCAGCTGCTCATGAAAAGGAACACCTTGACAGAGCCGTGAAGGCGTTTACCAAAATTGGCCGTAAACTGGGGGTGCTGAAATAAAACCGGATAAATCTCAGGAATAGCAAACGAGTCCCCTGAGCCTGTCGAAGGGGACTCGTTTTTTTTACCCGCATTTCGAGCTGCCGCAATCCTGGCAGATGAGACAGCCTTCCTGGTAAATCAGGTTCTTGGAGCCGCATTCCTGGCATTCGCCCTTGGCGCGGGTGCCGTTGGGGATGTACCGCTTCAGGGCCCTTTCCACCCCGTTCCTCCAGGTATTGATGTTCTCACTGTCGAGACGCAGTGAGGAAACCAGATTTACCACATCGGGGATGGGCATGCCATGGCGAAGGACGCCCGATATCAATTTGGCATAGTTCCAGAATTCCGGATGGAACATATGCGATAAGCCGCCCAGGATGTTTTTGTAACCGTATTTGTCGGTATACATGAAATCGTAGCGGTTTTTGCCGTCTTCGTCCTTGGTTTTGATGATCTTTCCTCTGGTGATGGATTTGGGTATGGGGAAGATCTCCTCGTCGGCAAGGCCGGTAAATATTTCATAGGGAACACCGTCTTTCAGTCCCACAAAAGCGATCCATCTTTCGTTGTTATTATTAAACCGGATGATCTCGGCATCAAGCACCCTGGGTCGTTTGGGGAACTGAACGGCCTGTTCGTTTTTCTTTTCGCCGGTTACCAGCACGCCGTTTCTCGAACCGTCTCGATAGATGGTGGCTCCCTTGCAACCGCTCTTCCAGGCGGTAAGGTACAGCTCCGAAACCAGGCTTTCCTGGACCTGCTGGGGCAGGTTGATGGTCACGCTGATGGAATGATCCACCCATTTCTGTATTTCTCCCTGCATCCTCACCTTGGCCAGCCAGTCCACATCGCTGGAGGTAGCCTTGTAATAGGGCGATTCTTTCACCAGTTCCTCCATTTTTTCGTCAGAGTACTGTTTCACTTCCTCCGGATCGTACCCTTTTACACGCATCCAGTC
>DQWH01000073.1 GCA_011042635.1 Bacteroidota bacterium | reverse complement strand
TATCCGACCGGATTATCCGGGTCACCTCCTTTCCCGGGAAGGAATTCCCGGAAACAAAAAGTCTCATGGCCATCGCCGAACCGCCTGAAAATGCTGAATTTTCAGTTAAACGCGATAACGGTGAAGTAAACCTCCAAACATCCGCGCTCCTGGTAAAAGTATCCCTGAAAACCGGAGAAGTGTCTTTTCACCGTTCCGACGGCAGCCCCATCCTGTCGGAAATACCGGGAGGAGGAAAAACTTTTCAACCGGTAACCATCCACGGAGAACCGTTTTTTGCCATCAGACAGCTGTTCGGCTTATCCCCCGGAGAAGCCCTGTACGGACTGGGCGGCAATCAAACTTCCTTCATGAATATGAGAGGAAAAAATTTCGACCTGTACCAGTACAACACCCAGGCAGTGGTACCTTTCCTCCTTTCGACGAAAAACTATGGCATCCTGTGGGACAACTATTCCAGAAGCAAATTCGGTAACGTGCGCGATTATATGGAGCTTTCCTCCCTGAAACTCTACAACAGCCGGGGAGAAGAAGGCGGCCTTACCGCCACCTATGCCGACAGAAACAAAAGAGACAGGGTTACTACCCGCGAAGAAAAAGAAATTAATTACCAGTTCATCCCCGATCTGGCGAAATTCCCCGCCGGCTATGATCTGAACAACGGTTTTGTAACATGGGAAGGTTATCTGGAATCGGACACCACCGGTACGCATTCTTTCGTATTCACTTCCGCCGGTTATGCCAGATTATGGATCGGCGATAGCCTGGTTTTCGACCGGTGGAGGCAGTGCTGGAATCCCTCATCGAACCATTTTAACCTGCCCATGAATAAGGGCGAAAAAATCTATTTGAAAATCGAATGGATCCCCGACGGGGGAGAATCGTTTATCGCCCTGCGGCACCTGGATCCTCCGGAAGAAGATTTGCATAACCGCATCTCCCTGTTTTCCGAAGTGGGAGAACAGATTGATTACTATTTCATAGCCGGGGAGAACATGGACGAAGTGATCGGCGGATACCGCACAGTAACCGGGAAAGCGCCGGTTATGCCCCGGTGGGCCATGGGCTTCTGGCAGAGCCGCGAAAGGTACATGACCCAGGAACAACTGCTATCCACTGCCAGGGAATTCAGGAAAAGAAATATTCCCATCGACAATATGGTGCTTGACTGGCAATACTGGCCCATCGACAAATGGGGCGACCACGGATTTGACCGGTCACGCTTCCCCGATCCTGACGGCATGGTACAAACCCTTCACGATTCGCTCCATGCACACATCATGATCTCGGTGTGGCCAAAATATTACGTGAGGACCGAAAATTACGAAGCCATGAACAGCCGGGGATGGCTGTACACCCGGAACGCGGAAAAAGACCAGAAAGACTGGCTGGGTTACGTTTCCACCTTCTACGATGCCTTTAATGCCGAGGCACGCAAAGCCTACTGGAACCAGCTTAACGACAGTTTGTTCAGCAGAGGCTTCGATGCCTGGTGGCTCGATGCCACGGAGCCGGATATTTGCTCGAACCTTCCCATGGAGGAACGGAAAGCCCTGATGCACCCTACCGCTCTGGGCCCGGCCGACCAGTATTTTAATGCCTATTCCCTGGTACAGGCCGGGGGAATTTACAACGGCCAGCGGAGGGTCAGAGCCAACCAGCGGGTATTCATTCTTACCCGTTCGGCATATGCCGGTTTGCAAAGATATTCGGCCGCCAACTGGAGCGGTGATATCGCCGCCCGCTGGCACGACATGGAAGCCCAGATCCCCTGCGGAGTGAATTTCTGTATGTCGGGAATCCCCTACTGGACTATGGATATCGGAGGGTTTGCCGTGGAAAGCAGGTATTACAACCCCTCCCCGGCAGATCAGGAGGAATGGCGGGAACTAATGACCCGCTGGTACCAGTTCGGTGCTTTCTGCCCGATTTTCCGGGCACACGGGCAATACCCCTACCGGGAAATATTCCATGTGGCTCCGGAATCTCATCCCGCCTATCAGAGTATGCTGAAATTCGTTCACCTGAGATATCGCCTCATGCCATATATCTATTCCCTGGCCGGGCACGTATGGCTCAACGATTATACCCTGATGCGCGGACTGGTTATGGATTTCCCGGGAGATACGAACGTGTTCGATATCGGCGACCAGTACATGTTCGGGCCCTGGCTCATGATCAGCCCCGTTTGCGAATACCGGGCCCGCAACCGGAGCGTTTATCTGCCTGCCGGGACCGGCTGGTATAATCTGTTCACAGGGGAATTTGCCTCAGGGGGGAAAAAGCTGGAAGTACCCGCTCCCCTCGACGAAATGCCCATATTTGTAAGGGAAGGAGCCATCATCCCTTTCGGCCCTCCCCTGCAGTATGCCGACGAGAAAGCCCCCAACCCGGTCACCCTGTATGTGTATGCCGGGGCTGACGGAGAATTTGTTTTGTATGAAGATGAAAATACCAATTACAACTACGAGAATGGAGCATATACGCTGATCCCCATCAGGTACAACGAAGCCGGTAAAACGCTGATCATCGGTGAAAGAACGGGGTCGTTCCAGGGAATGCTGAACCAACGCACCTTCCATATTGTGTATGTGGATACCGGCGAACCCGTACCGGCTTACCCCGTTGGTGCGCCACATTACACGGTTCAATATAACGGAAGTGAAATAAGCCTTCCGCTGAATTAACAGGTAAATAAAATCATGACTTCCCGATTATGAAACCAATCGTCTCTCATTTTTTTACAGTTATTAATCTTTCCGTCATAATCACAGCCCTGGGATCCTGTTCGAAAAAAGTTTCCAGGGAAAAATCAACTTCGGTACCGGGTGGAAATTCACGCTTGCGGATAATGAAGCCGCTTCTGAACCCGGTTTTGACGATTCGGAATGGAGGCTGCCGGATCTGCCCCACGACTGGAGCATCGAGGGGACCTTCAGCGAAGACCACCCCGCCACGGCAGGCGGATGAGCCCTTCCCGGAGGTATCGGATGGTACCGGAAAACCTTCCACCTTGATACCGGACAGAAAGGAAAACTTTTCTACATGGAATTCGACGGAATATACCGCAACAGTGAGTGAAGTATGGATCAACGGCCATTACCTGGGAAAAAGACATTACGGTTACAGCTCATTCCGGGATGAACTCACTCCCTGGCTTCATTTTGGAAATCAGGAAAATGTCGTGGCCGTCAGGGTGGATAATTCGCAACAACCCAATTCCAGATGGTATTCCGGATCGGGCATATACCGGAATGTATGGCTTGTTTCCACCGGGCCTGTAGCCGTAGATCACTGGGGAACCTTTGTCACCACCCCGGAAGTGAACGAGCATTCGGCCCGGATACATATCGAGACCCGCATCAGGAACACCACCGGGAAACCGGAGACGGTAACCCTGGAAACATCGGTTTACGACAGGAACAACCGGCGCGTTTCCATGGTCAGTACCAACGGGATAAACCTGACAGATACTGTTACGGTGGTGCAACAGGAACTTACCGAGGAAGAACCGCAGTTATGGTCGGTGGATAACCCTGCCCTCTACCGGGTGGTTTCGAACATCAGGAAAAAAACGTCTTCTCAACGTATATGAAACGGTCACGGGGATCCGTTCGTTCCGTTTCGACCCGGTAAAAGGCTTTTCTCTGAATGGGAAAACCATGAAAATCAGAGGGGTTTGCGAACACCATGACATGGGGTGCCTGGGAGCAGTTATTAATATCCGGGCTATTGAACGCCGCCTGGAATTGCTGAAAGATATGGGCTGCAATGCTATCCGTACCGCCCATAATCCCCCGTCCCCCGACTTCTCGACCTGTGCGACCAAATGGGATTTCTTGTCATGGATGAGGCTTTCGACATGTGGAAAATTTCCAAAACGGAATATGATTACAGTCGTGACTGGGACGAATGGCACCGGAGAGACCTGGAAGATTTGGTGTTGCGCGACCGCAACCATCCCAGCGTGATCATCTGTAGTATCGGGAACGAAGTCATGGAGCAATGGGACAGCACAGGATCGGCCATGGGCACCCACCCCATTACCTCCGGGTGCAATTATCCCGAACCTGAAAATCCCGTTATTCAATCCGGAGCACTAGACCTCATCGGTTACAACTATCACCATGAGACTTTCCCCCGGTTTCTGTCCGATTTCCCGGGCCAGGCATTTATCACCACGGGAACCACGTCAGCCCTGGCTACCCGGGGCAACTACGATATGCCTTCCGATTCGGTACGCCGCTGGCCCATTCGATGGAATATCCCGTTTACCGGAGTAAACCCCGATTATTCCTGTTCATCATACGACAACTGTTCGGCCCCCTGGGGATCAACACACAGGGAAAGCTGGGAGATCATCAAAAAATACGAATTCCTATCCGGCATGTTTATCCGGACGGGTTTTGAGTATCTGGGGGAACCCACCCCATACCGATGGCCGGCGCGGAGCTCCTATTTCGGTATCATCGATCTTTGTGGCTTCCCAAAAGATGCCTATTATATGTACCAGAGCAAATGGACCGACACCCCGTTACTCCATCTTTTCCCACACTGGCACTGGGAGCCCGGCCAAACGGTAGATGTATGGGTTTATACCAATTGTAACGAAGTGGAGCTTTTCCTGAATGACAGATCGCTGGGAAAGAAAGAAAAAAAGCAGATGATCTGCTTTTGATGTGGAGAGTCCCTTTTGAAGAAGGCCCCCTGATGGCTGTAGGAAAAAACAGGGAAAAGGAAAGCATGGTCGCCCGTGTAAAAACGGCCGGAAAACCGGCCCCTCTGCTTCTCGAGCCCGACAGGGGCAAGCTGGCAGCCGGCGGATCCGATTTGTCATTCATAACGGTAACAGTCACATATCGTGAAAACAACCCGGTTCCCCTGGCTGATAACCTGGTCAGGTTTTCCATCGGGGGAGATGCTACCATTGCCGGAGTAGACAATGGAAGCCAGACAAGCCATGAACCCTTTCAGGCAGATACCCGCAGGGCTTTTCACGGGAAGTGCCTTCTGGTGGTGAAGGCAGGAAAGGAAAAAGGAACGGTTACCGTAACGGCAACCTCGGAAGGGCTGGAACCGGCCGAATGTGTTTTGCGTATCGAATAAGCCCCTCTTCAGATGAAAAGCCGGTTCCCCTGGTCGTAACTATCCCGCAATTCTTTCGGAGTGCAGCCTTTTTTCTTTTTGAATATGCGGTTGAAATTGGAAATGTTGTTGAACCCGCAGGAATAGGCTATCTCGGCAATGGTTTTGGTTGTATCGATTAGCATCCGGCAGGCATGCCCCAGCCTCACCTCGGTAAGGCAGTCTATAAAAGTGATCCCGGTTCTCAGCTTGAAGAAACGGCTGAATGATGATTCGGTCATATTCGCTATATGAGCCGCTTCTTCCAGGGTAATGGGCTTGTCGAACCCGGTATGGATGAACTCCATGACCTTTTCAATCCGCCGGCTATTGTACGAAAACACTTCGTGCGTGTTGAAACCGCTGTCGGATAATACCCGGTAATCCCCCGAGATGGAAAGGGTATGCAGAATGGACATCAATTCGAGCACCGAATCGAATCCCTGCTTTTCCCTGAGCCTGTACAGGCGAGGCTTCACCTGCCGTATGGTTTCCTGTGAAAACAGGATCCCCCGCAACGATTTCCGGAACATGCTCCGGATAAAACTTAACTGATTTTTCTGCAGGAATTTTTCATCAAAAAAATCCTTATGAAACTGAATGGTGATCTCTTCCACCTTATCCGGCCTGAATCCTGATCCAAACCATCCGTGCTGCAGGTTAGGTCCCATCAGCACCAGTTCATACCGGCCGATTTCACCTATGTGATCGCCTATGATCCTTTTGGCCCCCCTGGCATTCATAATGAAATTCAGTTCCATTTCCTCATGATAATGCAGGGGGAAATCGAATTCCGACTTGGTCCTGTAAAACAGGGTGAAACAATCGGATTGCGTTAGCGGGGTGATCTCACGAAGAATGGACTCAGCCATAATCTGGTTCAGATTTCCCGGTTGATTCAAATATAAAAAAATCAATGAAATAAAAAAATATAATATTCACATTATATTATGGTGCATATAATGATCAGATCCATAAATCAATGTACCGGCATTTCAGCCTGCAAGGAAAATTTGTTATCCAATTCTTGACAAAATAGTACCATACAAGAATAATCAGGAAAATATTCGAAGAAGAAAGAGAATGCATACAAACCCGGATAAATCGGCAGAATGAAATTGCGGGAAAAACAAAATGGGCATTATTGTATTATGATTTAAAAGAAACGTATTATCCCGGAACAGGCTGGTTTATTATTTTTACTAAGCAGGTAATTAAATATCAATCGATTGAAATACAGCTTGCTAACCACTTTCCTGTTGCTGGCTTTGATTCCCGGTCATATTACCGGCCAGCCGGCTCATTCGGATAAATACGTTACCGTGCAGCACAGTACATTCATGAAGAACGGCCAGCCTTATTATTTCATAAGGACTAATTACTGGTACGGAGGAATTCTTGGCTCGTCCGGGAAATACGGAAACCGGGAAAGGCTGATCAGGGAGCTTGATCATCTGAAACAAATCGGGGTGAACAATCTTCGCATCCTGGTGGGCGCCGAGGGTCCTGACGGGGAACCTTTTCGTGTAACACCCGCCCTGCAGCTCGTACCGGGGGTTTACAAAGAAGAGCTGCTTGACGGACTCGATTTTCTTCTGGCCAAAATGAAAAAACGGGGACAGGTAGCTGTTCTGTACCTGAACAACAGCTGGGACTGGTCGGGTGGGTATGCCCAGTACCTTAACTGGAACGGATACGGGCCCATCCCCTATCCTTCAGTGAAACCTCATACATGGCAGGAATTCATGAGCTATGCAGGCCGGTTTCACCATTGCGAAAACTGCCTCCGGCAATTCAAGGAACATATAAAATTCATTCTCGGGCGCACTAACCGGTATACCGGCATGAAATACACCGAAGATCCGGTGATCATGACCTGGGAGATCGGTAATGAGCCCCGTGCTTTTTCCAGGGAAAGCATCCCTGCCTTTGAAAAATGGACCAGGGAAGTAGCTGCCCTGATCAAAGAAACGGATCCCAACCACCTGGTGACAACCGGAAACTTTTAAAAATCATTCAATAAGCCATAGATGAAACCTCTTTACCTCTGTTTTTGCTTTCTGCTGGCATGGCCAGCCTGCACTGGAAAACAGGAAGACAACATAAAACCTTCCGATCAACACGCCTCCCTGCAAACGGATAATCTCCTGAAATCCCTGCATAAACTTACCCAGAAAGGCATCCTGTTCGGTCATCAGGACGACCTGGCTTATGGAATTGGCTGGGTATATCCCGAAGGGGAATCGGATGTTAAAAGGGTATGTGGCGATTTCCCCGCCGTTTACGGAATGGACCTCGGACACCTGGAAAAAGGCTCACCGGTCAACCTCGACTCGGTTCCGTTCGAGCAGATGCGGAGCTTTGCCCGTAACATCTTTTCCCGCGGAGGGGTCATCACCATAAGCTGGCACGCCGATAATCCTCTCACCCGTGGTTCAGCCTGGGATATCAGTTCCCGTATGACAGTGCAATCGGTTTTGCCCGGGGGGGAAAAACACGAAATATTCAAGCAGTGGCTCGACCGCCTGGCCAACTTTTTCCATACCCTGTACAACGAACAGGGCCAGGCTATCCCCGTTATCTTCCGTCCCTATCACGAGCATACCGGAAGCTGGTTCTGGTGGGGAAAAGACCTTTGTACTGCCCGGGAATTCATTGATCTCTGGAGGTTCACGGTAAATTACCTGTGTCAGGAAAAACAGGTACACCATCTGCTGTTTGCCTACTCTCCCTCTTCGGGATTCGAATCGGAAGAGGAATACCTGGAAAGGTATCCGGGAGACGAATATGTTGATCTGATCGGTTTCGATGATTACCAGATGGGTCCTGACGAAAAGACAAATTTCAGAGACCGTGTGAGCAGGAAGCTGGATATACTTTCCGAAGTGGCCGCAAAGCATCATAAAGTCGCGGCCCTTACGGAAACAGGTCTGGAAGGCATCCCTGATCCCGAATGGTGGACCGGCGTGCTGTGGCCTGCCGTTCAAGAGCATCCCATTTCCTACGTATTGGTGTGGAGAAATGCCCACAACCGGCCAGGGCATCATTATGCCCCCTATCCGGGACATGTCAGTGAACACGATTTTATTGAATTTTATAACCTTCCCGGCACGTTATTTCAGCACGAGATCACAATGGAAAGCATTTACTGGTAAATGTCAACGGAGCAAACCATGGAAGCACCTGAGAAACGCCTACAAAGACTGATAAAGGAATATGAAAAGCTGGTGAACCGGGACAATCCCCCGCTGGGGTCGGTAAACGGCATCTACCACCGGTACCGTTATCCTGTGCTTACCGCAGCTCATGTCCCCCTGTACTGGAGGTACGATATGAATCCCACAACCAATCCTTTCATAATGGAAAGGATCGGTTTCAATTCCACCTTCAACGCCGGGGCCATCAAGCTGAACGGAAAATACCTGCTGGCCGTAAGGGTGGAAGGCGTTGACCGGAAATCTTTCTTTGCCATTGCAGAAAGTCCCAATGGAACCGATCGTTTCCGTTTCCGGGACGAACCGGTGGATTTGCCCGAAACGGAAGACCCCGATGTGAACGTATACGATATGCGGCTTACCCGGCATGAAGACGGCTGGATATACGGCATTTTCTGCACGGAAAGAAAAGACCCCAACGCCCCGCCGGGCGATTTGTCTTCGGCTGTGGCAGCAGCCGGCATCGCACGCACCCACGACCTGAAAACATGGGAAAGGCTGCCTGACCTGCGTTCGAAATACCAGCAGCGAAATGTGGTACTGCATCCTGAATTTGTAAACGGCCAGTATGCCCTATACACCCGCCCCCAGGAAGGGTTTATCGAGGCCGGAAACGGCGGGGGCATTGGATGGGCTCTGGTAAAGGATATCACCCGCGCAGAAATCGGTGAGGAAGTGATCATCAATCCACGCCGGTATCATACGGTTAATGAAATGAAAAACGGGGAAGGCCCTCCGCCCCTGAAAACCCCTCACGGATGGCTGCACCTGGCACACGGAGTAAGAGCCTGTGCCGCCGGTTTACGGTATGTGCTCTACCTGTACCTAACCGACCTTCAACACCCCGAACGCACACTTGCCGAACCGGCAGGATATTTCATGGCTCCCGAGGGGGAGGAACGTGTGGGAGATGTTTCCAATGTATTGTTTTCCAACGGCTGGATAGCCGATGAGGACGGGACGGTGTATATTTATTACGGTTCATCAGACACCCGCATGCATGTGGCCGTTTCCAGTATCGAAAGGCTCACGGATTACTGCCTGAACACGCCCACTGACGGGTATCGTTCCGCCGCCTCGGTACAGAACGTAAAAAAGTTGATTGCCAAAAACCGGAAATACCTCGAAGGGAAATGAGCCGTTCCGAAGAAGACATCATACAGCGGTTAAAGGAAAATGCCCGGAAGGAACTGACGGAAAACATCCTCCCTTTCTGGATAGAACGCATGTCCGACCGGAAACAGGGAGGCTTTTACGGCCGGATTGACGGAAAAAACACAGTTCACCCCGCTGCCCCGAAAGGAGCTGTACTGAACGCCCGCATTCTGTGGACCTTTTCTTCAGCCCATTATATACTGGGGATCCCATCTTACCTGGAAACAGCCACCAGGGCATGGGAGTATGTCAACAGGTATTTTTTCGATGAGGAATACGGTGGCGTGTGGTGGAGTCTGAACAGTAACAGCATTCCCCTGGAAACAAAAAAACAGGTGTATGCGCAGGCTTTCTTTATTTATGCCCTGAGCCAGCATTTCATTACCGCAGGGAATGAAAACGCCAGGAAAAGAGCCGTGGAACTGTATGATCTGCTGGAAGAACACAGCCTTGACAGACAATACGGAGGTTACCTGGAAGCTTTCAGCCGTGAATGGATAGAGCTGGAGGATCTCCGGCTGAGCGAAAAAGATCAAAATGAGAAAAAAACCACCAATACCAACCTTCATGTATTGGAGGCATATACTATGCTGGCCAGGGCGTGTCCCGACAGGTATTTGCGTAATCAACTTCGTAGTTTACTACATAGTTTTCTGGAAAAAATCATTCATCCGGTCACTTTTCACCTCCGGTTGTTTTTCGATGAATTCTGGAATAGCAGGTCACAACTGGTCTCCTACGGGCATGATATCGAAGCAGCCTGGTTGCTATACGAAACCGCACAGGTGCTGGAGGACAGGTCGCTTATAGACCGGGTGTCAAACATTTCGGTAAAAATGGTGGATGCAGCCCTGGAAGGATTCCAGGAAGACGGCAGTATGATTTATGAAACAGATGAGGCAACAGGACGCACCGACAGGGACCGTCACTGGTGGGTTCAGGCCGAAGCGGTAGTAGGGTTGATCCATGCCTGGCAGCTGACCGGCAGGAAAGA
Source organism: Bacteroidota bacterium (assembly GCA_011042635.1). Lineage (GTDB taxonomy): Bacteria > Bacteroidota > Bacteroidia > Bacteroidales > VadinHA17 > HyVt-105. The sequence continues at coordinate 46,142 of DQWH01000073.1, read as the reverse complement.
ATACCTTGAGAAGGCAGACCGTTGTTTTAGCTATATCACAAACCATCTGGCAGACAGAAAGAACGGGGAGTGGTACTGGAGCATCCGGGCCGACGGAAGGGTAAACACCGACAACGACAAGGCCGGATTCTGGAAATGCCCTTACCACAACAGCCGGATGTGCCTGGAGATTTTGCAAAGATTCGGGGACAAATGACAACCCGGAAAACAACTCTGTAAACGAGTACAGGCTGGTGTTCTGCCGTTTTCAGAAATCCCTTTCCGGTGGATTCCAAATAATTTCAAATGCACATTCCAGTTTGTTCTGGTAAAAATCAACAAATTTTCGTTAATTTGCATTTGATAAGGTCGGTTTGCCGAGTGGTTAGGCGCTGGTCTGCAAAACCAGTTACAGCGGTTCGAATCCGCTACCGACCTCCGCAAAAATCCCCGCCACGTAGTGGCCGGGGATTTTTTACTACTGTCCGTTGAAAGCTTGCTTTCATAAGGTGATATTGCCCTAAAAAACCGGACAGAGAGTTAAGCAAATAAATCTTAACTTTTGGTCCTATGAAAACAAGAAGAAAGTACGATCAAGAATTTAAAAAGATGGCTGTTGAACTTAGTCGTCATCGAGAAGATATCTGCAAATTGGCTGAGGAGTTGGATATTAAGCCAGATCTTTTGTATAGGTGGAGAAGAGAGGCCCAACAAGTCCGGGGAGGGGCTTTCCCTGGCCATGGCAACCCAAAGCAAACAGAAGAACAGAAAGAGATAGCCAAGTTGAAGAAAGAGCTTCGTGACACTCAGATGGAGAGGGATATATTAAAAAAAGCGGTGAGCATTTTCTCCAGGAGCGATGGCAAATATTCCAATTCATGAAGGATCATTGCACAATATTTCCCATTGAGAAGATGTGTAAAATGCTGAAAGTAAGCAGAAGTGCATATTAAAGTTGGTTAAACCATAAACCGGGTAAAAGGGGATTGGAAAACGAGCGGCATACCCGTATGATCCGAGAAATCTTTTTCAAGAGTAAAAAGACTTATGGTAGTCCCCGGATCGCCACGAGGTTGAAGAAACTGGGGTTCCGGGTCTCGAAAAACCGGGTTGCGGCCATTATGAGGAAAGAGGGTCTTAGAAGTGTTGTCAGGAAGAAGTTCGTTGTGAGCACTGATTCCAAGCACAACTATCCGGTTGTTGGCAATTTGCTCAATCGCAATTTCATGGTAACCGGCCCCGGGCAGGTTTGGGTTTCAGATCTGAACTATATAAGAACTTATCAGGGCTGGCTGTATCTTACAGTGATCATTGACCTCTGGGACCGGAAAGTCGTTGGATGGTCCATAAGCCGGTCATTGAAGGCTGTGAATACGGTGATTCCAGCTTGGTTCATGTCTGTTAACAACCGCCCGATTGTTCGGGATCTGGTCTTTCATTCAGATCGGGGGGCACAGTATGCCTGTAATGAATTCAGGACCCTTCTTGAGGGATATGTACTGGTTAAACGCAGCATGAGCCGGAAAGGGAACTGCTGGGATACAGTTTACAAACGAAGAAAGGAAAACACAATTTTGCGTTTTCCTTTCATGATCCCCCCCGGGGGCCCTCTCCAACCTAACCTAACCTAACCAAACCAAACCTAAACTAAACCTATTCTCTTTTTAACCAATAAGGAGTTAAATTTCAGTGCTTTATTTTTAGATCTCAATTCATCGTGTTTTAAGTACGATCTTCTTCGTCTGTATGTTCTCAGAAGGTACGTCCTCAGGATATTGGGCCTGCAACAGGTACATTTTGTTCCCCAAACAGCTAATGGATGCTCCTATAACTGTATCCGGTTTATTTTCTGCATATAAATAGAAGAAGTGGCTCTGGCCTGATTCTCCTTCTGTATACAATGTGTACTCATTTTCCTGGAATTTTTCGCAAATAATTCTACTGTGTCCGGTAGGTTTGGATATTTCAGCCATGAATTTTGGCGGCACTGCTCCAATGCCGCCGTCATATCCTATTACAAGCTCTGTAATACCATTGGGATTCAAGGGTATCCTGGTGCAGAACAGGGGATAAGGGTCTCCCTCTGCCAATTCCCAGTCAAAAGGTTTGTTGTTAAGCATTACCGACTCAACGCTTGTACCCGCCGGCAGGTAATGCCTATAATTTATGAACACCTCCCGACCGGAGGTGGTGGACATACGGATGTGAATTTTTCCGTTTGCCCGGTGAAATGAATAATTTATACGTTCGTTTCCAAAGCGTATGTTATTTACCTTAAGGCTGTCCCAGTTGAAGGGTATTGCCGGGCTTAACTGAAGACTATTTTGTGCCGGGTTTGCCCTTAAGCCCATCATACCCTCCAGGACCGGTAGTACAACCATTGATTCCGACCAGCACTGGTGTGAACATACCCCTGAAGGGACATAGTTCTGCCCGTGTAATACTTCTTCTATATGTCCCATATTCCAGTGCATGTAGTTTTGCAGGCTTCCGTACAACTGGCTGAAACCCTGGACAGGTCTTCCAGTTTTGTATTGTGCCAGAGAAGACCAGCCCGTGAAGAGCGGGTAAATGCTTCCGTAATGATAGCCGGATGGGTTAAACAGCGGGTTTTTGCTTGACAGGATCCGTACTCCCCATTCAGTTGTGAATTCATTCGAAGATAATAAGGCGGCCACTATCCCTGCTTTGTCCTCATCAAGAAGGCCCCAGAATACCGGGATGGCAGGGAATACTGTCTTTACACTCCGGTAGGTGTTGTCGGGGAACTTTCCGAAATAAAAGTAGTTGTACTCTTCGCTCCAGTAGTCCCGGTTAAGGATGGCCTGAACCCTCGCGGCATCGGTCCCGTATTTGCGTGAAAGTTCCTTATTCCCTGTTGCATTTGCCAGGAATGAGGCCTGATACAGGCACTCTGTCCATAGAGCTGCCAGGTAAAACGAAGTTTTGGCCCCCAGGAGTGCTCCACCTTCAATCCATCCGTGGCCAACCATTGTATTTTCAATGAGCCCGTCATCATCGGTATCGGTACTGTAACAGAAATCCATGGCTTTCCTGATATGGGGCCACTGGCTCGTGATAAATTCCATATCACCGGTGGTTTCCAGGTATAAACCTGCCAGGACAACATACAGGGGAGTCGCATCTGAAGCATCATAATGGACAGATCCTGTTGTAGTTAATTCGTGGTATATTTTACCGGTAATATCCTGGTATTTTCCCATTGTTAAAAGGATGTCACGTACTTTTTCATAGTTACCATCCCTGAGCAGTGCCATGCCGCTCCAGGCAGCGTCTCGGCCGAAATACCATCCGTACCCCGGCCGGCCACTAATCTTCTGGTTCCCGTCCCAGCCATGGTTGGAGGTTGCATAACCTGCCATTAAAGAAAGGCCAATGCCTTCTGTTTTTATAAAGAATTCGTGGTCGGATGTCTGCGCCCAGCGGAACCCTTCGTTAAACAAGGTGTCGGGGCTTATTATCTCAGGCTGCAGAGCACGTTCCTGCCTGTAATTTGCTTCACATGCATCAAGCAGTGATTCCGGGTTTTCTGTCAGTCTTTCATAATCGCTTATCAGTTTTTCGGGCCCAGACATACCTGTGACCAGGTAAATATCCAGTGCTCCCTCCTTGGGGCAAGGGAACTCCCAAAGGCCTCTGACAAGATGGTCTGCGGAAGGTTTCAGCCGGCTGGTGTATTTACCGGGTTCAGGTTTTAGATACTGCCCCTCGGTATGCGAAGCGGGCTTTTGCGAAAATCCTATGAAAGAGGCATACCTTTTGTCGGTGTTTACAACAGCCATTGCCTGCATTGATCCCGACCAGGCATAATGAAGGCTCCCGGTTGACCGCTGTGAATACGGCCACATCTGACGTAAATTACTGGCCGAAGTGACCTGAAGTTTGAAATCATTGCCGGACGACCATTGATAATGAACCACTGCTGATGCAGATTTATAATCAACAACAATTATTTCCTGCAGCTGCAAATCCTTAATAGTATAAGTTCGCATCATACGTCCCGGACTCTTTTTAACCTCCGGCTTACACTGGTTCAGCCATACCGGTGACTCTCCCTCAGGCATGATTACAGCGGTGTGGATATCCCTGAAAGCCATAAACGGATGACTCCAGAACTCTTCAATGCCACCACTTTCGTTTCCCATTAAGGTAAGCTGGTTCCCTGATAAATCGTATGGTACCCTTCCTTCCGGACAAGTATGGCCAATGGATAATGAGGCTTCAGGCCATTGCCAAAGGGTAGCCACAGGCGGTTTTTCCCCTTCAGGGAGTTTAAGGTCGTTGCATATTTCCAGGGGCGAATAGTCCCAGTAGCATCCTTCCTCTTCCGAATCACCGGATACAAGGTAAGAAATACAGTTTTGTGTGAACCGTTCCAGATGTGGCTGGTTCCGGTTATCATCGGCAAAATGCATGTAACCACCAATAGCCAGGACAGTCCCTTTTCCAACAGGTGTTTGCCATACCAATTTGTCATCCTCGTGATATGTGATATACGCCCAGTCGATACCAATAACCTTACTCCCCTTTGCTGCAGGGAGAACTCCTTTACGGAAACCCAGGGTGCGGCAATATTGGTCTGAATTGGGATTCCATATATAAGCTCCTCCGTGTAAACCTGAAAATAAGGGGTGCTGATGGTAGGCATGGAAGCCCCTTTTACGCCCAAAACCCTGGTCAACAACCATAAAGGTACTGGGTTCAATGGGGCTGGGTTCAATTGCCCAGGCATTGAGTAACCTTACAGCGTCAAGGCTCAGCACCAGTTTTCCACCTTCTGAAACCCATTTCGAAACGGGTTCCCCGAGTCTTTCTTCCTCAGGATAAATATCGGAAGAATCATGCCTGTGGTACCATAGAATATCATAGGCATTCAGTAAATCAGGATCCTCTTTCAGTTGTTGCAAAGAAACCAGCTTAATAAACCTGCACTCAGGAGACAGGGCTTTTTTCATGGCTTCTGTTTCTCCGACAGAGGGTTTTTGTTCTGTAAGGACCAGGATATCGGGTTTCTGCTCATGTTTAGTACAGGACGAAAAACAAAGTATGCATAATAACAACAAGAATGCGTTTTTCATTACACAATATTTTTAAGGATGAGTCTATCGGGCATCTTTAACACATCGGAAGCCCACGGTGGCATTTCTCTCAAAACCCTGTGAAACCCTGAGTAAGTATTGCCGGTATGTTAGTTCCCTGGGGCCTCCCTGCACATACCACCAGCTGGAAGTAGGTTTATAATAACTACCGCCTTTCATAAGAATGTAGCGGTAACTACCGTTATGGTACACATCATTGGTAAGCTGCCATACTGAACCCACCAGGTCCTCCAGCCCAAACGGATTTCTGCCTTCAGGGTATTTCCCCACAGGATCGGGCACTCCGGTTCCCAGGTTACAACGGCAGGAGTCTATACCTTCTATTTCCATTACGGTTAATGTAGCGGTAACGGGAGTGTTTTTTCTTGTTACAGGTTCTTTTTGTTTCCATGGCCAGGGATTAAGCTCTCCGGTCTGCGCTGCATATTGCCATTCCAGTTCTGTGGGCAGCCGTTTCCCGGCCCATTTTGCATAAGCCCGGGCATCCTCCAGACTGACATATACTACCGGATAGTCCTCAAGGCCATCAGGGATAGCACCTTGTACCCAATGTTCCAGAAAACGACTAGAGTCACTGGGTTGGTAACCACTGTCCCTGATGAATTCCAGGAATTCTGCATTAGTTACCGGATGAATATCCATATAATAAGGTCCCATTTTATATGTTTTCCCTTCCTGATACTCTGGATACGGGATAAAGTCGTCGCCATGAGTCTGGTGAAAAGTAAAGTTCCCTTCCGGGATGCGCACCATTCCCTTTGGGCATCTGCGTGCAGGAGATGTTTGCACCTTTTCGCTTATCAAACGGGCCTCAGCCGTTGGCAGTGTTTGTATTCTTTCATCAAGCAGGATGTCCTCTTCGAAAGCCTGAACAACCAGTTTCCCCTCGTAACGGCCAAAATGTTCATGGATCCTGATTTCATGATCTCCCGGGTTTAGTATCAGGGGTTCCTTGTTGTAGGAAGGTTCTCCTGCCCATATTTTAATACAGTCCCCTTCAGAACAGCTTAGGCTGAGAAAATCACCCTCCCGGCTAACCTTCAATAAGGCAGGAAAACCTGCAATGCAGTCAACGGAACCTTCATTGTTAGTACCCAGTTCGAAAGAATTGAATGCATTTGTTTTTGCATGAATATACCATTTCCCTCCTTCCTTTACCGGTTCCAGTTCGGTGTGGTGCCATATGTCGACAAAATGATACCCTTCCTTGGGCTGGACTTCGAACAGCAGGTCGTTATACCCCCCGGGAATAAGGCTGTAAATGGTGTAGATTGTTTTTGTTTCCCCCGGCCAGTAATTCACAAAAATACTGTCCCTGCGTGTAGGGATAAGAGGTATATAATCACGGCTTACGAAATTATGGGTATTCTCACGCTGTATCCTGAGTATCTTGCCCCAGTAAAGGTATTGCTCTTCTGCCCAGTCGGGTTTCCCGGGGTGAAATAAGTTCATTTCGGTACCGTACCCGTTAAAAAAGCTAAGGTTATATTCCCTGCGGATAGGTTCCCTAAACAATTCAGCAACACGAAATATTGCAAATTCGGGCTTGATAAATTTATTCAGGTTTAACATGGGGCAGTAATACAAGGCATTATGTACCCTTCCGGACACAATTCCCTGCATGTTTTCAGGGACAGCCATACCTTCAGAGTACATTACTACGCCGGGTCTGACACTGTCGGCAGCATGTTGCAGTTCATAACTTGATTCTCCTCGGGTATCCAGGACCACCCCGTCGGCCTTTGTAGCCTTAATAATGGAGGCCATACCCCTGGCATGTTCCTCATCCCTGGTGCTCTGGTCCCAGGGATTATAGCATATGAACAGACGGCTGCCGGAATTTTGGAGCCCCTCAGCCAGGGAGCGTATTTTTTCCATGCCCCCGGGTAAACTGCGGTATAAGTCCCACTGGTTGCGCTGGTCAACGCCCAGTGTTGGCCAGGTGGGCCAAAGAGCAATGAAATCATTGCCTCCATACAGCTCCCTGCAGTATTCCTCAAAACCCAGCAGATTGAATGAATCATCAGCACAGTCATAATAATAATTGTCCCAGGCCATTATGGAAGTGTTGGCATATGTATGACGGATCCATTGCAGGTCGGGTCTTTCAAAAAGGGAATTGTCAAATGCTCCCGGCAATACATCGTATAGATAACGCTCCTGGAAAATCTTACGTATCCCTTCCTGCCAGGCCCCGGTATAGGGTTCACTCCATAAACGGTAACTAACCCACCCGCCGGGATAGAGGGTAGTGGAAAACCGGTGGCGATGCGCAGCAGAAGAAGATTCCCGCCGGCATAAGGCAGCCAGGCTATGGCCTTCCTTGAACTGAATTTCGCTAAATCCTAATTCCCAGGCATTATCGGGTACAATAACATTTACCGGATTATAGCCAGGGCGAAACAGATGTGTCCTGGAAAGATAATGCTCACCTTTACCAGTGATGTACATTCTGGAGGGTTCCTCCCCAAAGGGTACTACGTTGGTTATATCGAGCGTATCCTGACTGATATTCAGAAAGTAGATTCTGAGACCCTCTGCAGGAGCATATTCAGTGAAACGCTCGTAGCTTATCCGTAATTTTTGGTCCCAGATGTAAGAAACACTATCCTGTGTTGCTTCTCTTTCACACATTGACCCCATAACCAGTTTATTGTCTATGCGAAAACTTATAAGAGGTATAGCGGTCATCCCGTAGTGATTTCCCTGGTAACTTATTCCCGTTATTGAAAGATTCTGTTCGCTGATGTCAATATGATGCCCTTGCCCTTGGGTTTGTGCCTTAAGACCTGTCAGCATCAGAATAAGTAAGGTAAGAGTTACTGATATCTTTGTCATGTCCCATTATTTTGTCAGTTCTTCAATATACAATTTGGCCAGTATGGCATCCCATATATAGTTTGACGGACTATTGAGTGTTTCATGGTCGGGGCTGAAGGATTCCCAAAAGTTGTGGTTTTTCCTCAGTTGGTTTTCAGCGGCAGAGATCATCTTCTGTGCCAGTTCATGTGCCAGTTCATCCTGGTGATAGTTTTTGAGTCCGTCGTAGATCATGTAATTCCAAAGGAGCCATACCGGCCCGTTCCATTTACAACAATAGTCTACATCAGGACTGTACCAAACATCGTCGGCCGCAACAGTTGGGATACCGTATTTTCTCCAGAATTTGTCGGGATTACTCAGGTGGCCAATAAGTTTTTCAGCCTGATTAGCGTCAGCCACCTCCGCCCAAAGGGGCAAAAGCCCGATAATTTCCTGTCGTCGGAGGTCCCTGTCCATAAAGAACCAACTATGATCTTTTGCATTAACATTATAATAGAAACCTGTTTTTTCATCCCACATCCTCTCATTGATCAGAGCAGCGGTTTTTTCCGCCTGCTGGTGCCATTTATCCGCCTGCCGGTCCAGCTTCAATTCCCTGGCCATGGCTTCCAGTGAACGCATTTCCTTAACGATCATCAATGACAGGTCCAGGCATTCCAGTTCATCGGAAATATCTTCCTTGTCCACATCCAGGTATCTTTCGGCTGAAACCTGGAATACCACGTTATACCAGTCTCTTACATTTTCAATAATACCGTATGGCCCCCATTCGAAGGTTCCGTCCCGGTCATCGTCGCGGTTTTTCTGTAACCATTCCATATACCTGCAACCCGATAAATAGGCTTCTTCCAGGAATTTTTGATCTTTGCTTACCTGGTAAACTTCCCAATTTATCCATGAAAAGAAGGGGGCGGAAGTAGTAGGTTCACCCTGATGCGGGTAATCCTGCCGGCCTCTGGGGCCGTGACGGTAGGCAATCAATCCGTCATCTGCCTGCTGTTCGATATACACCCGTTGGGAGTTTTGGGCCGATTCGGGATCAAGGTATACATAGGCCAACATACTCAATGATTCGTGTAAGACCTGGTGTCCGTGGCCCCATCCCCATAATGGCATACGTGAAAATGCATAGTAGTTGAATGAGGTTTGACCCTCCGGGGGCAGCATGCACCCCCTGGCAAGGTTCAGGGCACTGATATAAATTGTTTTGTCATCCCCGCGCTTAAACTGAAGGCGCGGGACCCCTTCATAAAGGCTTTCATTAGCCGCAAGGTACGGTTGTAATGGCTCGTCTTTCAGCTTTCCCATTTCTTCTTCCAGCTCAGCCAGGTCTTCATCCAGAGTCTCAATACCCCTGAGGTAGCGTAATTCGATGCTCTCACCCGGTTCCAGTACCCGCTTATGCTGTAAAGCCAGGAAATCAAAGCGTCCCCGGGTTTTCAGGTTCAATGTGTCATTATACTTGTCCTCGGCATAATGATCGGTTTTTATTGTTTGGTAGAATTCTTCATTGGAACCCTTGTAAGCTCCATATGAATAGGGCTTGTAATTGGCTGTGAAACACTCCCGAAAATCTACCGGATAAGCTTCATTCATGTTGCTGATAAGCCTTTTCCGGCTTTCGAAGCGGCAGCTTACGTATGCTTCATGTTCACTGTTATATTCCTGAAGATCTATTTCTTCGTTCCCTATTTCCAATACCGGGAAGCAGGTTATCTTTAAACTTCGATCCGAAGTATTGGTAATATATTGTCGCACCAAAGCTATACGGGAGCTGTACACCAGGAAGGTTTCCTGCACTTTGAGCCCGTTGTATGGTTTGTACTCACTTATGCACATATCCGGGAAGGAGACAGTAACAACGGGTTTTTCATCATATTCGCCGGTATTGAATACTGCTACATCGTTAACAAGCCATAATGTATACATACTGCCCGCCTGATCGGTGGTATAGGAAAGGGGCCTCCCCGGATTGTCATAAACCATCTTGTACCCTCTGTCGGCATACATCCTCGAACGTTCCATGCTTGCCGTATAGGTTGTATATAAAGGATCGTTTGAGCGGGCATTAACATACAACCAGGGATCAGATAGTTGCAGTTCCTGCCCCGGCAGATTGGGGAACAAAAGGGCCAAAAGTAACAGATGGATGAATCTTTTCATTTCTTTCTTATTTTATGGGAGTTAATTAGCAGGGATTTTCTATGAGCATCCGGGATACGGGCAAAAAAGGCATATCCCCCAAAGTTGTTTTCAGCTTTTAGGAGGAGTTCGTTCCAGCCCTTCCGCAGAGGCAGCATGACTGTGTCCTGGTCGGGAGCACATATGTTTACCTGTAAATAGCGGTAAAGCTCTTGTTTATTAAGGAATACTTTCAGACCGTCATCGCTGCCAATGAGCAAGGGTACGTTGGTATCCTCCGGGGTATATATACCCGTGTAGGCATAGCTAATAATGAATTCTGATGGTTGATACCGTTTGTTAAGACCCATTGCATATCCAGCCCCATCCCCTGAATAGCCTTCCCAGTGCACTTGCCCGTTTTTCCCATCATAGGAGCCGGAAAAATCAATCTCCCGTTCCGGGGGGTAAGGCGTATCCAGTCCATATCTAAGGTCGTCACTTTCCCTGGGGTTATCAAACGGCCCGATCAATTGCCAGTCGGTAATGAAATTCCGGACAGGTTCTATCAATATGGCATCAATACCTGCTTTTTGTGTTTCCGCTGGACCCGTAAACTTAAATACAAGCCGTATTTCATTGTCATTGCTGGCTATGTGGTTCAGGTGAATAGCTTCAAGGGGTATAATCTCAGGCTTATTGCCTTCAATGCTGGCAATAGTACTATTGTTTGATATTACCTCCAGCTTACCATAGTCCGGGCCTCCGGTGGCATATATTGTAATGTTATAATAGTCTTCTTCAAGTTCGGGTATGCTTAAGGTAAAATGTTCTCCAGGGCTTCCCACGAAGGCCATCTGGCTGCCCCCCAGCCAGTCCGGACCAAATAATGTCATGTCTTCCTCATACATATTTTTTGCTTCCATCCAGTTAAGGTCCCTGCTATCTATAGCCCGGGGGGCAACAGGCCTTGACAAAGGTTTTCGGAGAGGGGCAGGGAGCATCGCCTGTGGCTTATGGGGCTCAACCTGGTACCAATAGCAGGTAGTGCTGAAATCTGCTACCGACTCATTGCCGTGACCATGTTCGTAAGTTACCTTAAGAGATTTTTCAAAGGGTATGGCATCAGGGATATGGTGACGATAGGCTGTTACTCTGCCATTTGATTCATCAAGTAAAACAAGTCCATGGTAGGGAGCACTGAAGGTGCCGTTTTTGAAATACCACCCACTGGTGAAATAGTCTTCAAAACCTGTCCCATGTATTGATGGTTTTATTTCATGGTCAACATATATCATTTCATCACCTTCCAGGTAAAAGAGGCTGTTGTTATATGGTTGTCCGCTGAAATTCATTCCTACGAAAACACCTTTGCCTTCTGCCTCAACAGCAGTGAAATTTTTATCTGAGGTAGTGCGGATATCCCGGGCCCAGTGTGCATGAAAATAGGGCGTCCTTGCCTGCATCTTTTTGTTTAAACGGTAATAGTCTACATGGAAATAAAAAGCATATAGTTCTTCGGTACTTTGATTGACAAGCGCCATTCGTGCTTTTTTCCTGAAGGGCATTGGGAAATAGCAGTAGTATCCACCGCTGCTCATACCAGTATACTGAGCGCAGTAGTGCTGGTAACCGAACCCGCAGCCAAAGAAATCACCCAGGGGCACTTCTACCGAAGGGTCCGTTTCATCGTCCCAAAAAATCTGAAGGAGAAGGCTACGGTGTGCAGCAGGATCCCTGGAGTCTATCGTCATCCAGATTCGGCTTATGAGGCCAGGCCCCTCTGCCTGAAAAAATACTGCAGTATCCCCTGCATGCACATTGATGCGGTCGTTATTCCCTCCTGTTTTGTCATAGCTTGATACCTGAACCATCTTGGCTTTCTCAGTGATTATTGACCCTCCCGAGAGCAGTTCTGAAAGAAGTAAGCGCTGACGACATGAACCGGTGGTAAGCAGGATAAATAGAACAATCAGGCCTGCAGGCAGGTCTCTTAATTTTCTTTTCATCGAGATGTTTTTCGAATGGAAATTAACAAATATACCTTACAGGATTTACCCCTCTTCCTGTAAAAAAGGTATTAAGAAGAAAAAAGAGCATGCCGGGTCCGTGATTATGCCCCGGCATGCTCATGAATGTTACTATTCAATTACAGTATAGAAAAAAGTATGACCGTCGTTTAGCAACATGTAGGGCGTAGCTATTGTGGAGGCGGCATTTGTTCGGCTGCCCTCAGAAGCATAGACATAAAAAATCCCGGGCTCCTTGAGTTCCGACTTGGTAAAAACAGCCTTACCTTCTGCATCGGTTGACTTACTGGCCAAAGCATTTGCCTGGTTATTGTAATCGTCCTCATTCTTGTAGATGATTACTGTAGCTCCTGCAACTGCTACCGATAAATCGTCCTGAACGAATACATGTAATTCAGGCTTTGTTTCAGAAACAGTCTCAATCTCATAACCACGTTCGCACCCCATAATGCCCAGAATAAGGGCAATTGAGATTATATAGGTGAGTTTTTTCATGTGTCTTTTCTTTATTCAAGGTTAATAAACAAATTACATCTCGTTACCTGCCCCGCCGAAGGTATAGATATCATAACTATGTATTACTAACTCATGATATGGTACTGGCAGGTGACGCACGGTTCCTTCATACAGGCCCATACCCTCCACATCGGTACGTCGGCGATCGAAATAACCCGAGAGGGGATAGGTCATCAGCAATTCAACAAAACGCTCATAGTATAATTCTTCCATCAGGTTTGTATCAGATGCATCAGCTGCCGGCAGGTTGCCTGATGTCACCCGTGTTTTGTTAATCAGGCCGGCTGCCATCCCTTTGTCTCCATTTGTACGGATAAGGGCCTCGGCGATTAACAAATCGTTTTCAGTGGTAAGGAAGAATGGTACGCTGCCCACGCCCCAGTCGTACAGATCGGAGAACCGGTTGAATGTGTAGTGCGACATTATATGGTACCCTTTTGAGGTAGCGTATTTTGCCCAGGGAATCGATGCGTTATAGGTGAAATATTCATCAAAACGGGTGTCAGGTGAATTAATTTCACCAAGCGTTGAAACGCCATACGGCCATGGATATACTGCGTTGGGGTCATCAGGGGCCATCATGTTCAATAGCCTCTGGTGTATCCGGGTCCACCCCCAGAGTGTGACGTCCAGGTAGCTGTAGGGGTCACGTTCAATAGCAAGCCCCTTCCATCCGGGTTGGCTGGTAACCATGAAATCGGTGGTAATACCTTTTTGTGCGAAGGCCAGTATCTTGCCCCAGTCTGCAGCCTGAGTCTCACTTGCTGTGCGTGCATTGTAGGCAAGCAGACGGGCAGCATATGAATTTGCCAAACGCCCCAGGCTTTCATTTGTGAAAGTATTGCCCGGCATCATCTCGATAGGATCAGTGAAAGTATTGGACTCACAAATCTGTATGGCCTGCTCAATCCTTGAAATGGCAAAATCCATCATGCTGCTGTATCCCGTGAATTCAAAATCAAAGCTGCTTATATCGGTATTCTCTGTAACCAGGAAACCCTTATCATAAAGCAAGGCCAAATGCCCGTACAGGATACCTTGCAGGAAATAAGCATGTGCAAGGGTAGAGGTCGTATGGTCTTCTTCCCCGATTACTACAGTAAGGCCATCATTTACCAGTTTGTTGAGAATGTTGTTCACGGTGGGTATGGCCTGATAGTATCCAAACCACCCTCCGCAGGTAGGGTAAAGCACCCTGTCACCATCCTGGTTTGGTACAGGCTCCCGGGGTATCCTGTAATAGGGAGTGGCCCCCCAAGAACCATAACCCGTATTCATGGTCTCTGAAGCCGGTGCAAGAGCGAAATTAGGATTGGTGCCTATGCAATGGTTCCACCAAGTACTGTAGGCTCCCGATAATAATGACGGGTAATCTTCAACATTGGAATATACCTGGTCAAGGTCAGGATTATTGTAGTTTGGCACCTCAAGGTCTTCAAACGAATCGCAATGCGTTAAGCCTATGGCAATGATTAGTATGAATATATATTTTAAATTTTTCATTTTCTTGCGGTTAAGGCGTTAAAACGTGATTTGAATTGTCCCGGAAACGGTGGCATAATTCGGATAACTGGAAAGGTCAAATTTCAATACATTGGAATCCACACCTTCCTCCGACTTCCCTGTTTCGGGATCAAAACCGGAATACTTGGTGAGGGTCAACAGGTTCCTGCCCACAATACCCAGACGGATCCGTTCAATACCAAGGAATCCTTTGAGAATATTCTCTTTCAGACTATAGTTAAGAGATAACTCTCTTAATTTTACATAAGAGGCATCTTCAACAAAGTGGCTGTTGTTCCAGCTTGTAAGCCGGTCAAAATACTTGGCCGATTTTACTTCATTGTCGGGTTTGCCTGTCTGGTCAAGCTCCGAAGATACTCCATTGATCATCATATACCTGCGCATGTGGTTGTAGGTTTCCCCTCCCTGCTGATAACCCCATAGCATATACAATTCAAGGTTCTTGTAGGTCAGGAAACTGGACAGGTTCATGTTGAAATCGGGGATGACCGACCCTATGACCATCTCTTTGTCGTTCCCATTGTCATCTTTTATTTTAATGGGTTCTTCATCCACGGTACCGATGGTTGTTGTACGTACTACAAACCCCTGGTTATTAATTGTAAAGTAATCTTCCACTGCCATACCTTCCGGCACCTGGTTAGCCACTTCCTCAAGGCTTGTTGCCCATTTATGACCGTAGAGGGTACCAAAATCCTGGCCTTCTTCAATACGGAAAATACCTCCGGAAATGATAGCATACCCCGGGCGGTTCAGTTCCACAACCTTTTGTGTTATCCTGTCCCATAGCAGTGTGATATCCCAATTCCAGTCGCTGCTGTTTATCAGGTTGGCTTTTAATGATGCTTCCAGGGCATGCGATTCAAGTTTCCCTGCATTTTGCCATTGGGTTGCAAAACCTGTAGTTGCCGATACAGGTACTTCCAATATCTGGTCGGTATTGAACGAGTGTGCATAGTTAAAGGTAAAGGAGAACCTGTTCAGGAAAGAAGCATCAAGGCCAAGTTCTGTCTCCTTGGCAAATGAAGGTTTCAGGTCAGCATTACCAATTGCTACCGGTGATGTAATAGTACCGTCCGAGAGCCCTACGGTCTCGTACTGCGACTCGAAAGGAGGCCTTAAGCCGGCAACACCATATGATGCCCGTACTTTCAGTTCCTCAAAGCCAGGAATCCTGAAGTCCTCAGTGACCCTCCAGGCGCCCGACATACGGTAAAAGGTCTGCCACCGTACATTTGCCCCAAACAAGGACACTCCGTCCTGACGGATCAAAGCATCAAAAATGTATTTGTCCTTGTACACCAGATTAAATACACCTGAGACATTATTGGCCACAATGGCACTCTCATAAGAACTGATGTTAATGTCTTCAGATGCCTGCTCCAGGCTGGTGACATCCATGCCCTTTACAGCCAGGTGTGTTCCGGAACCGGCGAAATATGAATACTCATTCGATTCGTACAGGTATTGCAGTTTTGCCTTGGTAAGGAAATCACCCAATTTTTTATAAAAGAATCCGTCTACCTGTACGGTCTGTGCCGTGGTATTATTATGGCTCTTGTAAACAGACCCATAGGTTAACTCATCTCTATCGGCCTGCAACAGGCCTTTCGGTGATAGGGAGAAACTGTTGCGTGAAATCTGGTCGATACCGTAGGCCAATGAAAAGTCCAAGTAATCAAGGGGTTTATACTGCACTGCATAATGTCCCAGGAAACGGGTTCTTTCTTCGAAATTCTTGCTATTGTTGATCAGGTAAAGCGGGTTTGCCAGCCGTGGATTGTTGTGGTTGGGGTCAACGTTGTAAGCACTTCCGTCCTCCTCGTTGGGGGCCAGTAAATCCACATCCGGATCGGCATAATAAAACAGGTCCCATATACCTCCCGCACGCTGGTCAATTGTCGATTGACTGTACAAATTGGAGGTGGTGACCTTTATCTTGTCACTTATCCAATGGTCGGCGTTTATGCGGAAGTTTGTCCGTTGCATACCATCTGTGAGCTTTACCACACCGGCTTCATCGGTATAGTGGAGAGACCCAAACAGGGAAGTACGACCATCCTGGCTGTTTGTACTGTACGACAGGTAATTGGTATTATATGATCCGGGGTTGAAAAACTGGCCCACGGGGTCGGTAAGGGTAGGATAGGGATTGTCGTAAATACCATCAGCCGAAGGAGTATTGTAGTCTACAGCTCCACCGCTTACTATAAAGTTTGTAGCGGTGGTTTTCTCGGGGGTAAAGGGTATGTAGCTGGCCCCGAATTCACTTCTGTAGTTGATTTCCGTTGAGCCGGAGCTCAGATTGGATCCTCTTTTTGTTTTAATATGGATTACCCCGTTTGCAGCCCTTGAACCATAGAGAGATGAGGCTGATGCCCCTTTTACAACTTCTATGGATTCTATGTCTTCTGAGTTAATGTCAGAGAGCCGTCCTTCGGTGAGTATACCATCGATTATAATAAGGGGATTGGAAGAACCAAAAATGGCCGTTGCCCCACGGAGCTGAATATCGGCATCAGCACCCGGGCTCCCGGCGTTGTTACTGATCTTTATCCCTGCCACCTTCCCGGTAAGTGAATTTGCCAGGTTGGCTGCAGGAACGGTTTGTAAAAGGTCAGAGTTGATTTTTTCAACTGTAAAACTCAGCTTCTTACGCTGGGTCTGCGCTACAACACCTGTGACTACCACTTCTTCCAGGCGCAATAGATCATTCTCCATTACAATGGTCAGGGGAGTGTAATCCTGAATGATTACCTCCTGTTCACGCATACCAATAAAGGAAAAGATCAATACATCATCAATCTCTGCCTGGATCTCAAAATAGCCATCGGGATCGGTGGTAGTACCAATGTTTTTACCTTTTATGCGGATGGTAACACCGGGAAGGCTGATGCCCTGATCATCACAAACAGTACCGCTTACCAGCTTCTGCTGTGTGTAGGTCTGCTGATTCTTCTCAGGAACAATGACAATCACTTTGTCATTTATAACATAATCTAAAGACTTCCCGCTTAATAGTTTCTCAAGGACATCCGTAATTAGCTCATCTTCTACCTCTAAGGTGTATTTATTCTCAGAGACAAGCAAATTATCGTTATAGAAAAAGGAAAACTCTGTGCTCTGCTCAATCTTGTGCAGAGTCTCTTTCATGGTGGCCTGTTCTACCTTGAATGATACCCTTTTGGTTTGTGAGTATGTAGACGCAGAAACCGGTAGCAGGCAAACAAGCAATAATAAAGCTGAAATTTTCATAATCCGAAAAATATTCTTATCGGAACAGGGAATAAAATTTCCCTTTCGGTTTGGTGTTTTTTTCATAATTTTGTGGTGTTAACATTATTCGTAGTGTTTAACGCTGTTTTTCAGGGGAGGAGGTCGCAGCTCTTCCCCTGATACTTAAGGCCCCTTGATTATTTTTTTCATTTGTTAGTTGTTGTTAGGTTTAGCAGTAATTGATATTTCACGAAAACCAATAGTCTCGTAGTCAAAGGGAGTGGTCATGCGGATCACATCCAGTACCTGCCATATGGTTTCTTCATGTCTGAAGGTCCCTGAATAATATTGATCGGCAAACGCTCCGGGTTCGTTAATTGCTATATCTACATTGTACCAGCGTTCCAGTCTGCGGATAAGCTCCGTAAAAGGGATCTTGTTGAAATTAAATTTGTTGTCCTTCCAGCAGGTTTCTGAAAACACCTCAGCTTCTTCAACTGAAATGGTATTGCCTCTAAGGATGAATTTTGTATTAGGTTCCAATGGTATGGTTTTGTCCCGGTACAGGATATTCACCTTTCCGGAAACCAGCGTGGTTTCGGTACGCTTAAAATCAGCATATGCCATAACGTTGAATGCCGTGCCTGTGGCCCTGACCGTGTAGTCATGAGTGTTTACATCAAAGGGTTCCCGGCTGTCCTGGGCTATTTCGAAGTAGGCCTCCCCGGTAAGGTCTACCTGTCGCTCCTTATGAAAGTTGTCAGCCAAGAACTTCAGGCTGCTCTCGGAGTTTAGGTATACTATAGTGCTGTCGGGCAAGCGTACCTTCGTCTTCTCGCCACGAGGAGTGAAAACTTCCGTATATTGCTGCCTGTCAACATTATGGCTTAGTCGGTAAATTAATACACCCGAGAGTATGCCCATGGCAAAAAGAGCTGCTGCCGATAAGGTACGTACTACTGCACGACGATATCCTATCTCAGGAAGCCTGTGGTTATAACGGTGCTCCGGCAGCCCCAGTTTCGAATGCAGCTCATGGAGTTTCTTCTCTATCTTATTGTCTTTGCTTTCAAAGCGTCTGCACAGTTGCAGGAACCTGTTTCTGTTTGCCGGCTCCTTTGCTAACCAGCCCGAAAGCCGTTCAATATCCTCATCTTTAGCATACCCGTTAAGGTAGGCATCCAGAGAGCTCCTGAGTTTATTATTTTCCTCCATACATAAAACAAACACCTGACCGGGCTGATCCCCTACCCGAAATCAGTTTTTTTTTATTAAAACTTCGCCTTACTTTAACAGGAGGTACAGAATCAAAAGGTAATAAATCTGGTCTCCATACTTTTCCCTGAAGATTTTCAGGGCATGGGTAATGTGTTTTTGTACGCTCTTAACGCTAATATTCAACTTGTCAGCTATTTCCTGCTGCTTAAGGCCGTCAAAACGGCTCAGTTTGAAAACCTCACCACAGCGTTTGGGCAAGCCGTTGACAATCTCTTCCATCTCATGTTCAATCTCCTTTTGAATGAGAGTATATGGCTGGTTACCAATAAACTCAATTCTGTAAAGGTCTTCCCACTGGCTCACCCTGAGCAGATCCTGGTGTTTTTCCTTAATGATCTTTTGATGCCTGATATAGTTCAGACAATTATTTCTGACAATCACAAAAAGCAATCGCTCCGGATGGTCGTGCAGCGCTTCCCTCTTTGATTGCCAAAGCTTCATGAATGCCGATTGTACCATGTCATCAGCTACGGATTCATGCCCAAGGATCATGCGGGCGAAATTATGCAGGCGGGCATATGTCGCCCTGAAAAGGCTGTCAAACAACTCCTGGTCAGTATATGTCTTTAGGCCTGATTTTTTCATGTCAGAATAATTGCTGTCACCTGTTGTTAAATCAAGGCCGCAAAGATATAGAAAAGTCTGGTTCGGGCATATGATGTTTCACTGTCGGCAGAAATGTGCCGGTAGCCGCCCACGGCAACAGCCTGCGCTCCCTGTTGATGCATATCCACAATTGCAGCCGGGAAGAAATCCATAAAGCGGAGGTCCCTGCGGGAGTTCCCGTTCAGTACCGAGTCGAAAAGGGAGAAATTACACGAGAAGCTGTAGAAGAATTTATTGACCAGTACATCAATATGCAGGTCAGGAAAAAGACATCCATTCTCAGTTACTTCGATGAATTCATTGCCTACAAGAAGAACAGTAGCAATAAAAAGACCCGCAATAAACTTGTTAAAACTACTATCACGTCATATCTGTCGGCCGGGGAATATTTCAAAAGATACCTAAGAGAAGAATAAGCTGAACGGGCATCCCTCAGAAATCAATAAGGCGGTTCTTGATAATTTCAATCACTTCATAAAGGGAAAACATAATTACAGGTTAAGCTTCATACCAGGGTGAAAGCATTTATACGCATGGATGAAGTTAATAGAGTAAATGTCGATCCAACCTATAAGAATTCTGTATACACCGAAGAATATGATAACCTGGAACCTGCCGGATGATATTACACTGACTGTTCAACAGGTGAAAAGACTCATCGAATTAATAAGACAGATAACATCAGGCGAAATCGATCTTGAAGCCAATGACTTCACGGATAATATCCCGGCAGAACTGCAGGAATTGCAATTCAAAATGAAACGGGGAAATCTGATTCATTCCCTCGATTGCTTTCTATTTATGATCTCCTTCGGGATGTATCACTCTGACATCCAGAAAAGTCCAAAATATCAATCCTGAATGATGGAGATTTCAAATTTTTAAATACCGAAGAACAAAGAACGGGAGCCTGTGCAAGAGTATTCCGATAGAATCTGAGGGGATATTCATCGGTGATCAAACCATCAAAGAATATAAACTTTCCACCGGTAAGAATTTCCTATTAAATTTTTTACTAACACACTTCAATAAACATCCTGAAAGAATCAGTGAACTGGCCGGAATTGATTTCAAACTGAATAATAAAATGGCACGGAAGACTTTTGCATCGATCTTATGCTTCGATCGAAAACTACCTGTTCATTTATTGCAGATCCTGCTCGGCCATCAGAATGTTAAGCACACCCTCCACTATTTGCGGATTGACGATGTGGACCATGCAAGCCAGGTGAAGCAATACATGTTCCCTGCATTAATAGAGCAACCCGTATTTATCAGATATATATTCGTTTATAGTTATAATAAATTGTAATATTTTATAATCCATGGATATGTTTTTGATTTTTTCCTGCAGAAATTTCTTGTTCGTTTCCGATAATTGATTCAAAGAGGTGCAAAAGATCTTAATAGAACACCCCGGTACAGATTGACCCACCCCCTTCCCCGGGGGGCATCAAAGGAGTAGATACCTATACATATGATTATATGGACAATAAAGACAGATACAGAATTACTGAAATGATGATGATAAATCCATTCGGTAACTGGTCATTCAGTTTTATAGGCACCGTTTGGATAATTAAATTGAAAGACAGGCAACCAGTCTATTTTGGAGTTTTGGATATAGACCAGGACACCATATGTTGTTTATGCAATGCAAAAGATGATGTGGCCCCGGTACTTGAATTTATTTACACTCTTAAATATCACCTGAATTAGTCAAGACTTAATCTGATAGTTATGAGGTTTCTACCCATTCTCGGGCAGTAGGTTAAGCTACTAATTTTTGTTCATTATTTATTGCATTAAAATCTTTTATCGACATTTCCAGGGCAGAATGAATTCTATCGGTATTGTACCACGACTCAATGTATTCAAAGACTGATAGAGCAGCCTGCATTGTATATACCGGTTGAAAACCATACCAAATTTCAGTTGAAAACCATACCACTTATCAATGCTTATCTTCACTCATTTTTACCAATGAGAGAAGAATAAAAAATGATAAGAATGAGTACGAAGCAAAAAATTATCCTGCACAGGTTCCGGGATGGTTATTCAGAACGCAGAATAGCGCGTGAGTTAAGGATAAACCGGGAAACGGTACGTCGATATCTGGCAGAACACATCCGAAAGCTGGATCAGCGCTATCCCTTTTGTCATAAACCTGCTGAAATATGAGAAGGAGTATTTTTTGTCCTTAATATTGAGGTTGATTTTTGGAAAGATATTTATGAGGACGGAGTAAATCTGTATAAATGGAAACAAAAATTGCTGACTTTTTCAGCAAACCCTACATTATGCAATTTACATAATGCAAATTACACATACAGAGAAATTTTCTACATCTTCCTGATCCTCACCTCAATATCCTCCTCGTCTTTCAGCAATTCCACCAGTTTTCCGGTATCCGTATCGCCGTAGTGGTAGGGATACAGAATTTTCGGACGGAATCTCCGGGCTGCTTCGGCCACCATTTCGGGAGTCATGGTGTAAGGCCGGTTCATGGGCAGAAAAGCTACATCGATATCCTTCAGATCGCTCATTTCGGGGATATTCTCCGTATCCCCTGCCACATACACCTTCTTATCCCCGAAATGCAACACATACCCGTTGCCCACCCCTTTGGGATGGTAAGCTGATTTCAAGTTGTAGGCGGGAACCGCCTCGATCCTTATCCCGAACACCGTTTTCTGGTCACCGTTGGCCATCACCTGGCCAAACCCGAGCCGTTCAAAACACTGGTTGGTCAGAATGGTCATGGTTTTGTCCGTGCGGATCCTGGCAATGGCATCGGGATCCAGGTGATCGCCGTGAGCATGGGTAATCAGGATCAGATCGGCATCGGGCATCTTTGCATAATCGGTACCGAACATCGAAACCGGATCGATATGGATCACCCTGCCCTGGTACTGCATCATCAGGGTACCGTGGGCAATGAAGGTAATCTCCAGATCGCCTGATGAAGTGGCAATAACATCTTTCTGATAATCCTGGGCGAAAAGCCCGGATTGCATCCATGCGAACAGGAACATAAGCCACGTGGTTTTCATCTTTCTGCTTTTTAATGGTATACATCATCAAAGATAATGAACCCGGAGCAGGAAGACAATTCCTACCTCAGGCCGATCCGATAGGAAAACTTGATCATAAATACGTTATCCGCCTTTTCATGAGTAAAAAGCCGGTCCAGGTTTTCTCCCAGGCTGTAGCTTCCCGGTTCTCCATTGTAATTTCTTGTCTGTGACCAGACCAGATAGGCAGTGGATCCGGGAAGGAATTCCCATCGCACCACCAGGTTCGACAGCCATTCGTTAGTCTTGAAATCGGGATTGGAAAAATCGAAGCTGTATTCCCCGTTGTCAACATAATAATCCCCGTCAACGTAGTTGATCTCTGTCCCTTCCTCATACACATGAAAACGATCCGTATACTTCCGGGCTTTCGGATCGGTAATAATCTTGAATTCACTGAACCGGATATCGCCCGAGAAGGGTTGTCCCCAGTACTGTATCGAAAGGTCGGGCAGTATGCTGTAATTCACCCGCAGCGACAAGCTGAAAATTTTCTGGTTCACCGTGCCAAACAGGTAACTTTCCTCTCCGTTCAGATCAAGCGTTTCAAGGTACTGTAACTCATTCATTGATTTCATAAAGGAGGGGTTCAGAGAAACGGTCATGGTATTTACAGGCCTGAACATGAGCGACACGGAGTACCCGTTTCTTTTGGTATAGCCTCCTGTGCCCCGGTTGAGGTTCCCGCGGAATTTTATATGAACCTTTTTCCGCTGGTCGGTGGCCAAATAGTACCACAGCCTTCCGTCGGCCGGTAACAGCATGGAAGGGCCTCCCCTCAGGAGGGTATTGGAAAGCTGGAAAAAATTGTATCCTCCGCCTATCCCGAAATCCCAGTGATTCAGAAAATCGGCCTGTATGTTTCCCTCATAGGAAAGACCCGTGAGGTTCCCTCCGAAATCAAATGCCGATACCACATCGCTGTTCAGTCTGAGGCTTCTGAAAATACTGAACGGTTCTGTAAAATGGTATCCTCCCCACAGCACGTTCAGTATAAAATCCGCTTCTCTCATAAAGCCCATATCATTGAGTTCCAGCCCCGGACTTTTCCATATGTTCATGAACAGGAAATTAAAATTCCCCGAAACCTTTCCGAACTCGAGTTTACCGCCGTGGCCCGTAAGGGATGTCCGTGTTGAGTCATACTCCATATGGTCTGCATCGGGTCGCTGAAAATACCGGGCCGATGAACGCTGGGTTGCGGTAATGGCTTCTTCCGGGCCTGTAACATGGCTCATAATCAATGAAGTGCTGAGCAGGTAGCTCTTCTCCCGGAAATACTGCGTAAAATCGATCCCTCCCGTATAAGCTCCCGAATGCATCCAGTCTATTCCGGTACCATCCAGCTTTCGGTTGGTAGAAGTTACCATACCCCCGAAAATGGTGTTTCCCTGGTCCAGGTCCTTCTGTAACCTCACCAGGCTGTAGTTGGTCAAAGGCTCCACCACTTCACTCCGGCGTTCCCCCTCACGATCTATCTCGGCCTTCACCTCGGCGGTCACACTTTCCAGGATACCCACAGAAAGCCCCTTCTCGGTTTTTCCCGTAATTTTGGCCGCACCCAGAATATTGGTAAAACTGGGAACCCTGGCATATTCTTCCTCTTCCAGGTCGGGATAGCCGTGGGGCCTGCGTCCAATTCTGCGGGAATAGAACAGGTTGTCGTTCCCTGCTTCCCCGTCTCCCAGACCCACATTGAAACTGGTAATGCTGCTTCCTTCAATAAAGAACGGTCTTTTTTCCTGAAAGAAAGTCTCGAAAGCTGTCAGATTCACTTCCGAGGGATCGGCTTCCACCTGGCCGAAATCGGGATTGACGGTAAGATCAAGGGTAAGGTTGTTGGTAATTCCCACTTTGGCATCAAGGCCCGCATTGTATCTGAATTCTCTTCCTGTGGCAAAAGGATTTCCCGGTTCAGGTTCCGAAGTATGGTAGCTTGCCACGCCATAGGGTACCACATCGAACTGCTTGCGGGGAGTGATTTCCTGAAGTCCCGTCATTTCTCCACTGGCATGCACGATGCCCGAGGAAGTGCGACTGATCGGTTGCCAGAGGTTTGTTTCATTGTAGCGGTAGATCATCCGGGCAACCTCCAGCCCCCACACCTCGGAGGAATTCTTTTCAAATCTGAGCTGTGTAAAGGGTATTTTCATCTCGACCACCCAACCCCAGTCGTGTATCTTTGTCTTGGCCTGCCAGATGGGGTCCCACGAGGCGTCTTCATTGGCCCCGTCATTAGACATGATAACATCAAGGCGCACTCCGGCGGCAGTAACACCGAAAACAAAACCGGTTCGCAGATCATGGTAACTGTCGAACAGGACCATTACCATATCGCCGTCATCATTGTCCCGTCGGGTCATTCTGACGGTAATACTGTCTGGATGGTCATAGCATTTCATGGCCACATACAGGTACAGGTCGTCGAAAAGAATGTTAAATTCGGTAGGCTTTGACGGAGACCGACCTTCATAGGGCTCAAACTGAATAAAATCACCCTGCCATTCGCCCTGCATCCATGCCTCGTCATCCAGATTACCGTCAATTACCGGAGGATTATCAATACGGTGGGTGGTATACAGTCTTTTGGGGAACCCCTGCGAAAATCCCTGATGAGCCAGTACGAGCATCAGAAAAACACACAAGTAACGCTTCATACAATGATTTTATGATTTATTATTTTATTAATGTTAGGTAAGACGTATGAAATGAAAAAAAGATACAGAAATCACGAAAATACATAAGATTTATTGAGATTTGTATATTTATATTCTTGTTTCTACTAAATGACCTGTAATGAATAAAAATAAAACTGACGAAATCGCAAAAATGATCGATCATTCGGTACTGCATCCGGTACACACCGATGCCGACCTGAAAAAAGGATGTAAAACCGCTGCCCGGTACGGGGTTGCTTCCATGTGTGTCAAGCCCTATGCCGTGCGGCAGGCAGTTGAATATCTTGAAAATTCAGGTGTCCCGGTAGCCTCTGTCATCGGATTTCCTCATGGAAACAGTTCCATTGAAGTAAAAATTTATGAAACGGAAGAGGCTATTGACGACGGGGCAAAAGAAATCGATATGGTACCGAATCTTGGAAAAGTGTTGCAGGAAGACTGGAAATACGTGGAAGCGGAAATCGCTGCCATCGTATCGGTTACCTGTGAAAACAATGCCCTGCTGAAGGTGATCTTTGAGAACGATTATCTTCCCACCGATCATTACAAGATCAGGCTGTGTGAATTGTGTAGCGCACTGGGAGTGGATTTCGTAAAAACTTCCACCGGTTTCGGATTTTTCAAAGACAAAGACGGGTATATGGTTACCCGGGGTGCCACAATAGCTGATGTGCGTCTGATGAGAAAACATACCGGCGAAAAGGTAAGGGTAAAAGCATCGGGGGGCATACGCAGCCTTGATCAGTTGCTGGCCCTGAAGGAAGCAGGTGCCGAAAGGATCGGTACTTCTGCTACCGAAGCCATCATGGAAGAGGCGTTGTCCCGTTTCGGAAAGTAATCATTCCCTGCTATGTATACCATTATCAGGCTACTTCCCATGTATTTTCCATGTATTTTACTATCTTTCTGAAAACAAAACCCATTCCCCCACCATGAAAAAAATACGGATCTGCCTCCTTTCTTTCGTATGCGGACTACTGGCCCCCATAAGCCTGTCAGCCCAGGCTTTTGAAGGGCTGGCCCTTACTCCCCCCATGGGGTGGAACAGCTGGAATACATTCCGGATGGACATCAACGAACAACTGATCAGGGAAACCGCCGACGCCATGGTAAGCAGCGGCATGAAAGATGCCGGGTACGCCTACGTGGTTATCGACGACGGATGGGCTTCAGGGCGTGACGAAGAGGGATACCTCATCCCTGACCCTGAACGATTCCCCTCAGGAATCAAAGCTCTGGCCGATTATGTTCATTCCCTGGGACTTAAACTGGGCATCTATGCCTGCGCCGGAACCCAGACCTGCGGAGGGAAACCGGGAAGCCGGGGATACGAATACCAGGATGCCCGCACTTTTGCCCGCTGGGAAGTGGATTTCGTGAAATACGACTGGTGCCACACCGGAACCCAGAGTGCAGTGGATTCATACCGCACCATGAGCGATGCCATCCGGAAGGCGGGGCGCCCCATGGTATTCAGTATCTGTGAATGGGGCAAAAACGAACCCTGGAAATGGGGCGAGGGGATTGGTCATATGTGGCGCACCACGGGAGATATTGCCGATTCGTGGAACGGCACCTTCCCCGACGGATCGCAGGCCAACGGACTGGGATGGACCCAGATACTCGACATGCAGGTGGGTCTGGATAAATATGCCGGCCCCGATCACTGGAACGACCCGGATATGCTGATCGTCGGTATGGGAAACCTGAGCCCCAATGAATACCGGGCACATTTTACCATGTGGTGCATGCTGGCCGCCCCGCTCATGGCAGGAAACGACCTGAGAAATATGGATAAAACCACCCTCGATATCCTGACCCATGATGAAGTGCTGGAGATCAACCAGGACCATATGGGTATCCAGGCTTTCAAAGTGGTGGATGAAGGAGACCTGGAAGTCTGGGTCAAAGACCTCAAGGGAGAGGACCTGGCAATATGCTTCCTGAACCGGGGAAATGAAGATTACGATCTGACCTTCGACTGGGAGGTGGTTGGATTACGGGTGGTCTACCGCATAAGAGACGTATGGGCAAGAAAAAATACCGGGAACACACGCTCTTTCTTTGAAGCCACCGTACCTGCCAGGGACGTGATCCTGCTGCGTCTGAAAAAATAACCGGTAAAATCACTTTTCCCTTTCCGTATCCCTCCTTCGGAACAGTTCCCTGATCAGGTCTCGTAGCTGCCTTTTCCGGCTGTGTTCAAGCGTATCGAGTGCCGAACGGTAACGGGGACGACCGAATATTTCTTCCCAGACATCCCTGAAAGCATCTTTTTCCCTGATCCCTTCACACTTCATACTCCACTCGGAAAAGAACGGTAAATCAAAAGACGGCAGGTAAGCTGAGGAAAGGTCACGTCGTGCTTCCATCCTGTTCAGCAATCTTCCCGCCACCGGTAGGGCCAGTGCCGTACCGCTTCCGTATCCGCCCGTTGAAAAGTGCACCTCCGGATCGCGGGCTCCCACCCATACTCCTCCCGCCAGGCCGGAAGTATACCAGAAGAACCAGGCATCACTGTATTCCTGGGAAGTGCCGGTCTTACCAGCCACGTCGGCCTGTACACCCCAGGCCGTTCGCAGAGGAACAGCCGTGCCTTCATTGACCACCCTGCGCAACATGGCTGTCATCTGCCCGGCTATTTCCTCACGCATCACCCGGGCCGGTTCCTCCCGGGTATGCTTATAAAGCACCTGCCCCTCCGGTCCGATGATCTTTTCAATCATATAAGGTTCCGCCAGTTCTCCACCGGCTCCCAGGCAGGCATAAAGCCTGATAGCCTCGGTAAGCGACAGATCGTATGCTCCCAGGGCGACCGCCGGTTTATCCTGCGGCAGGGCAGGCAAGCCGAAACGCAGGCAGAAGTATTCCAGTGGCTCAAATCCAAGCCGGAAATACAGATCAACCGTGGGCATATTAAGCGAATGAGCCAGTGCGTACCACAGGGCCGCCTCCCCTCCTTCAGTACCGTCATAATTTTCGGGTTTCCAGTCATCGAATTCAGGATACATTCTGGATTCGTTATCCAGATAATAGCACGGATTGAACCCGTTTTCCAGGGCAGCCGTGTACAGATATGGCTTGAAAGCCGAAGCGGCCGGACGGCGTGCCCGAACCAGATCATACGGCAGGTACCTGAAATGATTCCCTCCCACCCATATCCGGATTCCCCCCGTGAAAGGTTCCACGGCATAAACGCCGGCATGCAGCATGGCATAGTAATGCCACAGGCTGTCGGCTACGCTCATGCTGTCCACTTTCGTTCCTTCCCAGGTCCATATTTCACGCAGGCGTTTTTCCCCGTTCCGGCCGGAATGCTCACGGTAAAAATCATTCTTAAGTTTTCTGATACGCCGGTCTTTTTCCAGTAGCGGCTGCATTACCGAAAGATGCTCCCTTACCGACCGCAGGGCCATCTCCTGCAAACGAAGGTCGAGGGTGGTGATGATCTTCAGACCGTCTTTTTCAATATCCCACCCGGCTTCTTCACCCAATTTTTTTTGACAGGCCAGTATCTCGCGCGCCTGTTTCTCTACCTGAAAAAGGAAATACTGGGCAGGCCCCTCCAGCCTGAAGTTCGAATAATCCAGTTTCAGGGGCAACCCCTGCAGCCTGACTGCTTCGGTACTGTCTATCTTCCCGTGCTGTTTCATCAGCTCAAGTACCAGGTTTCTTCTCTCCCGGGACCTTTCGGGATGCAGGCGGGGGTGATAATAGGTGTTGGCCTTGAGCATGCCTACCAGCAGGGCCGATTCTTCCGCCCCCAGCTCTTTTACGTGCTTGTTGAAATACCGGTTCGCCGCAGCTTCCACACCGTACACTTCTTCCCCGAAAGGGACGGTATTCAGGTACAGGGAAAGGATCTCCTCCTTGGTATACACTTCTTCCATTCTGAGGGCCAGGATAGCCTCCCTGATCTTGGCCACCGGTATAGTAAGAAATCCGAGCTTACGACGGCCATACAGATTCTTGGCCAGTTGCTGGGTAAGAGTGCTTCCCCCTCCTGCTTCCCGGTTACCCATCAGAATGGATTTTATCAATACCCGCAGCAGGCTGCGATTGTCGATCCCGTTGTGACTGAAAAAACGAAGGTCTTCGGTCACAATCAGGGCATCGATCAGGTGGGGCGGAACTTCTTCCAGGGAAACAGGAGTGCGGTTACGTGCAAAAATTTTCCCGATCATTTTACCGTCGCTGCTGTACACCAGGGTGGCCCGTTCGTCCCTCAGATTCCTTAGCTCATCCTGCCGGGGCATGGCGCCGAAGCCTCCCATCAGGGTGATCAGGGTCAGCATCCCCACAAATGCCAGTCCAGCTAATGCCAGCAGAACCAACCAACGGACAACCGGTTTTGTTTTTTTCCTTCTTTTTTTCATTTCCTGCAACGAAAATAAACCTTTCATTAAAAAGAAAAGTATGTGGCAACCTGAATTTTTCCACATCACCTTTTCCGGAGTTTTTTCTCCGCCCTTTCCACACCTTATCGAAAAATCATTATTTTTGACATCCTGTCACCAAATCTAAACAAGAGCCATGAGAAAATCCACTTTCCTGATGTTGATTGCCGGCATGATGATGTACACCGCATGCCAGACCGGCACTAAACCCGAATACCCCAATGAACCGAAACCGGAAACCTTCCGGGGAGAAATTGACAGCAAACCGGTTGAACTGTATACCCTGACCAATAAGAACGGGATCAGGATCCTCCTGACCAATTACGGTGCGAGAATCGTTTCCATTTATACCCCCGACAGGGAAGGGAACTGGGCGGATATCACCCTGGGCTTTTCCACCGCCGAAGAATATCCGGGCGAAGGACTGAACCTGGGCTGCACGGTGGGAAGGTACGCCAACCGTATCAAAGGAGGACAGTTTGAACTGGACGGGGAAACCTACCAGCTGGCGCTCAACGACGGACCGAATACCCTGCACGGAGGAGTCAAAGGTTTTGACGACCAGGTGTGGGAAGGTGAGCAAGAAGGCAATTCCGTTACCTTTACCTATCATTCCCCCCACATGGAAGAAGGATATCCCGGGAACATGGACGTGTGGGTTACCTACACACTGACCGATGAAGACGAACTGAGGATCGACTACAAAGCCACCACCGACCAGGCTACCATTGTCAATCTCACCAACCATGCCTATTTCAATCTGAGCGGGGAAGGATCCGGAACCATTCTGGATCATGATATGCAGATCATGGCCGATTATATCACCCCGGTTGATTCCACCCTGATTCCTACGGGCGAATTTATGCCCGTGGAAGGCACTCCTTTCGATTTCAGGGAACCTCATCCCATCGGGGAAAGGATTGACCAGAATCATCCCCAGCTCATTTACGGACTGGGATACGACCATAACTTCGTGCTCACCCGGAAAGGAGAAGGCCTGGAACTGGCGGTACGGGTAACCGATCCGGAAACCGGCAGGGTGCTTGAGTTGCTTACCACAGAACCCGGTGTTCAGTTTTACTGCGGCAACTTCATGAACGGAAGGCACACCGGGAAAGCGGGAAAACCATATGGCTACCGCGAAGGATTCTGCATCGAGCCACAACATTTCCCCGATTCACCCAATCAACCCGATTTCCCAGGTACGGTGCTGAGACCGGGCGACACCTACACTCAGACCTCTGTGTTCAGGTTCAGTATCACCGAATAGAACGACAGCCATTTGCTTATTTGATACCTGTTACAAAAAAGGAGACTCCGGCAGAAGTCTCCTTTTTCATGTGATGTATTTTCGTTAACCGGTTCCTGAAGAGGAAAAACAGGAAGAATAATTATTGTAAATAGTGGCAACCCATTCGTCCAGGCTCCAGCCCTTCAGGGCCGATGCCCGTTTGTACAGGTCGCGGATACCCAGAGACGACATATCCGTTTCGAAAAAGACCCTTTCCGGAGGCAGATCCGCAAAAAACAGAGCCTGCCGGGAAGCTGGATGCAGCAGACTGTGACCAAAGGAAAGGTATGCCCCCCTGTCGAGTAATTTCTCGGCCATTTCCCTGGTACCGCGAAAACCGTGTATGATCAGCGGAACCCGGGCGGTATGTTGGTTCAGAATCTCCAGCAGGTCGGAATAGGTGCGCACACAATGAACAATCATGGGTTTCCCGGCCTTTTCCGCCAGACACACCTGTTCCAGAAAAAGAGAGGTCTGGAGATCAAAGGAAATATCCACCCCCCGGTCCAGACCAGCTTCTCCCACAGCCACCACCATGGGATCGTCGAGCAGCGTTTTGAGCTTTCTGAGCTGGCTGCTGCGGTCTACCTGTTCCAGGTGCCAGGGATGTATTCCCGCGGAAAAAGCGGCTCCATGACCGGGAGGCCATTTATGGATATCCTGCACAAATAGGTTGGTAATAGCAAAAACGCCTGCCGGCACGGTCATTTTGTGGGTATGCAGGTCAATAAGATCGCTTCTATGAGGGAAAGGGATCATGTGCTTATTGTACGGCAGGCCCGTTCAATTCGTTTCATTACTTCCCCGCGGCCGAGTATTTCACAGAGTTCAAACAGCCCGGGACCGGCCATGGCACCCACCAGGGCAAGCCTCAGGGGATTCATTACCTGGCCCATTCCCAGATGCTCCATTTCCAGGAAATTCTTAACGGTCGCTTCCAGTTCCGCTGCTCTGAAAGGTTCCGTTTTTGCCAGACTTTCGCCCAGGCGGGTCAGTATTCCGGGGGTTTCCGGTTTCCATCGTTTCTTTACCATTTTTTCATCATATTCCTGCGGCGGCAGGAAGAAAAACCAGGTTTCTCTCCAAAGCTCATGCACAAAATCCACCCGGTCTTTGACCATGACCACGATACGGACCAGCCTGTCAAAACGCGTTTGTACGCCTTTTTCGTCAAGCAAAGGCCGGAATTCCCGGGCCAGGGTTTCAGGATCTTTCCTGATAAGATACTGATGGTTGAACCATCTGGCCTTTCCGGGATCGAAACGGGCTCCGGCCTTCCCCACTCTTTCCAGTGAGAACCGGCCAATCATCTCATCCATACTCAGCAGTTCCTTCTCACCGCCGGGATTCCATCCCAGCAGGGCCAGCATATTCACAAAGGCCTCAGGGTAATATCCCGATTCCCGGTAACCCGGGGCAGTTTCTCCATTAGGTCCCTTCCATTCCAGGGGAAAAACAGGAAAGCCCATTTTATCGCCGTCACGTTTGCTCAGTTTTCCCTTACCTGTGGGTTTGAGAAGCAGGGGAAGGTGTGCGAACCGGGGAGGGTTCCATCCAAAAGCACGGTACAGCATTACATGCAGGGGAAGCGAAGGCAGCCATTCCTCGCCCCGGATCACATGGCTGATATACATCAGATGATCGTCCACCACATTGGCCAGGTGGTAAGTAGGCATCCCGTCGGATTTAAAAAGCACCTTGTCGTCCAGCGTATCGGAAAGCACACGGATCTCGCCCCGGATCAGGTCGGAAAACCTGATCTCTTCATTTTCCGGCATTTTGAAACGGATAACAAAAGAGTCGCCCGACTGAAGTCGCCTGTCCACTTCCTTTTTTTCGAGGGTAAGCGAGTTGCACATGTCCATCCGGGTATGGATATCGTACTGGAAAATGTCTTTCCCTGCGGCGGCGGCCTCCTGTCTTTTATCCTCCAGTTCTTCGGGAGTATCAAAGGCATAATAGGCCCAACCTGTCTCTACCAGCTTCATGACATGTTCCCGGTATATATCCCTGCGTTCCGATTGCCGGTAGGGTCCGGCAGGCCCACCTTCCTCCACCCCTTCATCAAGTTGTATGCCGCACCATTTGAGCGATTCAATGATATATTCCTCGGCCCCCGGCACAAACCGGTTCCGGTCGGTGTCTTCAATCCTCAGGATCATGGTCCCCCTGTATTTCCTGGCAAACAGATAATTGTACAGGGCCGTTCTCACCCCGCCGATATGCAATGGTCCCGTGGGACTGGGAGCAAAACGCACACGCACAGTTTCTTCTTCCTTCATAGGCTGGTCATTGAGCAAATCAACGTTCAAATATATGGAATTCCCAACGGTTTTTTGTGATACTGCCATTGCAAAAGGCAGGGCGCGTTGTTTATTTTGAAATTATTTATATCCGGCCAAAACGGATAAGGGCGCAGAGGCTTCGGGGCCAACCTATACCCCCGGCTCCAAACCAAAAAACAGGATGCGACGGATTTTTGTTTCTTTTTCGTTCAAAAGCCATGTCAGGGCAAACCCGCCGGAGCAACCTTCTTTTTTGCAAAATACCCTTAAAAATATAATAACACATCTATCATAATGACACGCAAATTCGGGATGGCTTACAACTACGTAGATTGCAACGTAGCTGCCTACGTAGTTGCCGGCTGTTTTGTCAGCATGTTATCTGTTATTCCCCTGATAACATAATCTTCCTCAGGGCAAGCTATTTTACCTCCGATCCGTCGGGAGTGTCATCCGGAGGGGAGATCAGATAAAGTCGCGATTCGGTATCCTCGGCCATCAGGATCATACCGTTCGACTCGATCCCTTTGATCCGCCGCGGGGCAAGATTGGCCAGTACACACACTTTCCTGCCAACCAGTTCGGCCGGATCGAAAACCCCGGCAATGCCCGACACCACGGTACGGCGGTCAACTCCCGTATCCAACGTAAGCTTCAGCAACTTCTTGGTTTTGGGGACCTTCACCGCATCCACCACGGTGGCCGTGCGGATATCCATCTTCATGAAATCTTCGTACGATATGGTTTCCCTGACAGGCGGAACGGCAGAGGCTTTTCCACCGTTGTTGGCGTGTCGGGTGGCCACGAGCTTGCTCACCTGTTTTTCAATCACGGCATCCTCTATTTTTTCAAACAGCAAAGCAGGCGTTTTGACCGGATGACCCGCCAGCAGGAGATGATCGCTTCCGGCCAGGTCCCACGAGGATTTTTCGAGATTCAGAAAATCCTGCAGCCTTTTCATGGTAAAGGGAATGAAGGGGGCAAGCAAAATCGACAGACCGGCCGTAATCTGCAGGGAAATGTTCAGAATGGTCTGTACCCGTACGGGATCGGTTTTGAATACTTTCCATGGCTCGGTGTCGGCCAGGTATTTGTTTCCCAGCCGGGCCATTCCCATGGCCTCGTTCAGAGCTTCCCGGAAACGGAACTGATCCAGGCTCTTCTCGACCCGTTGCCTAATGGATCCCATCTCTTGCAGCACCTTCCGGTCGAAACCGGTAAGCATTTTCCTTTCCGGCACTTTGCCTTCGAAATATTTGTGCGTCAGTACCAGGGCCCGGTGCACGAAATTTCCCAGCACGGCAACCAGTTCGTTATTGTTCCTTGACTGGAAATCTTTCCAGGTAAAATCATTGTCTTTGGTCTCCGGAGCATTGGCACACAGCACATACCGCAATACATCTTCCTTCCCGGGAAATTCCTCCAGGTACTCATGCAACCACACGGCCCAGTTCCTGGAAGTGGAAATCTTGTCTCCTTCCAGGTTCAGAAATTCATTGGCGGGTACATTGTCGGGAAGAATATAGCTTCCCTCGGCCCGGAGCATGACGGGAAATATGATGCAGTGGAAAACGATATTGTCTTTCCCGATGAAATGGATCATACGGGTGGCCGGGTCTTTCCAGTATTTTTCCCATTCGGTGGTCAGCTCCCGTGTGGCGGAAATGTATCCGATGGGGGCATCGAACCATACGTACAATACTTTCCCCTGGGCCCCTTCCACAGGAACCGGTACCCCCCAGTCGAGATCGCGGCTTACTGCCCGGGGTTGCAAACCCTGGTCGAGCCACGATTTACACTGCCCGTATACATTGGGTTTCCACTCCCTGTGTTCTTCCAGTATCCATTTTTTGAGAAAAGGCTCGTGTTTGTCGAGAGGCAGGTACCAGTGCCGTGTTTCCTTCAGAACAGGTTTGCTGCCGCTGATAGCCGAGCGGGGATTGATCAGGTCGGTAGGACTCAGCGAAGTGCCGCAGTGTTCACACTGATCACCATAAGCATGATCATGTCCGCAGTGGGGACAGGTACCCGTAATGTACCGGTCGGCCAGGAACTGACCTGCTTCCTCATCGTAGTATTGTTCGGTGGTTTTTTCAATAAACCCGCCTTTATCGTATAAGGTCCTGAAAAACTGCGAAGCCGTTTCATAATGCACCGGGGAAGAGGTGCGGGCATATATATCGAAGGCAATGCCCAGTTTTTCAAAAGAATTTTTATTGAGGGCATGGTAACGGTCGACAATTTCCTGCGGACTTACACCTTCCTGTCTGGCTTTCAGTGTGATGGGAACGCCATGCTCGTCCGATCCGCAGATGGAAATAACATCCTCCCCTTTCAGGCGCAGATACCTGGTATAAATGTCGGAAGGAACATATACGCCGGCCAGGTGGCCGATATGAATGGGACCGTTGGCGTAGGGAAGGGCGGAAGTAATGAGGTGTCGCTTGAACTTTTTCATGACACAGATATGGATAGTTCCTGCAAGAATGGTTATTTTTAGATGCTGGCAAAGATACAAGTATTTTCAAGTTTCACGAATGATCAGCCCTGAATACTTGCAGCGCGGGATGAAGGCGGGGGTAATGGCCCCGGCCCGTACGGTATCACCCGACGAAATGAAAGCGTGCCTGGAAACCCTCCAGAAATGGGGACTGGAGCCTGTTGTGGGCAGGCACATGTACGGCAGGCACGGTCAGTTTGCGGGAACCGACCGCGAAAGGCTGGCCGATCTGCAGGAAATGCTCGATAACCCCGATATCCGGCTGATCCTTTTTGCCCGCGGCGGGTACGGTACGGCCCGTTTGCTCCGCTATCTCGATTTTTCCGCTTTCATGCGTTCACCCAAATGGCTGGCCGGTTTCAGCGATATTACCGCCCTGCATGTTCACCTGCAAACAAACCTTCAGGTGGAAAGCATGCATGCTCCCATGGCCCTGCATTTCGGCGGGGAGCATGCCGATCCCGAAGGAATGGAAAGCCTGCGGAAAGCCCTCTTCGGCGAGCCGGTGGAATACCGCTGGGAACCCAATCCCCTGAACCGTCCCGGCATATGCCGCGGCATACTCTGCGGGGGGAATCTCTCGGTATTGTACAGCCTGCGGGGAACTTCCTACGACCTCCGGACCGGTCACCGTATTCTGTTCCTGGAAGATGTGGACGAATACCTGTATCATATAGACCGCATGATGAACAACCTGTGGCTGGGAAACCGGCTGGACTCCCTGAAGGGGCTAATCGCAGGCGGATTCGATCGGATGCGTGACAATGAAATACCCTTCGGGAAAAATGCAGAAAATATTGTGGCCGGGTATACAGAGGATGCCGGATATCCGGTATCCTTCGGATTCCCGGCAGGTCATCGCAAGCCCAACCTGGCGCTAATCCTGGGAAGGACCGTGGAAATGGAAGTGGCACAGACCGGCTGCCGGCTTCGGTTCATGCCCGCTCACCGGGAAGTGTCACACGGATAGAGCCGGGTATGGACTAACGGAAAATAATGCTGAATGCAAATGGCCGGATCAGGCAAACACGATAATAAAAAATCAACCGAAGCAGGCAGGTACGGTGAAGAGCTTGCTGCCACCCACCTCTGCAACAAAGGGTACCGGATTCTGGAACGGAACTGGCACGACAGGCACCGGGAAATTGACATAATTGCCGTAAAAGGCGATACCCTGGTTTTCGTGGAGGTGAAAACCCGACGTTCCGATTCACCTGAGCTCCCTTTTGAATCGATCACCCCCAGAAAACAGCGCCTCCTGGTGGAAGCCGCCCATTGTTACATAGAAAAAACCGGCATCGATCTGAAAGCCCGTTTCGATGTGATATCAGTGATATGCCATCCCAACCGCAACGAGATAGATCATATTGAAGACGCCATTTATCCCGATATCCTGTCATGAACCTGGAAGAGATAAGAGAATACTGCCTTGGGAAAAAAGATGTTACGGAAGAATTTCCCTTCGATGAGTCTACCCTGGTATTCAAGGTAGGTGGAAAAATGTTCGCCCTGCTGAATCTGGAGAACCCGCATTCTGTCAATCTCAAATGTGACCCGGAAAAAGCTGTCATCCTGCGGGAACAGTATCCGGCGGTATTGCCCGGGTACCATATGAACAAGAAGTACTGGAATACTGTAATGCTGGACGGGTCCATACCCGGAGGCCTCATCCGGCAATGGATTGACCATTCCTGGAATGAAGTGGTGAAAAGTTTACCTTTGTACAGGCAAAAAGAATTATTAAAAAAATAATATCACCATGAAACGAATCGGCAGGTATTTCCTTCAGGGGCTTCTGGTTGTTGCCCCTCTGGGAGTAACCGCATATGTGGTGTATGTGGTTTTCAAGTTTATTGACGGTTTGCTCAGTGAATGGATCTACAGTTTCTTGCAGGTTAGAATTCCCGGCCTGGGACTGATCACCATTTTTCTGCTGATCACCCTGCTTGGGTTTATTACCCAGTCAATCCTCTTCCGGCCCATCAAAAAGCTGATGGCAGGCATTCTGGAGCGGTTTCCCCTCCTAAAGGTAATCTATTCGTCCATTCATGACCTGCTGTCGGCCTTTATGGGCAAGGAAAAAAAGTTCACACAACCCGTACTGGTGCGCGTGAACAACATTTCCAATCTCCACAAGCTGGGCTTTCTGACACAGAAAGACCTGTCGCGACTGGGGAAAACCGAACTGGTGGCCGTGTATTTCCCCCATTCCTATAACTTTTCAGGGGAACTTTTTCTGGTCCCTTCCGGGGAAGTCACCCCACTCGACCTGCCTTCGGCGGAAGCCATGAAATTTATCGTTTCAGGAGGAGTAACACATATTTAACCAATTCGATATTAACCCATAAAAACATTTCAAAAATGAGAACAAAAATCCTTTCCCTGGTGTTGATTTCCCTGTTTCTGATTCCCGGC
Organism: Bacteroidota bacterium; assembly: GCA_011042635.1. Lineage (GTDB taxonomy): Bacteria > Bacteroidota > Bacteroidia > Bacteroidales > VadinHA17 > HyVt-105. The sequence continues at coordinate 8,289 of DQWH01000073.1, read as the reverse complement.
ACCCTCACCGCCCAGAAAAAAAGGGGAGAAAAAAAAGAAGACGGATACGGATTCACCGATCTGGTGAAATTGCCGGCCAGTGCGGTGAAAAATCAGCAGAGAACTGGTACCTGCTGGGCCTTCGCCACCACCTCATTTATCGAGTCAGAACTGATGAGGATGGGACTGCCCGAGACGGATCTGTCGGAAATGTATTTCGTTAAACACGCATACCTCAACAAAGCCGATCTGTACATACGCTATCACGGAATGGCCAATTTCGGCCAGGGAGGCCAGGCACACGATGTGATGAACGTGGTAAAAGAACACGGATTTGTTCCCGAAACCGTGTATCCGGGGAAAAACTACGGATCCGACACCCACAATCATGGAGAACTGTCGGCCGTGCTAAGGGGATTCCTTGACGGACTGACCGGAGGACGTATCCGCACCCTCAGCCCGGTATGGCATGAAGGTTTCCGGAAAGTGGCGGAAACCTACCTGGGAGAAGAACCTTCAGCTTTTACCGCGGAAGGAAAAACCTTTACACCGAAAAGTTATATGGAATCCACCGGATTCGATCCGGAGCAGTACGTGGAGATCACTTCCTACACCCATCATCCTTTCTATGAAAAGATCAACCTGGAAGTACCCGATAACTGGTCGGGCGATCTGTATTACAACCTGCCTGTGGAAGAAATGATGGAAGTGATCGATCATGCCCTGATGAACGGCTATACGGTAGCCTGGGACGGCGATGTGAGCGAGCAGGGAATGTCGCACCGGAACGGGCTGGCTATTCTTCCCGAAAAGGAATGGGATGACATGACGGCCGAAGAACGGGAAAACATCTTCAAAGCCCCCTTCCCGGAAAAGGAGGTAACCCAGGAGATGCGGCAGGAAACATTTAACAACTTTCTCACCACCGACGACCACCTGATGCACATCGTGGGCATTTCCGAAGACCGGAACGGTAACCGCTATTATATTACCAAGAACTCATACGGACCTGAAAGCAACGAATCCGGAGGCTTTCTGCGGATGTCGGTCCCATACGTCCAGTTGAAAACCATTGCCATCATGGTGCACAGGGATGCCGTTCCGGAAAATATCACGGAAAAATGGGAAACCGGTAAATAATCACTGATTTACCGGAAGAACCGGGGCCAGGTTTACCCGGCCATCAGGTTACATCCCCTGATCTCGCTCTGGTCGTAGCGGCCGAGTACCTCAAAACCTCCGCCGGGTAAACGCCTGCCCAGGTCCTCTGTTTCTACAAAGGCACACGATTTCATGTTGGCCAGGTCGATCACATTGATCCCTCCGGTGGTGCCGTCAGGCACCCTGGCAAAGGGATCGTACCGGTCTCGGATAAATATCCCCATCCACGGAGGAGGATAAAACAGGCCGTTGCCGGTGGAATAGGCCTGGGAAAGAAGTTCGGTCATCCCGTATTCAGAATGCACGGTTTTGATTCCCAGTCCTTTTTTCAGCATCCCGTGCAGTTCCTGGCGGGTCATTTCCCTGCGCCGGCCTTTCATACCTCCGGTTTCCATCACGGTAATGCGGGAAAATCCGAAAGGTCCTTCTTCGGCCAGGTCGAGCAAAGCAAAGCTTACGCCCAGGAGCAGAGTTTTTTCGCCTGATTTCTGTTGTCGGTTCAGTATCTCTGTCAGCTCACCGGTATGATCAAGAAAAAAACCGCTTTGCGGATGCCGGCTTCGTTCGATCCATTCCCGGGCCATAAACACCAGGGAAGAATCCTTCCGTTCCAGGTATGACGGAAGAAGGGCCAGGATACACCAGTCCTCAACAGGACCGTAAACCCTCTCAAAACCGGTGAACAGTGACCGCCGGTACATGGACAGGTCGGTGATTTCATGCCGGGAAGGAACGGAACCGGTGGTGGTGCTGCTGGTAAAAACCGCCTCCGGCTTCCCGTGACCGCATATTACGCGCCGTGTTTTGAACACACGGGCCGGGAGAAAGGGAATTTCCGAAAGCCTTCCAACAGACCCGGGACTGATGCCGAGATACTGCAGGTATTCCCGGTATACTTCGTTATTTTTGGCCTGGAACCTGAAAACTTCCAGGGCTTTTTCTTCAAATTCCCGGGCAGTATGGTTCCTGATGATATCGCCGGTGGAAAACGGTTGCTTCATTCCGGGAAGAACATGGATCCGTCGGGCTGATACGTCCATTCGAAGGAGCATTCCACATATTCGTCACCCGAAGGCCCCGCCACCTCCACCGAACGGATCCACAATTTTGCATAAGTCATTTCCTTTGTCTGTATAATCCACACCTGATCGGGAAGGACCGGGTTGGCCCATTCGTCAAACACGGGCAGGGCAAAACTCTGCAGGCTGTGATAGAAATCCCCGGCATCTTCAGAACTGCCAAAAGAACCGGCCAGGTAAAAGGCTTCTTCGTTATGCGGGCTGGTAAAATAACCTCCTTCAGGACCCTCACCCACCCCGGGAAGGGCCGACAGCACAAGGTCGGTTCCGGCCCCGCTGACCATTCTTTCGTATTTCACCTTTTTTGCCAGGTCGAAATCGAATCCGTACATGTAATAGTTCTGTGTTTCGCTGTTGAAGTACATGCGGGAATCGAGGGTAACCGTTCCCGAAACGGGAACGGGCTCGTCCTTCTTGCTGCAGGAAGCAACCATCAGTCCAATAATCCACAGGAAAACCGGTAACTTTTTCATAGCATGACGATTTTTACATCGAAACGTCTCACCTTCTTCAAAGTTATAACAAAAATTGGTCCTGATGGTTAGAAGAGACTGCTTAAAAAGTGTTCTTATCCACAAAAGATTCCCTGCCCGCCTGCCCTGCCTTCCGGCAGCAGGCAGGTACGCACGAAGGACATAAAGTTTATAGTCCTGGTAAAAAATCCTTTATGATTCCCTTCGTGTCCTTCGTTGTTAAATTATTCCTGACTTTTAAGACAGCTCTCTGTTTTTCTCCTGTGAACCGGACACGGGTACGGAATCCGTCTTCTTTATCCTTTGATGGCCTTTATCCCGGGGAGCTCTTTCCCTTCAATATATTCCAGCATGGCTCCGCCGCCGGTGGATACATAACTCACTTTACCGGCCAGGCCGAACTGGTTCACGGCAGCCACTGAGTCGCCGCCCCCCACCAGGCTGAAAGCCTCTTTTTCCGTGGCGGCGGCAATGGCTCTGGCTATTTCCACCGTACCATTCCGGAAATTGGGCATTTCGAACACGCCCATGGGTCCGTTCCACAGAATGGTTTTCGATTTCATGATCACTTCGCTGAACAGCCGGATGGTTTCCTCACCAATATCCAGACCCATCCAACCATCTTCCACCTGATCAACAGGACAAACTTTGCGGTTGGCATTGTTGTCGAATTTATCGGCAACCACATTGTCCACAGGCAACAGCAGGTTTACCCCTTTTTGTTTTGCTTTTTCCATAACCTGAATGGCCAGGTCCAGCTTATCTTCCTCCACCAGCGAATTACCTGTTTTCCCTCCCAGGGCCCTGATGAACGTATAGGTCATGCCTCCTCCGATGATCAGGTTGTCTACCCGTTCGAGCAGGTTTTCGATCACCATGATTTTATCCGAAACTTTAGCCCCACCCATGATAGCCGTCATGGGGTTTTCGGGATGGTGCAGCACTTTGTCCATGGCATCCAGCTCATTGCGGATAAGATATCCGAACATGCTGTCCTCGGGAAAATAAGCGGCAATAAGGGCAGTTGAAGCATGGGCACGGTGCGCTGTTCCGAAAGCATCGTTCACATAGCAATCGGCGTAGGAAGCCAGTTTTTTAACAAATTCCTTCTGTTTTTCCTTTACCTGTACCTTAGCCGCCTTCTTTTCTTCTTCGGAGGCATCTTTCGCCAGGTGATAGGGTTTCCCTTCCTCCTCCTCATAGAACCGCAGATTTTCGAGCAGCATGACTTCGCCGGGTTTCAGAGCGGCGGCCATTTCTGCTGTTTTTTCTCCCACACAATCATCGGCAAAGATCACATTTTTCCCCAGCACCTTTTCCACAGTGGGAACCACATGCTTCAGGGAAAATTTTTCCTGGGGTTTTCCGTTAGGCCGGCCCAGGTGGGACATCAGGATCACGGAACCGCCTTCCTCCAGCACCTTCAGAATCGTTGGGCGGGCGGCCCTGATCCTCGTATCATCGGTTACCTCGAGCTGGCTGTTCAATGGAACGTTAAAATCCACACGCATGATGACTTTTTTGCCCTTGAACGGATAATTGTCAATGTTCTTCATTGTTTTCCGGATTAGTGAATATCTTAAATAAATGCATTTCCGATTTTCAGGTAGGCAAAAATATTAAGATATTTGGGGATTGGCAATTTATCGGTAAAAGAAATCCCCGCACCTGCTGTGAGGTTACTTTTCCGGCCGGCAAGAAAAAGTTACACGAATGAAATTCAGCGAAGTAACAGGGCAGAAAGAGCTTAAAAACCGTTTCATCCGCATGATCCGGGAAAACCGTCTTCCCCACGCTCTCATGCTGGCGGGTCCTCCGGGTTATGGCGGTTTGCCTCTGGCGGTAGCGCTGGCACAGTATATTTCCTGTAATAACCGCGGGGAAGAAGATTCCTGCGGGACCTGCCCTTCCTGCCTCAAATACAAGAAGCTCATTCACCCCGACCTGCATTTTGTTTTTCCGGTGAACAAAGGGAAAAAACTGGATGTGAAAGAACCTGTAAGCGATGATGCCATTCCTCTGTGGAGGGAATTGTTCCTGGAAGAACCGTATTTCACTCTGAACCGCTGGTATGAGCAGCTGGGCTTTGAAAACCAGCAAGGGATCATCACCACCGCTGAATCAGGGAAAATCCTCAGAAAACTCAGTCTGAAGACCTATGAATCGGAATACAAGGTGATGATCATCTGGTATCCCGAAAAAATGAACCAGCAGGCGGCCAATAAAATATTAAAAATCCTGGAGGAACCCCCGGAAGGGACCGTATTCATCCTGGTGGCCGAGAATCCTGAATCGATGCTGACCACCGTGACCAGCCGCACCCAGATATTCGTACTTCCGCCGGTGGACCATGAGTCACTGAAAAATACTATAGCAGCAAGGTATGCCCTTCCCGGGAAGGAGCTCGAAGAAGTGATAAGGCTGGCCAGGGGGGATATGTACCGGGCCATGGAAACGGTCAGGCTGAAAGAAGAAAACCAGGAACGCCTCAGGCAGTTCATCTCCCTGATGCGACTTTCGTTCAAATGCAACGAAAAGATGCCGGAGCTCCTCTCATGGGTGGATGAAATATCCGCCCTCGGACGGGAAAAGCAGAAAGAGTTCCTGGTATATGGTCTGCGGATGATCCGTGAAAACCTGTTCCTGGGAATGATGGCCGATAAAAAACAGGAATTGGTTTTCATGAATAAAGAAGAAGAGAATTTCTCACATAAGTTCTCTGCCTTCATACATGCCGGGAATATTGAGGCAATCACCCGGGAATTCAATGAGGCCATCCGGCATATCGAAGCCAATGCTTACGCGCGGATCGTATTTCTTGACCTGAGCCTGAAGCTGTCAGAATTGATCTACCGTGAGAATTGATTAACTTTGTTCCCTGCAGGAAAGCCTGAAAACGGAAAACCATGAAGGAACCGGTGATCATCAATGGAAGGATATGTAAACGTTGCATGCAGGACAAAACCCTGGAACAAACCGGGGAGGTTTCTCCTGTTAGTCTTGACAGTTGTTCAAACCTGAATACATACAACTGGTTACAGGATATTCCCGATACTGCCAGGAGTTTCGACATTGTGGAAGTCAAGTTCAAAAATACCCGTAAGGGATTTTACAGAAATGTACACCAGCTCAGGCTGAAAAAGGGCGATATTGTAGCGGTGGAGGCATCACCCGGGCATGATATCGGAATTGTTTCCCTGGTCGGGGAGCTGGTCGCCCTGCAGATGAAAAAATACCGGGTGGATCCGGAGGATGAAAACATGAAAAAGATCTACCGGAGAGCCAAGGAAGCCGATCTTCAGAAATGGAAAGAGGCCATCAGGCTGGAGCACAGCACTATGATCAAAGCCCGGAAAATCGCCGCCGACCTGAATCTGGATATGAAGATCGGTGATGTGGAATACCAGGGAGACAAAACCAAAGCTATTTTCTACTACATAGCCGACGAACGGGTCGATTTCAGGGAACTCATCAAGGTACTGGCGGAAGAATTCCGCATCCGGATCGAGATGCGCCAGATCGGTGTACGGCAGGAAGCCGGGCGTATCGGAGGGATCGGTCCCTGCGGACGGGAACTTTGCTGTTCTACCTGGATAGCAAATTTCGTGTCGGTTACCACGGGGGCTGCCCGCCAACAGGAACTGTCGCTGAATCCCCAGAAACTGGCGGGTCAATGCGGTAAGCTGAAATGCTGCCTGAATTACGAACTGGAATGTTATCTCGACGCCACCCGCGATTTTCCCGACGGATCGATCGTGCTGGAAACCGAAGAAGGTCCTCTGTATCACCAGAAAACCGATGTGTTCAGTCGTATGATGTGGTATTCCACCGAAAAAGAATCGGCCGGCAGGCAGGTATGCCTTTCGGTAGACCGGGTAAACGAGATTATTGCCATGAACCGGAAAGGAATACCCGTGAAAAAAATCATAGAAGAGGTGGTCAACATAGGAGTTGCTCCGGGACAGACAGGCAATGACCTCCACAATGACGACCCTGAAAGGTTCTCAAAGAACCGGAAAAAGAAAGGCGGGAGCAGGAAAAGGGGGAAAAACCGTCCCAACCGGAAAGAAAAACGAAATTCATGATGGACATGCGAGGGAAAACCGTTGGGTTGATCATCATAACCGGATTATGGATAACAACCGCCTGTGATCCGCACCGGGTGTATGAAAAGAACACCCGCCTGCCTTCGGCAGAATGGTCCAAAGAACAGCCCGTCATATTCAATGTACCCATAGAAGACACCGCCTCGGCACATCACGTCTTTATCAATATCAGAAACTCCGGAAAATACGAAAACCGGAATCTTTTCCTGTTCATTACCACCACTGCTCCCAGCGGACATTTCGTGACAGACACACTGGAATGCTTGCTGGCCGATGAAAACGGCAAATGGTACGGGAGCGGTCTGGGAGATTTGTACTTTGTACAGGCACCTTACAAAATGGGCGTGAAGTTTCCCTACCCCGGTATGTATCGGTTTGAGATCAAACAAGCCATGCGACGCGATATTCTCAAACATATCACCGATATCGGACTCAGGATAGAGAAAGTCGAACCCTAATCTCCGCCCGTGGGAAAAGGAAAATTACAGAAATTCGAGGAGATGGGGCGTTTCCCGCATGTGGTACAGCCTCCGTTTGAGGAAGTGTTCCAACGCGACCACCCCCTGAAGGGAAAGTGGAATACCCGTTTTTTCCCCGTTTCACAGCCTCTGGTGCTGGAACTGGGCTGCGGTAAAGGCGAGTATACCGTGGGGCTGGCAAAAAAATATCCGGACAAAAATTTCCTGGGGGTGGATATCAAGGGAGCCCGGATGTGGAGAGGTGCCAAAAATTCACTGGAAGCCGGTATGTCTAATGTGGGATTTCTCCGAACACGCATCGAGTTCATAACGTCTTTTTTCGCTCCCGGAGAGGTTTCGGAAATATGGCTGACCTTCCCCGATCCCCAGCTCAAACGCAGGAGGAGCAAAAAGCGGCTTACCGCTCCCCGCTTTCTGAATACCTACCGCCGGATGATCAGGCCGGGGGCGCTCATCCACCTGAAAACCGATAGCCGGCCTCTTTATACCTATACCCTGAAGCTTCTAAAAAACAACGGACTGGAACCCCTGCTGACTACCGACGATCTGTACGGATCGGGACTGGCCGATGATATCCTGTCGATCCGTACCTTTTATGAAACCCAGTTCCTGGAACAGGGACTTCCCATCCATTATCTGAGATTTAGCCTCGATCCTGAAAAAGAAATAACCGACCTGCCCGATGACAGAGAATAACAGTTTCTTTGAAAAGGTGTATGCGGTAACCCGTCTGATCCCTCCCGGAAGGGTTACTTCTTACGGAGCTATTGCACGCTACCTGGGTTCCGGCCGGTCGGCCCGCATGGTGGGATGGGCCCTGAACAAATGCCACACCGTGGATGAAACGATTCCCGCCCACAGAGTGGTGAACCGCAACGGGCTGCTTACCGGCAAACATCATTTCATGGGCCGGAATATGATGCAGCAATTGCTGGAAAGTGAAGGGATCAAGGTGGAGAATGATTGTGTGGTCCGTTTTCAGGAAATTTTCTGGGACCCGGTAAGAGAACTT
>DQWH01000161.1 GCA_011042635.1 Bacteroidota bacterium | reverse complement strand
TTTCGTTTCTGCTCTGGTCCCGCCGGAACCCTGATTGCATGATGACCATGTAAAGACAAACCCCGCCAGTATGGTCATGCCTGGCCTGATTGTTTTCATATTTCCGGTTTTTAGTCTATCCAACTCAATCAACAGGAAACAATCCGCCAATGGGAATGTTCAATGCATGAATCAATAATAAGGAAAAGGATGCTGGCAGTAACTAGTGGGGAAAGAAAAGGCTGATGATCACAATCGACCCTACCAGTACCAGAAAACCGCCTGAAATTCGGTTTACCCAGAGCAATCCGCGCAGACGCAGGCGCGTACGCAAACTGTATACCAGTGAACTGAGAAAAAACCACCAGAGGGAAGCCCCCACAAACACTCCCGTAAACAGAATAATATTCTGTAACAGGCTGGTCTGGTCAAGTACCACATTCAAGGCGGTAAAAATACCAAGAAACAACAGAATGGCCATGGGATTGGAAAGGGTGAACAGCAACACGGAAACGAAATCCTGTACCAGGTTGTTTCTTGACACTTTTTTGCTTCTGAATTTTTTCACAGGATTGGTGCTGAAAAGGCGCCAGCCGAAATACATGATAAATATTCCGCCCAGAGTCTGAAAGTAAAGTTCCTGCTGGTGAATGAAATTAATGATATACGTAATTCCGAATCCGGTGACCAGCGCAAAAATGGTATCGGCCGTAGCAGCCCCTAATCCGGAAAAAAATCCGCTGTATCTTCCGTTGTTCAGAGTGCGCGTTACACATACCATGCCCATGGGACCGAGAGGCACCGATACTGCCAACCCAATAAGCAAACCCTTCAATAACAATAATGCATTCATCCTTTACTCAATCCTCCGACATTTTCCCTCTTTCAGTCCCATTTGCCTGTACAGGGTAAATTTTAAGGGGGTGAAAATAAGAAAAATTAATGAACAATTTTCTCAGGGATAATAAAAATCCTATCACAGGCGTACAAATATTGCACCAAAGTCATCAATCCGGATAAAATGTATTCTAAATCAAACGGGAGCGCACCAGCAACCGGGGTTCCATCATTTCAGAAATGGCATATTTCACTCCTTCTCTTCCGAATCCCGAATCTTTTATTCCTCCGTAAGGCATATGATCGATACGAAATGTGGGCACATCATTCATAATCACTGCGCCGGTACGGGTATATTCAAAAGCATATTGTTCCTCGGCCAGATCGCGGGTAAAAACTCCCGCCTGTAACCCGTATCTCGAATCGTTGATCATACGGATGGCTTCGGAAAAATCATCAAAGGGTTCCACACTCACCACCGGCCCAAATACCTCCAGGGCCCATACTTTCATATCAGGAAGGGTTCCGGTAAGAATCGTCGGTTCCACAAAGCTGCCCCTTCTTTTTCCTCCGCAAAGGACTTTTGCACCCCCTTTCTCCGCTTCTCTGATCCATTCCTCCACCCTCAGGGCATTTTCTTCATCAATCATCACGGAAATATCGGTATCAGGATCCAGGGGGTTTCCATACTTCAGTTTTTCCGCACCGGCCACAAATTTCTCAATAAATGAATCGAACAGATTTGTATGTACAAAAATCCTCTGCACATGGATGCACACCTGACCGGAATAGGCAAAACCACCCGACAGGCATTTGCTCACAGCCGTACCAAGATCGGCAGAACGGGATACCACCACACCGGCATTCCCGCCCAGTTCCAGCAACACTTTCTTTTTCCCTGCCTGGCTTTTCATGGCCCATCCCACTTCGGGTGAACCTGTAAATGATAGCATATGAAACCGTTCATCGGTCGCCAGCTGGTTCCCGGCCTTCCGGTCCATGGGCAGGATGGAAACACCACCGGCAGGCCATCCGCTCCGGTTGATCAGCTTTGCAAGTTCAAGAACCGACAGCGGAGTTGACCGGGCGGGTTTCAGAATAATGGAATTCCCGGCAGCCATAGCGGGAGCAATTTTATGAACCGCAAGATTCAGAGGGAAATTAAACGGAGAAATACCGGCCACCAGTCCAAGCGGGAAATATTTTACCAGACCTTCCTTCCCACTGCCGGCAGGAGTCCAGTCCAGACCTATATATTCCCGTGGAAGGCGTCTTGATTCTTCTGCCGCAACATGAAAAACCTGGATGGCGCGATCAATTTCTCCCAGAGCATACTTCAGCGGTTTCCCCGATTCCATGGCCAGCACACTGGCAAGTCGTTCACGTTCGGCTGAGATCATGGAAGAAATGCTTTCCAGAATATTGTATCTGTAATAGCCGGGTAATGCCTGTAACTCTCCTGATACCTCCTCTGCTTTCCGGATAGCATCTTCCAGCTCAGATTTCCCGGCCAGGTATGTCCCGGCAACGATCTCCCCTGAATAAGGGTTCCTTACCGGAAGGTCGGTCCCGGTTTCCCGGAATGTACCTCCCACATATATCGGATACGTTTCCATGCTTTTTTGTTTTTAAAGATAAGCAATCGGAACTTTTTGTCTTAACGGTTACCTTCCTGATATTCTTTTCAAATTTCTATCTTTGCCCATATTTTGGATTATGCTCGAGAAGAAGAGATGGCAATGGACTGTCCTCCTGTTACTTTCCCTGATCTGGGGATCCTCCTTCATATTGATGAAACGCGGTCTGGAATCATTCAATCAGTACCAGGTAGCTGCTTTCCGCATCTTCCTTTCCTTTGTTTTCCTCCTGCCCATGATTTTACAGCGATTGAAACGATTGAACCGGAAAAATCTGAGATCCATTCTGATCGTTGGTTTTATCGGGAACTTTTTCCCCGCATTTCTTTTCACAACCGCCCAAACCCAGATCAACAGTTCCCTGGCCGGTATTCTCAATTCCTGTACACCGCTGTTTACCCTGCTCGTAGGGATCCTGATCTATAAAACCAGCTTCCTGCTGACCCATGTTATCGGATTATTCCTCGGGTTTATCGGGGCCATCGGTCTGATATACAACGGAGGACTCACATTGAACGGGGGGAATCCCTGGTTCGCCCTACTCATTATTCTGGCTACCCTGTTCTACGCCATCAGTGTAAATGAAATCAGGAATTATCTGCCTCAGATGGACGGAGCCACCATCTCATCACTGGCATTCCTGTTCATAGGTCCGGTTGCGGGCATCTACCTGATCTTTTCCGACTACAGTGCAGCCATGGCTACACCAGACCACTGGAAAAATTTCGGATACATTGCTCTCCTGGCTTTTTTCGGATCCTTTATCGCCACCATCCTGTTCAATGAACTGGTGAGAAGAACATCGGCCATCTTCGGAGCATCGGTCACCTATCTCATACCGGCTTTTGCCATCATGTGGGGGGTTTTCGACGGCGAATCGTTCGGATTCCAACAATTCCTGTGGGTTCTGGTTGTTCTGGCGGGAGTGTATCTGGTTAACAAGAAAAAAGCTGCCAGGCTCTGAGAAATATGCCTTGTCTGTTCCTCAACGGGACCTTCTTTCGAATTCAGCTACCCCACGATCCAGAAAATCCCGGAATGCTTCCGCATCCAGGTTGTATCCCATGGGGGCAGTGAGCAATTCCCCGTTGTGATCCACCGGAGCGTAAAATGGCTGGGTATTGGCCCCAAAACGGGTAATCTGCAGATCGGCATTTTTCTTTCCGATACGGTCTTTTACTTTACCGTCATATTCCGAAGTGATCCATTCGTCTTCAGGAAGTTTTGTCTTGTCATCGGTATACAGGGCAATGATTACATAATCATCCTTTAATCTTTGCAGTACTCCCGGATCCGACCATACCGTTGCTTCCATTTCCTTGCAATTACTGCAAGCATGGCCCTTAAAGTCAAGCAATACCGGCTTGTTCAAGTCCCTGGCACAGACCATACCCTGTTCGTAATCAAAATATCCCTGCAAACCGTGAGGCAAGGAAAACAGGTCGCTGTACCGGGGTTCATCACAGAGCGTGCCCGAACCGTCAACCTGTTTGCCAGGGTATCCGGCATATTCGGTGAGATCAAATTGCTGGGCTTTCTGAGGAGGAAGAATTCCCGATATTCCGATCAGAGGCGCACCGAACAATCCCGGCACCATATACAGGGCAAAGCTGAACGAAGCAACGGCCAGGATGAGACGCGGCACCCCTACGAACGGCAGGTCACTGTCGTGTACAAACCTGATCTTCCCCAGCAGATAAAAGCCCAGGATGGTAAAAAGCACAATCCATATGGCCAGATACAAATCGCGGCTCAGGATTCCCAGGTGATAAACCTGGTCGATATTGGAGAGGAATTTAAAACCGAAAGCCAGAATGATAAAACCCATTACCACTTTGACTGAATTGAGCCAGCCTCCTGATTTCGGCAAACTTTTCAGCAACGACGGAGAAAAGGCAAGCAGGGTAAAGGGCAGAGCAAATGCCACAGAGAAGCCAAACATCCCCACCAGGGGTTCAAGCACTTCGCCCGTAGCTGCCTGCACCAGCAAATATCCCACAATAGGGCCCGTACAGCTGAAAGACACCAGGGTCAGAGTAAGAGCCATGAAAAAGGCACCCAGAAAACCGCCGCGGTCGGCGTGGCGGTCCACCTTACTGGTCAAACTGCCCGGAATGACTATCTCGAACATTCCCAGGAAGGAAGCGGCAAATATCAGGAATAAAAGAAAGAAAATCAGGTTCGGGATCCAGTGCGTACTCAGCACGTTGGCAAAATTCGCACCGGCACTGGTAAGGGAAATGATCAGACCGATCAGGGTATAGATGGCTACAATGGAAAACCCGAATACAAGCGCCTGGAACAGAGCCCTGCGCCGGTTTTCACTTCCCCGCATGAAAAAAGTAACAGTCATGGGAATCATGGGGTAGACACACGGGGTAAGCACTCCGGCAAAACCAAGCAGGAAAGCCACAAAAAACAATCCCCACAATGATTTTCCCTGAAAGTCACCCTGACTTCCGGCATCCGTATCTCCGGTGCTCAGTTCAACAGTAGGAGTCATAATGCCAGGAGCATCCCCTGATGATGTAACTGTTTGTTCCCCGGTTGCCTCTTCTTCAGCAGATTCATCCCCCGGCGGGATCATAATGCTGAAATCCTCCTCCCTCGGGGGCAGGCAACGTTCATCGTCACAACTCATAAACTCCACTGTTCCGTTCACTTCAAATGATCCGGGAACAAGCGGACGGATTACCTGCCTGAACACTGCCTGAACGCTGAACATCTTCAGGTCCATCTTGAAGCTTTCGTCATATTTCACTTCCGGCTCAATGGTTTCCACCACCTCTCCCAGCCGCTCATAACTGTCGGAAGGATGAAATGTAAAAGTGGTGGGAATAGGACCTCCCGATGGTATGTCCTGGGAATAAAGATGCCACCCCTGGTCTATGCTGGCCGTAAACAGAAGGGCATATTCCGTTTCATTGATTTTTTCGGCACTGAATTTCCAGGTAACGGGATCTACTATCTGGGCCGTCCCTTGCGTGGCATTCAGCATAAGAGTAACAACCAGTACAAAGACAGTTCTTTTCATCTTTCTTGGTTTATGAAAAAGCACAAATTAAAAAATCTATTTTGAAAAAATCCGGAAGCATAAACAAGAAAACCCGCTTACAGTTCAATCTCCTCCCCGGAAGGAAGAAAAAAATGGTATTCCATGAACGAATAGGCATAGGAAGATTCAATGATAATACGGCATCCGAATTCCCGGTTCCATTTTTTCCTGATCGACCGGAAACCATGAGTCAGGTACGCCGCAATGTAAGGATGTAATCGGAGGATAAATTTTTTGATTTTTTTCTCTTCCACCAGGCTGCGGATATGTATTTTCAGCTCATCCTCAAGCAGGGCGCTGGATGATATTTTCCCGGTACCTTTGCAGGAAGGGCAGGTTTCTTCTGTTAGGATATGCATCTCAGGCCGCACCCTTTGCCGGGTGATCTGCATCAGACCGAATTTGCTGAGCGGTAAAATATTATGTTTGGTACGGTCCGATTCCATGATCTCGCGCATCCGGTCGTAGAGCTTCTGTTTGTGCTCGTTGGAATGCATATCGATGAAATCGACCACAATGATTCCGCCCATATCCCGCAACCTCAGCTGCCTGGCAATCTCTTCGGCGGCGGCCAGGTTGACTTCCAGAGCATTGGTTTCCTGATCCTTGAAACTCTTCGACCGGTTTCCGCTGTTCACATCAATTACATGCAGGGCCTCCGTATGCTCAATGATCAGGTAGGACCCGTCTTTCAATGAAACGGTCTTTCCAAACGACGACTTAATTTGTTTGTTCAGGTTCAGGTAATCGAAAATCGGCTGTCCCCCCTTGTACAGTTTGACAATTTTTTCCTGGTCGGGAGATATGGAGGCAATGTATTCGCGGGTTTCCTGATAAACCCTTTCATCATTCACCCAGATCCGGTTGAAACTGGTACTGAAAATATCGCGAAGCAAAGCAGAAGTCCGGTTCATTTCGCTGATAACCAGCTGGGGCAGATTTTCTTCCTTCACAGCCTGAAATCCGTATTCCCATTTCCTCACCAATCCACGTAACTCCTGATCCAGCTCGGCCACCTTTTTGTTTTCGGCCACCGTACGGACAATAACCCCGTAATTTTTAGGACGGATGCTCATCAACAGGTTTTTCAGTCTGACCCGTTCTACATTCGATTCAATTTTCTGTGAAACGGAAACCTTATCGGAAAACGGGATCAGTACCAGGTTCCTTCCGGCGATGGAGATTTCCGAGGTAAGGCGGGGACCTTTGGTGGATATGGGTTCCTTGGCAACCTGCACCATTACCGGCTGCCCGGGCTTCAGCACATCGATTATCTTGCCGTCCTTGTCGATATCCGGTTCGCGTTTAACCCTTCCGAAGGATATGGATTTGCTCTTCTTCTGGAGAAGCTGATGCAAAAATTTGCTCAGTGAGCTGAATTGCGGACCAAGATCAAGATAATGCAGGAAGGCATCCTTTTCGTAGCCTACATCAATGAATGCCGCATTCAAACCCGGCATAACCTTCTTCACCCTTCCCAGATAAATATCTCCTACTGCAAACTGAAGATTACTCTTTTCCTTTCTTAGTTCAACCAGCCTCTTATCTTCAAGAAGGGCAATCGTAATTTCTGAAGAAGATACATCAATTACCAGTTCTTTTTCCACATTCGCTTCATTTACTCATGGCTGAATGGATTCCCGCTATGGTATGTGTATGATAATGAACCTAAAGGCCCGGGCGGGCCTTTAGGTTCATTCTTTTACCACAAAGCTTTCAGGAATACTATTTCTTCTTCTTATGCCTGTTTTTGCGCAAACGCTTTTTGCGTTTGTGGGTAGCCATCTTATGTCTCTTTCTTTTCTTTCCGCTTGGCATGGTATAAATATTGAATCAAAAAATAAAGGAACCCTACCTCTTGACGTTAGCTTTTACCCGGTTAATAAATGATTTGGCAGGCTTGAAAGAAGGAATGAAATGTTCCGGAATAATGATGGTAGTGTTTTTTGAAATATTACGGGCAGTTTTTTTCGCGCGTTTTTTTACGATAAAACTGCCGAATCCCCTCAGGTATACGTTTTTATCCTTTACCAGGGATTCTTTTACCGTTTCCATGAAAGCTTCCACTGTTTTTTGAACAGTTACCTTTTCAATTCCCGTGTTTTTGGAAATTTCATTTACAATATCAGCCTTAGTCATTTTTAATATCTTTAATTATCAGTTAATTAGAATAAGTTTTCGCTTACGAATTGCAAATATAAAAGTTTTATGTTTATAAATGAAATCTGCATTAATTATTTTTGAATCGGTGATATTTTATTTTCAGGTCATTATAAGGGTATGAACGTTGGAAATGTGTTACAGACCTGGTACGGAAAAAACAGAAGAGACCTTCCCTGGAGGAATACAGGAAATGCATACCATATCTGGGTTTCGGAAATTATTCTTCAGCAAACCAGGGTCAGCCAGGGTATCTCCTATTACCATCGGTTCCTGAAAAAATTCCCCCGGCTGGAAGATCTGGCCCGAGCCCGGCCCGACGAGGTAATGCACGTATGGAAAGGCCTGGGATATTATAGCCGGGCCCGGAACATGCATGTCACAGCTATCCGCATCCTGAATGAATACGAGGGGAAATTCCCTTCAGGATATGAAAACATACTCCGCCTCAGGGGCATAGGTCCATATACAGCGGCCGCCATTGCCTCATTTGCGTTTAACGAACCGGTTCCTGTGGTCGATGGAAATGTGTACCGCTTCCTGGCCCGTTTATTCGGTATTGTGCATCCGGTGGGTACGGCTGCAGGGAAAAAGGCTGTGACCGAAAAGGCCGGAAAGGTTATGAACCGAAAAAATCCGGCCCTGCATAATCAGGCCATCATGGAATTCGGTGCCCTGCAATGCACTCCGTTCCGCCCTCCCTGCCATGCATGTCCTTTCAGAAAGGATTGCCTGGCATATATTACCGGACGGGTGAATGACCTGCCGGTAAAACAAAAAAAACCGGCATCCGAAGAGCGGTATTTCAATTACGTGTTGTTGACCGGCCAACTGGATATGCTACTGAAAAAGCGGGAAAAGCAGGATATCTGGAAGGGTCTGTATGAATTTCCCCTGTTTGAATCAACCTCTCAGATTGAACCAGGTCAGCTTACAGGGAACGAATGGTGGAAAAGACTGGAAAAACGGACCGGCCCCCTGCACCTGAAATATCATTCCGGTATCATAACACACATATTATCGCACAGGAAAATACGCGCCGTATTTTATCATGCGGAAACCCGGGATTCCCTGCCCGCTCTGCAGCCAGGAGAAACCACAGTTTCCGTAACAAACTGGGAATCCATTGCTTTTCCCGTGCTGATCGATAAATTCCTGTCGCAATACCTGCCGTTATTTTTGAACGGCAGCATTTGATACTGGCATGAAAATTTACTACTTTTACACGCTGATCTTAAACCAATCATTATATGACTGTAAACAAGGTAATCCTGGTAGGCAATGTGGGAAAAGATCCCGAGGTTAACTATATCCGGGAAGACGTGCCTGTTGCAAAATTCCCCCTGGCCACCAGTGAGACATACACCAAAGACGGAGAAAAAATAACCCAGACCGAGTGGCATAATATTGTGCTCTGGAGGAAACTGGCCAAGGTGGTGGAAAATTATGTCAGAAAAGGCTCATTACTATATATCGAAGGAAAGATCAATACCCGTTCCTATGAAAAAGACGGGGAAACAAAATATATCACCGAAATAGTGGCCGATAGCATGCGCATGCTCGGAAAAAGATCCGACGATTCCGGCCAGTCCTCTTCCCGGCCGGCCGAACAAAATGAACAGGCCCCTGAAAGCGACGCAACAGGGATTCCCCAGGAAAATAAACAGGCCCCTGAAAGCGACGCAACAGGGATTTCCCAGGAAAACGATGATCTTCCTTTCTGATGTTATACAGATTTTTTTAGTTCGCAGACTGTGGAAGCAGACGACCCTCTCCCGTATGTATCATTCCTTGCCGATTTGAACATCCGTTTTTATCAGGCCGGCCCCTCCCTGTTCCTGGGCCTGGGTGTTCTGATCCTTTTGCTGGCCTGCTCGGCTATGATCTCGGCATCGGAAACCGCCTATTTATCATTAACATCTCCCGATCTGCAAAAGATCAGGAACGGAAAAAGCCATTCGCATCAGATCCTGTTGAAATTGCATGAAATGCCGGAACGGTTGCTCACTACCATCCTAATTGTCAACAATCTGTTCAATGTGAGCATAGTGGTGCTTGCCGTTTTTCTGCTCCACAGCACCCTGCAACCAACCGGATACCCGGTAGCCACGCTGCTCATCGAAATGCTCGTGATTGCCTTCTTCCTGATTGTTTTTGCGGAGATCCTGCCAAAAATTTATGCCGGAAGCCACACGGTAAGGATCAGCCTGCTGATGGCCATTCCCCTGTTTTACATGGAAAGATTCTTCCGTCCCCTCAGCCGTTTACTGATTTTTTCCGGTCACTTTTTTACCCGACGAAACCTGCCCACCAATTCGAATATTTCAATGGATGACCTCTCGGAAGTCCTCAGCAAAACCTCACCCGATCTGAGGGAAGACGAAAAAATGCTGCAGGGTATTGTCAATTTCGGAAATATCAGTGTTAGCGAAATCATGACGGCCCGGGTGGATGTGGTGGCCGTGGATATATCCACCGGACTGAAAAAACTGTTTCAGATTATCGTCGAATCGGGGTATTCCCGGATCCCAGTATACAAAGAATCTTTCGATAATGTAAAAGGAATCCTCTATATCAAAGACCTGCTGCCTTACATCAATTATCCCGACGATTTCAAATGGCAGGATCTGATCAGGCTTCCCTATTTTGTCCCCGAAACGAAACGCATCAACGACCTGCTGGCAGAATTTCAGAGTAAAAAGATCCATATGGCCATTGTGATTGATGAATACGGAGGCACCCAGGGCATTGTCAGCCTTGAAGACATTCTGGAAGAAATTGTTGGCGAAATATCCGACGAATTTGATGAGGATGAATCCACCTATACCCGTATCGATGAAAACAATTATATTTTCGAAGGGAAAACACAACTGAACGATTTTTACAAAATCATGGGAGTTTCTCCCGATGTTTTCGACAAAGTAAAAGGAGATGCCGACACGCTGGCCGGACTGATCCTCGAGATCAGAGGGGAAATACCCGGCAAAGACGAAATCATCAAAATAGGTGAGTACATTTTCCGTATAGAATCGGTGGATAAGCGGAGAATCAGAAAAATCAAAGTGACAGTGAATGAATCGGAGTAACAACCCCCTTTTTACGAACCATATCCTGATAACAGCATGCCTGGTAATGGCGGTCATGGCCGCCGGCGCCTGCAGGCGTAATTATACGCCAAAGCCCCGGGGGTATTTCCGTATCGATCTTCCTGAACACACTTACCGGGAATACCGGTCCGACTGTCCGTTTTCCTTTGAGTTTCCGGTGTATACTACCTTGCAGCCCGACCAGAGCCGCATGGCCCGGCCCTGCTGGTTCAATATCGTTTACCCCGAATTCAACGGCAAGATCCATCTGAGCTACCAGACGGTAGAGAAAAACCTGGAAGAACTCACCGAAGATGCCCGAACGCTGGCCTACAAACATTCCATCAAGGCCGATGCCATCGGGGAACAATTGTTCACTCATCCTGATAAAAAGGTATACGGCATCCTTTATGATATCAAAGGAAACGCAGCCTCATCGGTCCAGTTTTTTCTGACCGACAGCTCCCGTCATTTTATCAGGGGAGCATTATATTTCAATACCAGTCCCAATGCCGATTCACTGGCTCCAGTCATCCGTTTCTGCAGGGAAGATATCATCCACCTGATCGAAACATTCTCCTGGCAGTAACCCCCCGGTTTACCCCGGCAGATTGAAAGCGTGTGGAAAAAAATATGTAAATTCGTGCCTCGTACGTGTAACCATCTGGTTTAAACCCCAAACCTGTTCATGGGTGTAATCTACAAGAACGAATACAGGAATGAATGCATCATGGGTATCTGGAAAATCACGGAAACCTATGATGAGCTGAGACAGTTGCTCACGCTCGACCGACGGCAACAGAAAATACTCAACGGGTTCGGCAGTCTCAACAGAAAAATTGAATGGCTCAGCGTACGTGCCCTCCTTTCGGAACTGATTAACTCTTCCACCCGCATAGTCTACAACGGGGAAAGGAAACCCCTGTTGGAAGACGGGTCATACAATATCAGCATCTCCCATTCCGACGAACTCACATCCATTCTTCTGAGCCAGAACCGGCGGGTGGGAATTGACCTGGAACACATGACTCACCGCATTGAATTACTGGCCAGCAAGTTTCTCAATGATTCGGAAAAAGTAACCAATGATCCCTTTCTGCAGCGATATCACCTGTATTTACACTGGTGTGCCAAAGAAGCCCTTTTTAAGATATGCGACAAGAAAAACATCAACTTCCGGGAGAATCTCATTATCCACCCGTTCGAACTGAAAGACGAAGGAAAGATCCTGGGAACCGTGTGGAATGAACATATCCATGAAACATTCAACCTTCAGTACTTCAAACTTGAAAACTACAGCATTGTCTGGTGCTGCAAGGAATAAACCATGAATATCTACCGGCAGATACAGGAAAGCATGGGCAAGCAAAAGCTCTTTGCTGTTTTGATCGATCCCGACAGATACCCGGAAAGGGATTTGCTGAAAATGATCGATCAGTCGGTTGAAACCGGGGTGGATTTCTTTCTGGTTGGAGGAAGCCTGATCTCACATCCCATCGAACCGGTCATCTCGCTGATCAAATCCCGCTGCGCTATTCCGGTTCTGCTTTTTCCGGGCAGTTTGTTACAGATCAGCCCCTCAGCCGATGCCATCCTGCTGCTCTCTCTGATTTCGGGACGCAACCCCGAATTTCTGATCGGCAATCACGTGGTGGCTGCTCCCATTCTGCACCGCAGCCGGATGGAAATCATCCCTGCCGGGTATATGCTGATCGGGAACCATGCATCCACGTCGGTGGAATACATCAGCAATACCCGCCCTATCCCATCAGAAAAAACAGATATTGCCGTTGCCACTGCCCTGGCCGGTGAGATGCTGGGACTGAAACTCATTTACCTGGAAGCCGGAAGCGGGGCTCCCGGTCCGGTACCCGGCGAAATGATCCGTCAGGTTAAAGATCAAATTTCTGTACCCCTGATAGCGGGAGGTGGGATCCGGAGTATCAAAACACTGGAATCGGTTTACCGGGCAGGGGCCGATATGGCGGTGGTGGGAAACGCCTTTGAAAACAAACCGGACTTACTGAAAGAAATGGCTGCCGTTAAACGCGATTTTCACTGATCGCCGGCAGCCACTGGTATTTTCTAAATACCGGTACGTCCCGCGTACCGGTTACTTTTTTATCCGTCACATTTCAGGACGTTCTCCACCTGGTATTTGGCATTCTCCAGATACGGGCCGTGCATGGCCTTACGGTATGCCTCACAGGCTTTGGTCTTATCTCCCTTGGCCTGGTATGCGTTTCCCATATGGTAATAAAATCCGGCTCTGGCAGCGGCATCATCGGCCGACAACCCGATGCCTCTCTCCAGATACTGAATGGCCTTGTCAGCATTCCCGAGTTCATTGTTGATTTCACCCAGTTTCAGGAAGATATCGGGATCGTTATTGCCGTATTCAATGCTTACATCAAAATAGGCCTCTGCCTCGCTGTAAGCTTCATTTTGAAGAGCGATCACACCGGCATTGTAGTAACTGTTCCTGACCGCCTCCTCGGCTTCCCTCATGGTTTCGGCATCCCTTCCGGCACTCACCGCCATGGCCTGATCCATGGATTCCTTCATTTTTTCCAGGTCATTCAGCCCTTTGTATGCCAGTCCCCTGGCCAGATATGCTTTACCGTAATTCGGATTCAATTCCAGGGCCTTGTCAAACAGGGGAATTGCCCCTTCAAAATCTTTTTTCTTATACAGCTCAATACCTTTGGCATAATATAATTGAGGAATAGCCGCCCTGGCTTTCCGTCCGGTTTCTTCTTCACCATATTTTGAGGCCGTTTCTTCAGCCTTTTCAAATGCCTGTATGGCACTGTCGAAATCCCTTTCCCTGTAATGGGCCATGGCCTGACTGAAGTATACTCCCGGAATCCGTGCCAGTGCTGCAACTGCCTTATCCCGCGTATCAGATCCTTCAGCACCCAGTTGATCGGCAATCTTAATACATTTTTCGAAATGCATCGCGGCCAGTTCAGGATCTGTTTTTAATGTCTGTGCTCCCTGATTATATTCATTAATGGCATCGCTGAGGGATTGTGCACTCAATACACCCGCCATGAACAACAATACGCTCAACGTGGTGATTCCTTTCAGCATGATCCTTGCTTTTTTCATCGTTTTTGTGTTTGTTAACAATAAATACATTTGTTTTTCATCTGTAAATGAACAGCCAGCAAATATAGAAAGATATTGTAAAAAATGAAATTATCACTGTTCTTCCTGCCGAAACAACCCGCGGGTTCATTCCATATCCAGAATAAACCGGTACTGTGTGGTTGATTCAGCCAGCCTTTCATATTCTCTGGCCAATGACCTTTCACCCTCCCGGTGGCTGATTCTTGCCAGCCCGGCATATGCCACCGCCAGATAGGTATTAACCCATACCCCAAACACCTTGCCACTTTCTATTCCGGTAAGATATTTCCCCCGTGACATGTCCGGGTCGTTGAATACTTTCTCGTAAATATACCCGTCGAAAATGTTCAGTACCATGGCTACAAACGGATGGCGTGGGTATTGTCGTCTCAATATATTCATTTCTTCAGCACACTCACGGGTTTGCCCGATTGCTATAAGATTCAGCAGGAGACGGCTGCGGTAAAAAAAATTGTCCGGATAATCGTCCACCAGTTTCCTGATATACTCCAGTGAACGAAACGGATCGTCTTCGTAGCTCAGATAGAGATGATTGAGAAACAGCAGGGCTTCGTTTTTCAGGTAAATACCCTGCCCGGCCACGGTTTCCAGCATCACAAGCCCCTGTTGCATATCTCCCCGGGGAAACAGCAGGGCCAGCGGCCGGTAACCCGGGTACATTCTGGGATAAGCTTCGATGTAATAATTATATAACCCGGTGGTGAACATGAACTCACCGAATTGCTCCTGCAGTTCAAATCCCTTTTTCAGCGACCGGTAGGAAGGGGAAAGATAAGGAATTACTTTCCCGGTTAGTCCGTTATCGGCATAATACATCATCAGCATACCCTGCCCCACCAGATCGAAGAACACTCCTTCCACCTCCATTGGATCGTCGGCCATTCTTTCCCTGGCCAGGTCTATAGCCTCTTCCAGTTTTACCTGGTAATTTTCCGATTCCGGATGATCCGGGGTCAGCGGCAAATTCTTCCAGTAAATGATCAGGGCTTCAAGAAAAGGTCCTGCAGGATGCTGGGGATGTTCCTTCCGGAATGAAACGGCATATTCAGCGGCTCGGTCAAAACGGAAACTGTAAATATCATCCAGGCATTGCTCCATAGCCACCATGGTGGCGGAATCGCTCAGAATACCATACCGGGCATGAACAGAACCTGTCAGCATAAACATACCGGCCAACCATACCCACACCCTGAACAGGCCCGTCAAGCCCTTTCTCCCTGTCTGTTTGGCTATTTTTCCCTCCGAAACCATGAAATATTGTTTTATTTTATTGATTTTTATTTGAATAATTAAAATTATTTTTTTTATTTTGTTTATATAAATGTAAATTATTTTTAATTACTTTTTTACTGCATGGATAAGAAATTACCGGTGTCCTGTCCTGCCTGTGGAAATGAGCTGGAGGTAAAAACTTTATTCTGCCCTGCCTGTGAAACCACGGTATCGGGATTGTATGAGCTCCCCCTGCTGTCCAGTTTGCGGGATGAAGATCAGCTCTTCATCATTGATTTTGTAAAAAACAGCGGCAATCTGAAAATAATGGCAAAGAACATGGGACTCAGCTATCCCACGGTCAGGCATTTGCTCGACGGAATTATCCACAGGATCAAGGAACAGGAAACACACCATAAAATCTGAGCGACACGTTTCAGCTTCCCCACGTAAAGAACGGAGCTCTGCATTCAATGAATCCCGACCTGCAATCCAAAAGTCCACCGAGGGAGATCAGGATATGCCGGATAATCTTCCCCGGTGAGCGGGGATAACCGATAATGAACCGTTAGCAGATACCTGTTCCATCCCACCCGTGCCTTTGCCCCGTAAAAAAATGAATTCAGGTATTTCAGTTTTTTATATACGGTTTTACTCCTCACTGCTTCGTAAGCCGGATCGATACCGGTATTATACACCACATGTTTCCCCTCAACCAGCCATACCGCATCGGTTCCCAGGTCGATAAATGTTCCCATATAATCCCCCCGTTCCCCGGAATTAATCCGGAAATACAAACCGGCCACCGCCTGATGGAGAATGAGTAATTCCTTTTCATGAAGCCGGTTATTGGGAAATATTTTTTCCGCGTTCTGAACCAGGTCAAAACTGGTTTTACGGTATTCCAGATCAAATCCGCCGGCAAGGATTTCGGTGAATTTATATTTAAATCTTCTTCCCGCTACAGCCTCCTTCGATCGTATATGCCGGATGCCGGCCCCTTCAAACTCAGAGGGTCCGGCCGGAAACCCGAACCCCAGATAAAAATGGCTGAAGCGCCGGCTGTTGGGCCCGAAATCCGTGCGCCGGGGTAGTTCCACTTCTTTTTCCAGCAACACTTCCTGGGGAAAAGCCTCCGGAACCGGAAAAAGAAAAATGATGAGAATGGCATAAATCAGAGGTTTCATAGATCGGTAATTTTTGCAGGCAGGCTTCTGGTTTGCCCTCTGTAATAAACACGCAAAATATCATCCGGGTTCAGTCTCTGTGCAGAAATGACCAGGGGAATGCTGTCGGATACCTCAATTACGGCATATTTTTTCAGCAAACCGCCGGGACGTGCTATGTGATAATACAGATAAGCGGGGATTTTTTCGGCTGAATCCGGCGGCATTCCCCTGATCTTCACAACCAGGTTTTCTCCGTCTGCCGATATTGTGAACAACTCTCCTTCTACCTCTTTTTTTTTCGTAAAATACGAGGCCTGAGGAATACCATACCCGTGGGCATAATCATAATAAGGATATAAATGACCCGATCGTTCCATGGCATGCAACAGCTCCATGTTGTTCCATTCGGGATGCATTTGCATGACACAGGCGGCAAACCCCGTAACCAGCGGAGTA
The DNA here is from genome assembly GCA_011042635.1 of Bacteroidota bacterium. Lineage (GTDB taxonomy): Bacteria > Bacteroidota > Bacteroidia > Bacteroidales > VadinHA17 > HyVt-105. The sequence goes on along the minus strand of DQWH01000161.1, from coordinate 42,210 downwards.
GAAAAACTGGTTCCGTAAGCCGTTTTCACTTTCCTTCTCCCCGCTACGGCTGCCCGTGCAGGAGCACATACATTGGGCTTGAGCCGACCGTCGGCAGATGGTCCGAAAGAACTGAATGCAATGTGGCGGCCGGTAAAAGGATCAACACCTCCCACCGACAGGATACTGTCGGCATCGGCGGGTGCTCCGAGGATTTCCCACCGGGATGCCCCGGCATTGCCCATGGCATTCACCACCAGAATACCTTTCCTGGCCGCCAGGCTGGCCGCCCGGGATACCATGGCCACACGCCCGTTCATCTGATCCGTAAAATACCGGTGAAAAGTGTAACCCAGCGAACTGCTGATAATATCCGCCCCGTAACGATCAGCCCATTCCATGGCACACACCCAGTTTTCTTCCTCCGAAAAGGGTTCACCCCACTGTTCGGTCCGTGCCAGGATAAATTCAGCGCCGGTTGCCAGCCCCAGGGTCATTTCTTCGTTTTTGCCCGCAATACATGAAAGAACCATGGTCCCATGAAAATTCCCCGAAAAAACATAATCCGTGCCTTTCACAAAATCATGGGTAGCTACGATCCGTCCCTCTTCTCTGATATGGGCAAACAGGGAGTGTTTATCCACTTCCGGGAATCCTGCATCAAATACCGCAATTCGCACACCCCTTCCGTCCATTCCCAGGCTGTCGAAAACATCACCGTCCAGCAGGGCAAGCTGCAGTTCCGCCATTACTTCCTCATCACCTGACCACGGAACCTCCTGCCGGTAAGCTTTCAGAGAAAAAGCCGGGACACGGAGCACAGGTTCAATGGAGGCTACAAAGGGCAATCTGTGCAGGGCCTGTTGTTCCTTTCTGCCGGCATACACGGTGACGGCATTCAGCCAACGACTCACCTTTTCCACCCGGCCGGCGATCTCCTCCACCCGGCGAATGTAATCGACCGAAACCGGCAGATCGGCTTCGTCAAACACAGGCAAACCCTGCCTGACCCGCCTCTGCAGGGAATGCGGGTCAAAATATTCCGCAGGGTCAAAATATCCGGAGGGCTTGTCGGTAAATACCACCCATACCTTTTCTTTTCCCCGGGCATGCATTGATACGGATAACAACAGAAAAAGTAAGGAAAACAGTATATAAGCCGGTTGTCTCATTGGTATATCTCAACGGGAAATCAGGCCGGGCAAGGGTTCTTCCATATTTCCGTTCGGATAGGATATGTTCATCAGAAAAGCCACGGTAGAAGCCAGTCCTGTCATATCCACCGGATCGGAGATCACCATGCGCGGGATCTTCCACCCGTACCAGATGAGGGGCACATGGGAATCATACCGGTAGGCCGTACTGTGTCCCGCCACATCCCCGTTCCGGGAAATCCAGCCCGGTTCCAGACTCAGGATTACATCCCCCGAACGTTTCTGGTTGTACCCGTTCTGGATCCGTTGCATCATCCCGCTGCCGAAATAATTGCTTTCGAGTGAGGTGGAGGTAACAGCCCGTGCCACACCCGAAATCTGGATCATAAACCTGGCTACGCGGTTCTGCATTTCTTCGAGCGATAATTTTGAATCCTCTATCAGCTGCCGGTTGAGGAATATCTGCTGGCCGATCACCGTATCCACCCAGTTGCCGTTTCCGTATATGACATTCAGGTAAGCTCTGAGCAGGGTAACCGCCCCGTTCAGATTAAAAAAATCACCGGGTATTCTGAGAGTTTTCAGGTAGGCCGGGCTAGCTGACACCCCGTGATTGGAAGTAAGGTAAACCAGCACGTTCTTTTTCCCGACCTGCTGGTCGAGAAACTCCAGAAAATGCTCCAAGTCGCGGTCAAGCCTCAGGTATACATCCTGCATTTCCATTGAATTGGGGCCGAAAAGTCTTCCTACTTCTCCCGGGGGATTAAATGCCACTGTCAGCAGATCGGGAAATTTATCCTTCCCGAGCTGTTCGGAAACGATCAGGGAAACAGCAAAATCTTTTGTATAGGTGTTTCCAAACGGCACGCAGCCAAGCAATCCGTAATCCCTTTCCCTTCGTCTGACCCGGCTGATACGGTCCAGATCATAGGGAAAAACATTCCGGCCGCCCAGACCCGTTTCATAATCACATGAATCGGGAAGGCTTTCCACATAGCTTACCTCGGGATACAGGGGTTCCCATTCCCTTTCGAGGTAAAGGTCGGGAAATTCCTTTTCATTGAATTCGCGCACCCATTGCGGCAGGGAATCAAGATACCAGGTACTGCTCATCCAGGTCCCGGTAGACGCATCGAACCAGTATGCCGCATTAGCCGTATGACCTGCCGATAAGATGGCAGCATGCTCTTTCATACCCACCCCAAATACCTTCGACCGCATATTAAAGTACATCCTCAGCTCATCACCCAGTGTGGTGGCCACCAGATGCACGGGTGAATGCATTCCGTTCTCATAGCTACCCCCTACGGCTTTCACCCCCTCATCCTGCGTACAGTATATTTTTTCCTTCTGCAGACGTTTGTACCATTCGTCAGCGATTATCCCGTGAGAGGCCGGCATGGAACCGGTGGATATGGTGGCATAGCCGGTAGCCGAATAGGTATTCAGGTAACTGAACCGGGCATTTTTGCAGAATGTTCCCTCGTCGATCAACCGGCGAAATCCTCCTTCGCCGAATTTATCCCAGTAACGGTAAATATAATCATACCGCATCTGGTCCACCACAATGCCTACGATCAGCTTCGGCCGGTCAGGAGGTACTGTGAGAGTGGACTGTGAAAAAAGCGGGATGAACGGAGGCAAACAAAACACCAACACGGAAATAATCATTCTGAGCATGCTTTCGTATTTACTGGTTTGCAAATCAGGAAGGGAGGCAAAAATCCCCGGAACCTTCTCCTGCAAATATAATCATTGCATGTATTCTAATTTTCAAAAGCGGATATTCTCCGGTTTATTTCAGGAATATTTTCATGGAAAAATTCCCTTCCGGCCCGCTAACCACCATAACATACATTCCTGTCATATCCGGAGGCAAGGGAAATTCCAGCTCTCCTTCCCCGGGTTCCAGATATACCTCTCCCACCAGTTGTACCGGCCGGCCTGTCAGAGTATACAGGATAAACCGATAACTGCCCCGCTTCCCTATATGATACTCAAACCGAAATGCCCCGCCGGGCGGATTTTCCACCAGCCTGAAACAGAATGTGGAATCAAGAGGTGGAGATGGTTGAACCGGAACCATACGGACATCCAGTCTGGTCTGCTGCCGGTTCCACACCTGCACGGGAATTTCAACCGGTTCATATCCCCCGGCAGTAAACATCATATTCCAGTTCCCCTCATGCAGCAACCTTACAAAGAATCCGTTGACTGAATCGCTGACCACACCGGAACCCAGGCTGTCATGTCCGGGGAGGGTGATATGGGCAGGCACCGGATCACCCGTATATGCATCGGTCACAAAACCATGTACACCGAAAAATGCCTGTTCCAGGTAATGTAAGAGGGAACGTCGGTTATATTCCCAGTACAGCGGGAGAGTGGCCGGATCAGGAAATTTTGTGTTCGAAAGTTCAATGGTCACCTCCCGTCCATGCAGGAAGTAAGTCACGTAATCCTGTCTGCTTCCGGTAATGGAGTACCATTCGGCCCCGTTGGTGATTCCGTTATCCGACCAGGAAGGGTTCATGTATCCTTCCGGACCGTACAGATGAACGGTATCGGCATATTCATGGCCGATGTATTGAAACCACAACTGGTCGGGATGGACCTTCACAGACGGATACCATGTATCCCACGGATAATTCACCACTTCGGCCCCCCCGTGAAAATTGGCTGACAAACAGGCTTTCAGGGTATCCATAAACGCCATCATCGCCAGGGTCTCCTCCTGATAGGGACCTCCGGGATTTTCCCCTACCCGTGGATCGGGAAAATTCCGGTTCAGATCGTAGCCGTTGTCGTTGTACCTGCGGGGATTTGTGATCTCGCCCGAGGGAGAATTGTAATAGGTGCCGTCGGGGTTGGCCAGGGGATTGATCCATATTTCCAGGCTGTCAACCAAGGCAGTGATCTGCGGATCATGACCGTAACCGGTGAGCAGTGTGTCGATCAGGAGCAGCATCAGCACATATCCCACGGTTTCATCCCCGTGCATGGTGGAAGAAAATAAAACCACAGGCTCAGGTTCTTTTTCTTCCACATGATCGGAAATTTTCACGAACAGGATATCCCGGTTGCCAACCGATTTCCCGGCATTTACCAGGCGGCACAGGGAGGGATGGCCGGTTTCGAATGCCTGCATCATATCCAGGTATTCCGAATAGGATGGATATGACTCCCAGGCAGCAAGGGATTTGGTTTCCGGAACCGGACGTATGACAGGGGGAATAACCCGGAAAGGCAAATCCCAGGTCAGGAATTCACGGAATTGCTGAGGATTGGCATAAGCCCTCACTGTCTTTCCTGTCACAGCATCAATGGAAAGGATACCTGACAGGTGTTCCGGTAATCCGGGCCCGGGCACCTCAAATTCGATGCATACCTCATTTCTGGTTTCAAGCAGGCGGAAGGCCTGTCTCAGCGATGCATCCCTGTCCTGTGCACTCAGCCGGGTGTTCAGGACAAGCAACACACAGAGGCAGAAAGCAAATGAGAATCGAAACTTCAAAAGTTATACATTAAATCGTATATGCAGGATATCCCCGTCTTCCACCACGTAATTTTTCCCTTCAACAAAAAATTTCCCTTTTTCCTTACAGGCCTGCTCCGATCCCAGTTTAACAAAATCGGCATATTTCATCACCTCGGCCCTGATAAAACCTCTTTCCATGTCGGAATGGATCACACCGGCAGCCTGGGGAGCGGTCATTCCCTCGCGGATGGTCCAGGCTCTGATCTCCCTGGGGCCGACCGTAAAAAAAGTTCTCAATTTCAACAAACTGTATGCACTTCTGATGAGTTTGTTCACCCCGGGTTCAGAAAGCCCCGCGTCTTCGAGAAAAGCCCGCCGGTCGTTTTCATCCTCCAGTTCGGCAATCTCGGCTTCCATGGCGGCAGCGATCACCAGCACTTCCGTGTCTTCATTTTTTACCACTTCCTTTACCTGCTCCACATACCGGTTCCCGTCAACCGCCGAGGCAGCATCCACGTTGCACACATACAATACGGGCTTATCGGTCAGCAGAAAAAGATCTGACATCCATTTTCTGTCGTCAGGAGAAGCCTGAAAAGTACGGGCTGGCTGAAATTCTTCGATATGTGCCCGCAGCGCCTGCAACACCTCCATTCCCTGCTTTGCCTGCCTGTCACCCGAACGGGCCATTTTTTCAAGACGCTGGATTTTTTTGACCACTGATTCCTGGTCTTTCACCTGCAACTCCAGATCAACCGTTTCCTTATCCCTTACCGGATCAACCGAACCATCCACATGGGGCAGGTTCTCGTCGTCGAAACAGCGCAACACATGGATCAGGGCATCCGTATTCCGTATATCTGCCAGGAACTGGTTCCCCATCCCTTCTCCCTGGCTGGCGCCGCGTGTCAGGCCGGGGATATCAACAAATTCCACCGTGGTGGGAATCACTTTTTCGGTAGGTTGATACTTTTCCAGCTGTTTCAGACGCGGATCAGGAACATTCACCATTCCGATATTCGACCTGTTGCTGCTGAAGGCAAAAGAAGTCACTTCGGCCCTGGTATTTGAAATGCAGTTAAAAAGGGTGGTTTTGCCCGTATTGGTAATTCCGATGATCCCGCATTGTAATGGCATAATAATCGTTTTTTCCGGCATAAAATTACACTTTTGCCGTGTAAAACGAATGGAAAACGTGAAATTCGGCGGTCCCCCTGAACGCAACTGACATCACTTCCCATAATTTTCTTATTTTAGCATGCAATTGCGTTAAGGTATGAACCTAACCCTACGTATTCTTTCCGTCACTTTGTTTCTGATGTATACCGGCACATATGCTCCGGCGCAGATTCCCCGGGAACAGGAAACCCATCTGACACGTATCCTTTTTATCCTCGATGCATCGCAAAGCATGGCAGGCGAATGGCAGGGCGACAGAAAGATCAACATTGCCAGGAATTTCCTGATCAATACCATTGACAGCCTGAAACTGCTGCCCCACGTGGAGATGGCTCTCAGGGTTTACGGACACCAGAGTCCGGTACCCCCGCAGGACTGCAACGACACCCGCCTGGAAGTTCCTTTCAGAAAAGGCAATGCAGGAGAAATCAGGCAAAAGCTCCGTTTCCTGAATCCCAAGGGAACCACACCACTGGCCAGATCTTTGCAGCTCAGCGCCTCTGATTTCCCTGCCTGTGAAACCTGCAGGAACATTGTTATCCTGATCACCGACGGGATCGAAGCCTGCGACGGCGATCCCTGTGAAGTTTCCCGGGAACTCCAACGAAAAGGGATCATTCTCAGGCCATTCATAATCGGCATCGGACTGACCGATGATCTGAAGGAAAGCTTCAACTGTGTGGGAGAATACTTCAATGCCGACAATTCACAGCAGTTCCAGGAAGTGCTGGGTGTAGTGATCTCGCATGTGCTTGACCAGACATCAGCCCAGGTCAATCTTCTGGATAACAAAGGCATTCCATCAGAAACAGATGTTGGAATGACCTTTTACGACCAGCTTTCGGGCAAGGTGATGTATAATTTCATTCATACCATCAATCACAGGGGTAACCCTGACACCCTGTATCTGGATCCTCTGCTCACCTACAGGCTGGTTATTCATACCCTGCCCAACGTAACGGTAGAAAACATTGTCCTGAACCGCGGAAAACATAACCTGATTACGGCCGACGTACCCCAGGGAAAACTGAAGGTTATCAGTGAAAGTCCCGGCCAATACCGTGACCTGCAATTTCTTATCAGGCAGGCCGGTAAAACCGGTTCCCTGAACTGGCAAAAGATCAACCGGGAAGAAAAATACCTGGTGGGAAAATACGACCTGGAAATACCCGTGCTGCCAAAAATTGAGCTGAAGAACATAGAAATCAGGCCGCAGGAAACCACCACCATCACCATTCCCAAACCCGGCCTTGCCACCCTGATCATTAACGGAACAGGCATCGGAAGCCTGTTTGTCATGCGCAATCAGGAAATGGAATGGATTTACAACACCGAACTGACCACCAGGACCGAATCACTGGTACTGCAACCCGGGACTTACCGGTTCCTCTACCGCCCGATCAATGCCCGGAAAAGTGTGTATACCTTCGACAAGGTTTTTACCATCAAACCGGGAGGTTCGGAAACTATCAGACTTTATTGAACATGTCTGGATTAAACCTTTTCGGCCGGAGGTTATCCAATAATCGTATTATCAAAATCCTCAGGACCGGAAAATAATGGAAACCAGTGACAGCGAGCTGCTGGCCCTTCTGAGGGAAAGCCGGGACAATCACCATCGTGTTTTCCAGCTTCTGGTAAAGAAATATCATCAGAAAATCTACTGGCATATCAGGCAGATCGTGATTGACCACGAGGATGCCAACGATGTGACACAAAACGCGTTTATAAAAGCATGGGAAAATCTGTCCGGATTCCGGGGCGAGTCCAGCTTATACACCTGGTTGTACCGGATTGCAACTAACGAAGCCCTGGGATTTCTGAAAAGAAAAAACAAAAGACACCTGTTTTCCATCGATCACCATGAGCAGCTGCTGGCCGGACAGATTGAACACGATCCCCTTTTTGACGGAGACGAAATACAAAGGCGGCTGCAACAGGCCATGCTGTCGCTTCCCACAAAGCAACGCCTGGTGTTTCAAATGAAATACATGCAGGAAATGAAATACGAAGATATATCACACATTCTGAATACCTCGGTGGGAGCGTTAAAGGCATCTTACTATCATGCAGTGAAAAAAATCGAACAATTCCTGGAAAAATATTAAACCTTTTCCAAGCAAATCAGTCAAAATAACAAATGAACAACAAAAATAACACCCGGAGAAAACTCACAGATATTCCGAAGGAAAATCCCTTTCGGGTACCGGAGGGATATTTTGACAAGCTTCAGGACAAGATTGACAAAGCTGTGGCCATCCGGCAGGTAACTCCTGACGAGAAGCGCGGTTTTTTCAGTCTTCTTCGCCCGCAGCTCGCCCTGGCTGCCGGTTTTGCCGGTCTGGTGCTGCTGGGATATTTTGCCGTCAAACTCATTCTGAAGCCGGAACCCGAAACCTCACAGAACGATCTGGCCGAATACATCGAATTCCATATGGACGATTTCGATGAATCACAAATTATCGATGCCCTGGGAGAACAGGATCCTGGAATACCCGAACTGGATTACACGGATGATGAAATCATTTATTACCTGGTCACAGAAGACATTGATGAAATAACCATTATGGAAGAACTCCAATAAATTATCTGCCGCCATGAAAACACATCATATTGTAACACTGATGCTGCTGACACTCACAGGAATCCTGCGGGCCGGAGCTCAGCAGCCGGATGAATTTCCGGGAATGGACCATATGGACCGGTTGAATGCCCAGAAAATTGCATTTTTTACCAACCGGATGCAGCTGACTACCGAAGAATCGGAGAAATTCTGGCCGGTATACAACGAATACCAGAAAAAGCGTATGGATATTCAGGAACAGCGTCGTCAATTGCAGGTGAAGTATACCCGCGAACAATCGGTGCTGAACGATGCGGAAATTCTTCAAATGGCCGATCAACTCATCGAACTGCAGGTTGAAGAAACCGAACTGGCCCGTGAATACCACGAACAATTCAAGCAGGTGCTTCCCATTCGCAAGGTGTTGCGCCTGTATCATACTGAAAACCTGTACAAGACATTCCTGTTACGGCAATTACGTGAAAGGGCGGCCAATATCAGGCAAGGTCGGAGAAGATAAAGAAAAATTTCTTCGGTCTATTCATCGGGAAGGGACATCTTCACGTTACGCAGAAACTCCACCGACCGGAAGATATCCTGATACATGGTTTTGTCATTCTCCACGAAGTGCACCTGCCTGCGGTATTCGGACACGAAATTCTCGAGCCAGGGAGATGTTTTCAAGGGCCTTCTGAAATCAAGCGCCTGGGCCGCATTGTACAATTCAATGGCAAGGATTCTTTCCAGATTTTCCATGATCTGATAGGCTTTCAGGGCAGCGGTGGCTCCCATACTCACATGATCTTCCTGTCCCTGGGAAGTTTCAATGGAATCGACCGAGGCAGGAGTTGACAGCTGTTTGTTGTAGCTTACCATGGCGGCCGCTGTATATTGAGGGATCATGAACCCGGAATTCAACCCCGGATTGGCAACCAGAAAAGGAGGCAACCCCCTTTTCCCCGAGAGCAGTTGATAGGTTCTCCTTTCAGAGATATTTCCCAGCTCGGCCATGGCGATACACAGGTTATCCAGGGCCAATGCCAGTGGCTGCCCGTGAAAGTTGCCCGCCGAAATGATCAAATCTTCGTCGGGGAAAATGGTGGGATTATCGGTCACTGAATTGATCTCATTCCTGAATACGCTGGCCACGTAGAGTATGGAATCTTTCGAAGCTCCGTGCACCTGGGGGATGCAACGAAAGGAATAAGGATCCTGCACCGCTTTCCCTTCACGGGCTATCAGCTCACTTCCCTCAAGCAGCCAACTGATCCGGCGGGCGGTCTCGATCTGTCCCCCGTGAGGCCTAATTTTCTGCACCAGGGGATGGAAAGGTTCGATGCGCCCGTCGTACACATCGAGGGACAGCCCCCCGATCACATCGGCCAGCAAACTCAACCTCGACACGTGCAAGGTAAGATATACCCCGTAAGCACTCATAAACTGGGTTCCGTTCAGCAGGGCAAGCCCTTCCTTAGACTGAAGTTCCACAGGCTGCCATCCCATTTTGTTCAATACTTCCCGGCTGCTCACCTTCCGGCCCTCCGCATATACCTCTCCCAGTCCGATCAGCGGAAGGCTCAAATGAGCCAGAGGCGCCAGATCGCCGGATGCCCCCAGTGATCCGTACTGGTAGACCACGGGAATGATATCATGGTTAAAAAAATCGATCAGACGCTGAACAGTGGCTACCTGCACTCCTGAATTTCCATAGGCCAGCGACTGGATTTTCAGGAAAAGCATAAGGCGCACGAGTTCGGAAGGCACTTCCGGTCCGGTGCCACAGGCATGAGATTTCACCAGGTTTTCCTGCAGGATTCCCAGTTCCGGCCTGGAAATACTCCGGTCACACAAAGAACCAAAACCGGTGGTAATCCCATAAAGAGGTTCCGATGAGCGTTCAATCCGTTCATCCAGGTAGTTTCTGCACCGGCTGATCTTTTCCCGGCATGCATCGGAAAGTTCCAGTTTTGTGGCAGGATCCAGAATGGTCTGTATGGTATCGAACCCGATTTCGCCGGGGGCAATGACATGTACTGAAGATTTTTTCATAATACGAGGCGGATTAGGCAAACAAAAAACAAAGCTAACAGGTTTGCCCGGATAACCATATGTCGTATATCATCTTCTGAGTTCGGAAATCAATGCAGTAAGCGATAGTTTGCTCTGATCCCCTGTGGCCATATTTTTCAGAGCCACCGCCCCCTCTTTCATCTCTTCCTCCCCCACCAGGGCAACAAACGGGATCCCCCGGTTATGGGCATACGTCATCTGTTTTTTAATCTTAACGGCATCGGGATACAATTCTGCCTGAATACCTGCCCGGCGTATCTTTTTCAGAAGATCCAGACAGTAGGCAGCTTCCCTCGCACCGAAATTGATGAACAACAAACGGGTAGAATGAACCGCCTCATCGGGAAACAGGCTGAAATGTTCCATCACATCGTAAATGCGGTCGGCACCAAATGAAATACCCACACCCGACATGCCTTCCATTCCGAATACTCCCGTGAGGTTGTCGTAGCGGCCACCCCCGCACAAACTGCCCATTTCCATATCGTCGGCCACCACCTCGATAATGGCTCCGGTATAATAATCCAGGCCGCGTGCCAGGGTCATATCCACTTCCAAACGGGAAACCATTTCCAGAGGCTTCAGAAAATCCAACACTTCCTCTGTTTCCTTTATCCCCTGCATACCCGTTTCCGATCCGGCAAGAAATTCCTTCATCGTTTTCAGCTTCATGTCAATGGAGCCTCTCAAATCCCACACCGGATTCAGTTTTTCCACTGAAGCAGCCGGAATTCCCTTTGACAGCAATTCCTTCTTCACGTTTTCCACACCTATTTTCTGCACCTTGTCCAGACCCACCGTAATATCGGTCAGTCTTTCCGATTGTTCTATCACTTCGGCCATTCCGGCCAGGATCTTTCGGTTGTTCAGTTTCACGGTAACGGAAATTCCCAGACCGGTAAAAACCTCATCAATGATCTGGATCATTTCCACCTCATTCAGCAGGGAATCGCTTCCCACCACATCCACATCACACTGGTAGAATTCGCGGTAACGGCCACGCTGGGGTTTGTCGGCCCTCCATACGGGCTGTATCTGATACCTCCTGAACGGGAAAGGGATCTCACTCCTGTGCTGCACCACGAAGCGGGCAAAGGGCACGGTCAGGTCATATCTTAATCCCCGGTCGCATATTTTCATAGAAATGGAAGCCGGGTCCGGATCTTTCCAGTCGGCCTTATCCAGCGCCTTCAGAAAATCGCCCGAATTCAGTATTTTGTAAAGCAACCTGTCGCCTTCCTCTCCGTATTTACCCAGCAGGGTAGACAGGTTTTCCATGGCAGGGGTTTCAATGGGAAGGAAACCGTACCGCTGAAAAATTTCGGTAATGGTATGAAAAATATAATTTCTCCTGATCATCTGATCAGGGGTAAAATCACGTGTTCCTTTCGGAAGAGATGCCTTTTCCTTGCTCATGCCATCTGATTTGGGCACAAAGATAAGAGAAATTCCGCCAGGCTGAAACCCTACTGTATAAACCGAATACTGAGGGGATATTCAAAATACTCGCCGCTATTTGCCCTGACCGAGGCAATGATCACCAGGATCAGATTCAATATTCCAAGGGCAATCAGCATGAATATGCCGATCAACAGGATAATCAACATAGCCGCAAGAATAAGATACAGGGTCATGGATATCTGAAAATTTACAGCGGCTTTCCCGTGGAAATCAACAAACGGGGATTCTTCCCTTTTCAACACCCATACGATCAGAGGACCAATAACATTCCCAAAAGGAATAATATAACCCGCCAGTGCCGCAAGATGGCAGAACATGGCCCAGTTCCTTTCCTCGGTAGTTCGGGGATCAATAACTTCCATAGCAACTGGTATTAATGCATTTTACATCAGTATCTGCCGATCCGCCGGAAGTCGCTCTTCAGAAATCCGTCGGGATTTCTCCTGTTGATGGTGTGGTAATTGAAATAGTACACCCTGGCATCGTCGCAACCGATCAGCACTTTATATGTACGTCCCGTATTGCTTTTGTTTTCAGGCCCCACTTTGTGAAGGATCACAGTGTTAGGTCTTTTTTCCGTAATGGCCGCTTCGATTTCCTCCCTGCTGACTATCCGGAAAGTGTGGTCAATCAGTTCCTGAATCTCCTCCCCGGTGTCTACATCTTCAGCCAGATTATCCTCTTCCAGAAGAAGGGTTTTGTTCACCAGTTCGGGCGTATTTCGGTTGTAATAGGTAAGATACTGCAACGCCGTAACGGAAGGATCTTTCATGATCATTTCCGCATGTTGTTGCATAAACCGGATGACCAGGTCCAGCTTGTACACATACTCGTCCTCATCGGCCTCAGAATATGAAAGCGGGAATGAACAGAGCTCGGGCATTTCTTCTATCTTTCTTACATCCTTTCCAAGAAGGAAATTCAGGAAGTTATAATACACATGCCCTTTATCCCGTTCAAAACTGGTTCCGGTAAGGACCAGAAATCCGTAATCGGGATCTTTCCGGAGATTTTCGAATTCCGCGGTGGAAATAAATTCAAAGGGAGTAAGTGTCCAGTTCCGCTCCATGGCGTCCTTCACGTAAATATTGTATGATGAAAACATATTGTTTTCCAGCACCACCATGGTTGTAATTTGAGGAATCCGGCCGGCTTCTTCGGACGTGGGAAAGGGAGCCTGTGAAAAAGATGTGCCCGCAAAAAACAGGAAGATCGGAAAAATCAGGAAAAATAATTTATTCATAACAGGTCGGTTAACGGATTCATAAATCAATACCATCTTCTCAGCTGGTTAATCTACCGCCGGCAGATATACGGGATTTCTTTCATTAAAACGCCGGATGAAAAGAAATTTCTGCTGTTTCTTTTTCCTGTGCCGGAGAGCGGTATATTCGTCATGCAGTTCCGGATCCTTCATCAATATCACTTCCAGATTGGTTACGTCGTAATCAACCACCTCACCGGTTTCGAAATCCAGCAGGAACTGCCTCACTTCCGTTTTCGTATAGTTGTCGGGTCTGCGGTTATAGTAATAATAATCATAAAAAGCGTAGCGATTGTAATACGGATCATAGTACTGTCCTTCATATGAAATGATGGATGCCAGAAAATGACAGATTGAACCGATCACGGTAATGCGATGAAACCCGCCGCCGAGACCGATATATAACACCCCGTTTTTTGAGTAACCCCATATATCCTCTGTTTCCACTTCTTTCCGCATGCCGAAATCATCGAAATACTGAATGGTCTCCTCCGCGAGTAGTTTCTGGAAAAAATCCCTGTCGGAATAATCTACCGATGTCAGAATTCTCGATTTGGGAAGGGGATTGTTGTTCCTCACCTGTTCGAAATTCAGATAGATACCTTCCCGGAACTGGTAATCGGGAGTGTATTTAACCATCCTCCGGACACTGTCACTCTCCTGTGCCTCACATAATGCGATGCTCACCAGCATCATCGCAATACAGTGAACCATAAACTTTCTCATAGCTTCTTTCCTCCTCTTTCAATCACGAAAATATAACAATTTTCAGAAAGATTTTCAATATTTTCCTGCTCACAGGTTCAGACGGCGAATTCTCCGGAATATTTCCAACATGGACCGAATAAATAATGAGCTTTCTCTTTCAATTTTTTTAAATATCTTTATATTTTTCGGCCATCAGGAAGAACCTGCAAAAGGATGAAAAATCTTCGACCAAGGATTAACGATTATCTGTACAGGAAAATGGCTGAGGCACAGGTGGGTCATTCCAGGCATTCCGCCGGTCGGTTGATCCTGATCCTTCTCAGCATCTGCATTCTCATTCTGCTGGGAGCCTATTCCATCTATTCTTTTATAAAGGGTTACTACCTGAACGCCGTGGTGGATCTGGCCGGTTTTATACTGATAGGCGGCAACCTCCTGCTAATCAACACACGGCCCTCTTACCGGCCTGGGAAAGTGGTTTTCAGCACTATCTTAATGGCTCTGGGTATTTTCCTTTTTATTCAGGGAGAATTTCATCACCTGGGATATCTCTGGTCGCTGCTTGTCCCCGCCATGCTGCTCCTGCTTCTGGGCAAAGGAACAGGAACCGTTCTTACTTTCGCATATCTTGGATTGCTGATAATTTCCATGTTGCTGCCGTCCGACTTTGTCCTTTCTTCCCACACTCCATCCAATATAAAATTCCGCTTTGTGATAATATACGTCTTCCTGCTGATCATCACCTATGCATACGAATATCTTAAATTACTGACTGTCAGTAAGCTGGAGAAATCGGTGGAGGAAGTAAAGAAATAGAAGCGGAACAGGGATGAATTCATCTCCAAACTTTCTCATCAGATCAGGACCCCCCTGAATAATATTGTGGTGCTGGGAAATATTCTTTCCGAATCGAATCTGGGAGAGAAACAGAAAGAACTGCTCGACACTCTGATTGCCAGCACCAACAACCTGGTTGATATCGTTAATAACATTGCCAAGGTTTCGAGCATTGAAATTACGGAAACGGGCAAGCAAGATGCGGTGTTTGACCTGCAGAAAAGCCTGGAAAACACCGTGGAATTTTTTACCGGCCGCGATCCCCATAAGGTCAAGATCCATATTGAGGTTTCTTCGGAGCTACCCCCCCGGCTGAAGGGAAATGCCATTCGTCTCCGGCAGATCATTCTGAACCTTATCGAGAATATGATCCAGGGGTGGGGCGACGGAGAGCTACAGGCTTCGATAAAGGCCATTCCGGGAGACAGCGAGCAGAACCGGCTCGCCGTAAATTTTGAGGTAACAGCGGGAAAAAGATTGAACCTCTCGCTATATTCCCTGCCTGCGGAAAATAATAACTCCAGAATGATTGACCTGGGAGTGGCCAGAAGGCTGGTTGAGGCCGGGGAGGGAAAGATCGAAGTAGAGATCGGTAAGGATCAAACCCATATACGGTTCAATCTGCCTTTTCAGAAGGTTGTTCAGGAAAAACTACCCGAAACCGGACAGGAAAAAGTGTCACACCTTTACCTGGTGAAGCACCCCGGCCAGACCAAAACCGAACTCAAAGACGCCAATGTGCTTCTGGTGGAAGACAACCTGATCAATCAGAAAATTGTTCAGCTCAGCCTGCAGAAAGTGGTACGTAACATCGATGTGGCCAATAACGGAAAAGAAGCCCTTGACAAGTTCGGAACAACGAAATACGATATCATTCTCATGGACATTCAGATGCCCGTCATGGACGGCCTGATCACCACACAGAAAATAAGAGAACTGGAATCAAGCACCCATTCGCATGTTCCCATTATTGCCATAACGGCCAATGCCCTGCTGGGCGACAAGGAAACCTGCCTTTCTTCGGGCATGGATGAATACATCAGTAAACCCTTCCAGATGGAAGAACTGATTGAGAAGATAGAAAACCTGCTTTCCGGAAATTAGAGAAGTCAGGTTCCCGGCCTGAAACCGATTACCAGGATATCGTCCACCTGCTCATTATCGCCTTTCCAGTGTTCAATAGTTTCGTCCAGGATCATGTGCTGTTCCTCCATGGGCAGCTTGTGAATGGTAAGCAATAAATGCCTGAAACGGCGATACATAAATTTTTTCTCTCGGGGCCCTCCGAACTGGTCCACATACCCGTCAGTAAACATATAGATCACATCGTTTGGTTCGAGAGGGATGATGTGATTTCTGAATTTGTCCTTCTCCGGATCTTCAGCCAGTCCGACAGACAACCGGTCTCCTTTCAGTTCAGTAATGGTTTCATCCCGGACCAGATACACCGAATTAAAAGCCCCGGCAAACTGAAGCAACTGTTTTCTGGTATCAATGGCGCAAAAAGAAAGGTCCATACCGTCCTTCAGGGTGATTCTTTCCACTTCCTTGTTAAATGCCTCCGAAATACCTTTGTTCAGTTTGTCGAGTATCCGGGCAGGTTCCATGATATTTTGCACATTGATAATATTCCTGATCAGTTCGAATCCGATCATCGACATCAAAGCCCCCGGCACTCCGTGACCGGTGCAATCCACCGCCGCGATGAATATATGATCATCCTTCCGGTTCACCCAGTAAAAATCGCCCGAGACAATGTCCTTGGGTTTGAACAGGATAAAAGAATCGGGAAGGATCTGTTTGAACAGCATGGCTGAAGGAAGCATGGCTTCCTGAATTTTCTGCGCATAACTGATGCTGTCGGTAATATTCTTGTTCTTGATACTGAGTTCTTCCTTCTGCCTGGCCAGTTCAATAACCGCCAGTTCCTTTTCTTTTAGGTACTGATTGGCTCTTCGCAATTCGCGGGTGCGGATCCTGAAGAACATATACAGCCAGAACATGCCCACCAGAATATAAAGGCCAACGGCGGTGCGTGTACGAAACACCGATGTCCTGACCACTACCTGCAGGGATTTCCCTTCCGTATTCCACAGGTGATCACTGTTTGATCCCTTCACTCTGAATACATATTTTCCGTATGGAAGATTGGAATAAGTAACCTCAGGCCTGCCCTGCAACCTGATCCATTCCTCGTCATATCCTTCCAGTTTGTATTCGAACAAGTTTTTCCGGGGATTTGTCAGATCAAGAGATGCAAAATGAAGGGTGAATGATGTGTGCCGCGGACTCAGGGTCAGTAATTCCGGAACATCCAGAATGGTTTCCGCCAACCTGCCCGATGTAAAAAGATCCACCCGGGTTATGGCCACTTCGGGGATATGGGTGTTGACAGCAATGGAATCAGGATAAAAAGAATTGAACCCGAGTATTCCGCCGAAGAACATTTCCCCCGAAGCAGAGCGGTACCCTGCTCCGAGATTAAATTCATTGCTCTGCAACCCGTCGGTGAAATCAAAATGCTTCCACTGCCCTTCGGAAGGCTCATACATGATCAGTCCCCGGTTGGTACTCAGCCACAGGCAACCCTTTTTATCCTGTAAGATGGTATTTATCAGATCGTTTTCGTTAAGATTCAAGTCCTTTCCCATCACAAACGGCATGGCCTGCATATCCAGGCGGTACAGACCCAGGTGAGTACCTGCCCAGAGCACACTGTCTCCGGAAACGACAAGGCTCAGCACCTGCACCTGCTGCGGCAGGTTCATGCCTTCCGTACCCGATATTGCTATATGATCCAGCCGCGCCGACTGGTAATCAAGCCGGTACAAACCCTGCCCTGTGCCGAACCATATGTTCCCTCTGTGATCCTCCACCATGCTGAACACATGTTCTTCCCATTCTTCTGTTTCTTCACCGGCAGGAGGAAATATCTTTATCAGTTTTCCGCTTTTCGGAGAATACCTGAAAACTCCCCTGTCGGCACCCATCCAGATCATTCCGTTACTGTCTTCCATCATGCAGTGGATCATTTTGTCAGCCATGGATTCAGTCCCGTGATCCTGCACGGGAACGGTAAACGGGATAAAACTTCTGCTTCCCTGATAACAAACTTCCAGTCCACGGTCAGTACCCAGCCATATGTTCCCGCTTCCGTCCATCCAGAGCACCCGTACATCATTACTCTGTATTCTTCGCCCTGATCCGGTTCCGTAATGCCGCACAATCCTGTTCTGCTTTCTGTCAATCACATCCACTCCGTTTCCGTAGGAAGCCACCCATATGCGCCCTTCCGTATCTTCCAGGATGGCAGAAATGTTCAAACCGCACATACCGGTATAACTCTGTGGTGAGCGGTTGTACTTAATAAATTTTCCTGGCTTGAGGTCATATTTGACAATTCCGCCCTGTACTGCGAACCACAGGATCATCGATTTGTCGCATACGATATCATACACGTTCGTAATATCGAGCAGATTTCCCCCGTAAGATATCTGATAAAGCGGAACCGACCGGCTCCGTGAAGCATCCACCCGGAACAGGCCGTGCTGTGTTCCCACCCACATTCGACGGGCCGTATCCATACACAGTGTCAGCACGCCTGTGATTTTCTCTTTCTTTCCGATACTCTCCAGGCGCCGGTTTTTAAATATATAGCGGTACAATCCACCGCGTGTACCGATCCAAAGAATGCTGTCTCCCTCCGGATACAAGGCAGTTACCTTACGGACCGGACCTTCCGGGATCATTTCCCATGCTTTGTTTTCAGGCTTCAGGAGATATACTCCATTCCCGGCCCCGATAAAAAAGCGACCGTCGGGACATTCTGCCATGGCTTCCGGAACTTTTCTCTTTGTGTATACATATGCTTCGGCAGGAAGACGATAAGTTTCAAAATCGCCGGTACCAGGCCAGTAACGCTGTATATGCTCGGAGGTGCGTACCCACACGTATCCACGGGGAGAAACCCTGACGGCATAAACCGTTTTTCCTGCCAGGCCTTCGTTCTCCTGTTCACCGGGCAACAAAACGGAAAATTTCCCGGTTTTTTCGTGGTAAATGTTCAGTCCGTTCCGGGTACCCATATAAATGGCACCTTCTTCAGAAGAAGAAAGGGAATAGATGTAGTTACTGGAAACCGACTGGCTGTCGGCCATAGAATGCCGGTATATTCTGAAATTGTAGCCGTCATAGCGATTCAGGCCGTCTTCCGTACCCACCCACAGAAATCCATGGTGGTCGACCTCTACGGCATTTACACGTGACTGCGACAAACCCTCGTTTACGGAAAACAGATGTACATTCTCCGTTCCTGGTACCTGTCCCCTGGCCACGTGGCTGATCAACAAAAGTCCCAGCCGGGCATACTTCAGAATAATGCCGCTTCTTCCCATGGTTATGTGACGAAATTAGCACTATTTGGCATTATTCCCAACCCACAGGAATGCCCAATCACCATAATATATATCACCAAACGGGAGAATAAAACAGGTTTCTGATCATCTTTTTTCTGCCTGCTCCATAAACCATTCAATAGTTTGGGATAAGGTTCTTTCAATGGGAAGGCAAAAAACCCGGTCCCGCACCAACCGGGAAAACACACCCTGAGCCCTTGAAACACTGAACAGCACAGTATAAAAATCGTCTTCCTTGATACCGTATGCCAACAACAGGGCCCCGGAATGAGCATCTACATTGGGCCAGAGATTTTTGATCTTCTGATAGGTTTTCAATACTTCGTGCACTACCTCATACAGACATCCCACCGCCTGGATCAGGGGATTGTCAGGCAGGTATTTCAGGGCAAATTCACGCTGCACCAGAAATCGCAGATCAGTCTTTCTCAGCACCGCATGTCCGTACCCCGGCACCGCTCTTCCTGCTTCAATGGTCTTCACCACATATTCACGTATCCTTTCCCTGGAATCACACACACAACCTATTTCTTCCATCGTTTTCTGCAGCCATCTGATCACTTCCTGGTTAGCCAGTCCGTGCAGGGGTCCTGCCAGCCCGGCCATTGCTTCCCCGAAAGCATAATAGGGATTGCAGAGTGCCGATCCCACCAGATGAGTGGTATGGGCCGACGCATTCCCTCCTTCGTGGTCGGCATGTATGTACAGATACATACGAAACAACCGTTTTCACCTCTTCATTGTCGTACCCCATCATGTGTGCAAAATTACCGGCCCGGTCGAGGTAATGGTCGGCTTCTATCTGCACATTCTGTTGGTACAGTCTTCGGTAGATATAAGAAGCAATGCGGGGTAACCGGGCCACCAGATTCATCACATCTTCAAAGGCGGGTTCCCAGATGTCCTTTTTGCTGATCCCTTCATGATATGCCTTCTGAAAACGTGATTCTGTGGCCATGGCTATAATGGCCGCGCCGAAGAGGATCATTAGCTTGGCTGTCAGGGGCATAGCATCGTTCACATCGAACACATGCCTGGGTACCTGCGACCGCAAGGCGCAGGGGAGGTTAAACTAGAGTATTACATAAAAATTACTAATGATTAATTATATTTCCTATGGTAACGGACTGTGTCCACCGGGGGAAAAAAAAGGATGGCTGCCGGCCATCCTTACTAACAACCCTGTACGGAAAAATTTTTATTTCCTGTAAAATTTGAATTGTTTTCCCGGGAATCTTGCCGTTGCCCCCAGCTCTTCCTCGATGCGGAGAAGCTGGTTGTATTTTGCGATCCGGTCGGACCTGGAAGCTGATCCGGTCTTGATCTGGCCGGTATTCAGGGCCACGGCCAGGTCGGCAATAAAGGTGTCTTCCGTTTCACCGGAGCGATGGCTGATCACGGCTGTGAATCCGTTTTTATGTGCAAGCTCCACTGCTTCAATGGTCTCGGTCAGAGTACCTATCTGGTTTACTTTGATAAGAATGGAATTGGCATTCTTTTTCTTTATTCCATCACTGAGGCGCTTCACGTTGGTCACGAACAGGTCATCGCCCACGATCTGAACCTTATCGCCAATGGCTTTGGTCAGCATGGCAAACCCTTCCCAGTCGTCCTCCGCCAACCCGTCTTCAATGGAAATAATGGGATATTTTTTCACCCAGGTTTGCCAGTATTCCACCATCTGTTCAGATGTTCGGTCTTCGCCGGTGGAATCGAAATGGTACACTTTTCTTTCGGCATCATAGAATTCAGAGGCCGCGGGATCCAGGGCAATAAAAATATCTTCACCAGCTTTGTATCCGGCCTTTTTGATGGCCTCGAGTACCACTTCAATGGCTTCTTCATTGGAATTCAGGTTGGGGGCAAAACCTCCTTCATCGCCTACATTGGTAGAATGTCCCCTGGCTTTCAGCACGGCTTTCAGGTTATGAAATACTTCCGTACCCATCCGGAGGGCTTCACTGAAGGAAGATGCCCCTGCCGGGAATATCATAAATTCCTGGATATCAATCTTATTGTCGGCATGCTGTCCTCCGTTCAGGATATTCATCATGGGAATAGGCAGGGTATTGGCCTGTACGCCTCCGATATAACGGTACAGGGGCTGGTCGGTTTCATAGGCCGCCGCCCTGGCAACTGCCAGCGACACACCCAGCATGGCATTGGCTCCCAGTTTTCCTTTGTTTTCAGTCCCGTCCAGTTCGATCATTTTCTTGTCAATAAGAGCCTGCTCGAACACATCATATCCCTGCAGTTCATTGTTCAGAATTTCGTTCACATTCTTCACGGCCTGTAGCACGCCTTTCCCCATAAACCTGGATTTATCCCCGTCACGCAGTTCCACGGCTTCATGAACACCGGTGGAGGCTCCGGAAGGAACGGCAGCCCTTCCCATGGAACCGGTATCTGTAAAAACATCTACTTCAACAGTAGGATTTCCTCTTGAATCCAGAATCTGTCTTGCCTGAATACTGATTATGCTACCCATGATGTTTTGATTTAGATTTTGTTAATTTTTAATGAGCCGTTAAAAATACAACAAAAAAAGGGACCGGACAATATGTCCCGTCCCTTTTTGGTTTTTGTCATCCACCCCTCATGATTCCTTCTTCTCCTCATCTTCCTTCCGGCCACCGGAGGGTTCAGTATTTTCTTCTTTCTCTGTTTCTGTTTCTTTTGTCTGCGCCGCAAGGGGTTGCTTTTCTTCTTTCTCTTCCACCGGCTTTGCTTCCGCTTCCGGCTGCTGTTCTTCGGTCACGGTTTCCGTTTCGGCAACAGGTTCCTTTTCGTTCTGGCCGGCAGATGCTTCCGGCATTTCCTTTTCCTTTACGGTAGCTGCGGGCTTTTCTTCCTTCTCAGCTGTAGTTTTTGCTTCCTCACTTTTTCCTTTCCGAGCCGGCATACTTTCCTGTTTTTTCTTCCCTCCTCTCCTGCGGCGGGTAGTTTTCTGTTTCGGCTCTTCCGTACCCAGCATAGCTTCATTGTAATCCACCAGTTCTATCACGCACATATCGGCATTGTCTCCCAGCCTGTTCCCTATTTTCAGGATCCGGGTATATCCCCCGGGCCGGTCACCCACTTTGGCAGCCACTTCGCGGAACAATTCTGTAACCGCATTCTTGTCCTGCAAATAACTGAACACCACCCTGCGCGAGTGGGTCGTATCTTCTTTTGAACGGGTGATCAGTGGTTCCACGTAGGTTCGCAGGGCCTTGGCCTTTGCCGTGGTAGTGGTAATGCGTTTATGAATGATCAGCGAACTGGCCATATTGGCCAGCATGGCCTTGCGGTGCGAACTGGTTCTGCTCAGATGATTAAAACCTTTCCTGTGTCTCATTTTCCTAATCCTTGTCTAATTTATACTTGCTAGTATCCATCCCGAAATTCAGGTTCATGCTTTCCAGAAGTTCATCCAGTTCGGTGAGCGATTTTTTCCCGAAATTCCTGAATTTCAGCAGATCGTTCCTGTTGAACTTCACCAGATCGCCCAGGGTTTCCACTTCTGCTGCCTTAAGGCAGTTCAGTGCCCTGACGGAAAGATCCAGATCAACCAGTTTGGTCTTCAGCAATTGCCGCATATGCAGAATTTCCTCATCGAACTCCTCGTTGGCGAATTTCTCATCCGAATCAAGGGTGATTTTTTCGTCAGAGAACAACATAAAATGATAGATCAGTATTTTGGCAGCTTCCTTCAGAGCATCCTTGGGATGGATCGATCCGTCGGTAGTGATTTCGATCAGCAGTTTTTCATAGTCGGTTTTCTGCTCCACCCTGTAGTTCTCCACCGTATATTTCACATTCTTGATGGGTGTAAAAATGGAATCCAGGGGGATCAGTCCGAACTCTGCCTCAACCGGCTTGTTCTCCTCGGCAGGAACATACCCGCGGCCTTTCTGTATGGTAAGTTCCATCTGCAGTTTCACATCGGGTTCCAGGTGGCAGATCAGCTGATCGGGGTTTAGCACCTCGAACCCGCTGAGGAACTTGTTCAGGTCACCGGCTTTGAAAACCGACTGACCGGAAATATTCACCACAAGTTTTTCATCTTCAATTTCATCAATCAGTTTCTTGAACCTGACCTGTTTCAGGTTGAGTACTATTTCGGTTACATCTTCCATTACCCCCTTGATAGTGGAAAACTCATGTTCCACTCCTTCAATTTTGAGGGTGGTAAAGGCATACCCTTCGAGGGAAGACAATAGAATACGTCTGAGAGCATTCCCGACGGTAATACCGTAACCTGGTTCCAGTGGCCTGAACTCGAACTTCCCGAAGGAGCCGGTTGTTTCCACCATAATTACCTTATCGGGTTTCTGAAATGCAAGAATAGCCATAAAGCGTGAATTGGATTTTTATTTTGAATACAGTTCAACGATCAGTTGTTCCTTGATATTTTCAGGAATATCACTACGTTCCGGTACGCTCATAAATTTTCCCGCCATTTGCGATTGGTCCCACTCCAACCAGCTGTACCGGGAGCGATTGGCCCCCTGCAGCGATTCGGTAATGGCAGCCAGCGATTTTGATTTTTCCCTCACACCAATGATATCGCCGGGTTTCAGGAGGAAAGACGGTACATTAACCACCTCCCCGTTCACCGTAATATGCCGGTGGCTGACAAGCTGCCGGGCTGCGGTACGGGTAGGGGCAATGCCCAAGCGGTACACCACATTATCAAGCCTTGACTCGAGCATCTGGAGCAGCACCTCACCGGTTACACCCTTGGCCCTGGAGGCATGTTCAAACAGATTACGGAATTGTTTTTCCAGGATCCCATAGGTATATTTGGCCTTTTGCTTTTCCTTAAGCTGAATACCGTATTCGGATAGTTTTCTCCTTCTTTTGTTCTGGCCATGGAATCCCGGCGGATAATTTTTCTTTTCAAATGATCGGTCGGGCCCGAAGATCGGATCACCGAATTTCCGGGCAATTTTTGTTCTGGGTCCTCTATATCTTGCCATGAATCTACCGTTTGTTTTCGTTTATACTCTCCTTCTCTTGGATGGCCGGCATCCGTTATGGGGAATGGGGGTAACATCCACAATTTCTGTGACTTCAATGCCGGAAGAATGGATGGTTCTGATAGCACTTTCCCTTCCCGATCCGGGTCCCTTTACAAACACCTTCACTTTACGCAATCCCAGGTCATATGCTACCTTGGCACAATCGGCCGCAGCCATCTGGGCAGCGTACGGAGTATTTTTCTTCGATCCCCGGAAACCCATTTTCCCGGCGGAAGACCAGGAGATAACCTGCCCCGAATTGTTGGTAAGGGAAATGATAATATTGTTGAACGAAGCATGGATATGAGCCTGACCAATGGGCTCGATCTTCACCACTTTTTTCCTCGTTGTTCCTTTTTTCTTAGCCATAATTCAATTATTTGGTCGCTTTCTTTTTGTTGGCAACGGTTTTCTTTCTTCCTTTCCGGGTACGGGCATTGGTCTGGGTACGTTGTCCCCTTACCGGCATACCGGTACGGTGCCTTATCCCTCGGTAACAACCGATATCCATCAGTCGTTTGATATTCATCTGAACAGAGGATCTCAATTCCCCTTCCACCTTATACTGTTCGTTCAGAATGGAACGGATCCGGGTTATCTGTTCATCGGTCCAGTCTTTTACTTTCATATCCTTATCCACGCCGGCCTGGGCCAGGATTTTCTGAGCGGATGATCTGCCAATTCCGTAGATATAGGTCAGACCAATTTCACCCCGCTTGTTTTTTGGTAAATCTACTCCGACAATTCTAGCCATAGATATATTGCATTATTATTGAAAATTCATCTTCCTATCCCTGACGCTGTTTGAACTTGGGATTTTTCTTGTTGATGACGTACAACCGTCCCTTGCGCCTGACAATTTTGCAGTCGGCGCTGCGTTTTTTCACTGAAGCTTTTACTTTCATCGGTTCCTCAATCTAATATTTCTATTTGTACCTGAATGTTATTCGTCCCTTGGTCAAATCGTAGGGCGACATCTCCACTTTCACACGGTCGCCCGGAAGAATCTTGATATAATTCATCCGCATCTTTCCGGAGATATGCGCCGTGATCACATGACCGTTTTCCAGTTCCACCCGGAACATGGCATTGGAAAGAGCTTCAATGATTGTGCCGTCCTGTTCGATAGATGGTTGTTTAGGCATACTTATTTGTTTTTTTGTTCAAGAATTTCTTCTATAAACCTGAATGTTGACAACACATCTGCCTTTTTCTCATCCACCGCCACTGCCAGTTCGAAATGGGCAGAAGGCAAATTATCGGCCGTTCTGATGGTCCATCCGTCCTTTTCACCCAGGATATGCTTTCCACCCATATTGATCATAGGTTCGATGCATATCACCAGGCCTTTTCTCAGCTTCACCCCCTGGCCCCGGTTTCCGTAATTGGGTACTTCAGGAGGCTCATGCAGCTTCTTCCCCAGCCCGTGACCCACCAGTTCTCTTACCACAGAATATCCGGCTGATTCGGCATGGTGCTGAACTGCAAAACTGATATCTCCCACTCTCTTTCCCGCCACGGCCTGCTCAATGCCTTTCATCAGTGCTTCCCGGGTAATTCTCAGCAACTTTTTCACCTCTTCACTAACTTCTCCCACTTCAAAGGTAAAGGCCGTATCCCCGTAATACCCGTTCCAGAACACCCCACAATCAACCGATACTATATCACCCTCTTTCAGCTCGTAAGAAGAAGGAATACCGTGCACTACCTCACTATTGACCGAAGTACAGAGGGTATTGGGATATCCGTTGTACCCCTTGAACCCCGGTTCTGCCCCGTGGTCACGTATAAACTGCTCGGCAATCCGGTCTAGTTCCAGGGTGGTGATTCCGGGTCGTATCCACCCGGCCACTTCCGCCAGGGTTTTTGACACCAGAAGGTTGCTTTCCCTGATCAGCGCGATTTCTTCTTCCGAACGTATATTCTTCAACATCAAAGAACAACTGCGATTATATGGCGGCGGCAGAGCCGGTCCGCCCTTTTATTCTGCCTGTTTTCATCAGACCGTCGTAATGCCTCATCAGCAAATGACTTTCCACCTGCTGCAGGGTATCGAGGATAACCCCCACCAGGATCAGTAGAGATGTTCCCCCGTAGAACTGGGCGAACTGCCCGTTTACTCCCAGCAGGGCGGCAAAAGTGGGCATAATGGCCACCAGGGCAAGGAATATGGAGCCGGGCAGTGTGATTCTCGACATGATGGTGTCGAGAAATTCCACGGTTTTCCGGCCTGGTTTCACCCCGGGAATAAAGCCTCCGTTTTTCTTCATATCTTCCGCCATTTGGGTGGGGTTAATGGTAATGGCCGTATAAAAATAGGTAAACAGAATGATCATAATGGCCATCAGCAGATTATAAAAGAATCCGTAAGGGTTTGTAAAAGCTGCGGCAAAACCTCTTATGGAATCGGCGGAGGCATAATTGATAAACATCATGGGAATGAACATCAGCGCCTGGGCAAAGATGATAGGCATCACCCCGGCAGCATTCACCTTCAGGGGAATATACTGTCTTACTCCTCCGTACTGCTTGTTCCCTACAATCCGTTTGGCATACTGCACGGGTATCCGCCGGGTTCCCTGCACCAGCAAGATGGTTCCCATAAACACCATGAACAGGATCACGATCTCCATGAGAAATGCCACCAGTCCGCCGGCCCCGTCAAGACGTGATATGAATTCGGCAAACAGGGCAAAAGGCATGCGGGCGATGATCCCGATCATAATGATCAGGGATATACCGTTCCCGATTCCCTTGTCGGTAATCCTTTCACCCAGCCACATCACAAACATGGTACCCGACGTAAGGATGATCACCGATGAGACCTGAAAGAATACCCCCTTGAGCACAAAAGCCGATTCAGGCAGCTGGGCATGAAGGTTGGCCAGGTAGGTTGGAGCCTGGACCACCAGAATCAGTACCGTAAGATACCGGGTGATCTGGTTCATTTTCCTCCTCCCGCTTTCCCCTTCACGCTGCATGCGCTGAAAATAAGGCACGGCAATGGTAAGCAACTGCACAACGATGGATGCGGAAATATAGGGCATGATCCCCAGGGCAAAAATGGAAGCATTGGCAAAGGCTCCTCCTGAAAACATGTTCAGCAACCCAAGGATTCCCTCGGAAGTTTGCCTCTGAAGAGCTTCCAGCTGACTGGGATCCACCCCCGGAAGCACCACATAGGATCCCAGACGGTAAATTAACAGGATACCCAGGGTGTATGTGATCCGGTTGCGTAGATCTTCAATCTTGTAGATATTTTTTATGGTCTCAATGAATGATTTCATCCAATTACAATTTTACTGCGGTTCCGTCCAAAGCTTCGATGGCCTCCCGGGCCGATTTTGAAAAGGCATGTGCGGTAACTTCGAGTTTCCGGGTCAGTTTCCCGTTCCCCAGGATCTTGACCATCTGGTTTCTGGAAGCCAGTCCGGCTTCCACCAGGGTCTGTACATCGATCCTGTCGACACCTTTCTTCTCAGCTAGGGCTTCCAGAGTACTCAGGTTGATCGCCTTGTATTCCACCCGCCTTATATTATGAAATCCGAATTTGGGCAGGCGTCGCTGCAAAGGCATCTGCCCTCCTTCAAATCCTGCCTGACGGGAATAGCCCGAACGGGACTTTTTCCCCTTGTGGCCGCGGGTAGCGGTACCACCCCTGCCTGAACCCTGTCCGCGTCCAAGTCGCCTTTCGCTTCTGGTGGAACCTTTTGCCGGTTGTAAGTTACTTAAATCCGTCATATTCTCGTCGTTATGCTTTTATTTCTTCCGTTGTCACCAGGTGCTTCACCTTATTCACCATACCCAGTATCTGGGGAGTTGCTTCCACTTCCACGGTGCTGTCAATCTTTCTCAGCCCCAGAGCCTGCAGGGTGCGTTTCTGGCGCCGGGTACTGCCGATACTGCTTTTTTTCTGTATGATCCTGATCTTGGCCATATTGTCTGATTTTTCCTTCTTATCCGTTAAACACCTTTTGCATAGGGATCCGCCTGTGCTGTGCCACGGTGTATGCATCCCGCAATTCCATGAGGGCGGTAAAAGTAGCCTTCACCAGGTTGTGGGGGTTGGACGATCCTTTCGATTTGGCCAGCACATTGTGCACGCCCACGCTCTCCAGCACCGCACGCATGGCACCTCCTGCCTTTACTCCTGTACCCTCGGATGCAGGCTTGAGAAATACCCGGGCTCCTCCATACTTGGCCTTCTGCTCATGAGGAATGGTTCCGTTGATAATAGGGACCTGTATTAGATTTTTCTTGGCATCTTCCACTCCTTTGGCAATAGCCGTGGTCACTTCATTGGCTTTCCCCAGACCATATCCCACAATCCCGTCTTCATTTCCTACCACCACAATGGCAGAAAAGCTGAAGGTACGGCCGCCCTTGGTTACCTTGGTAACCCGCTGGATACTGACGAGCCGGTCTTTTAATTCCAGATCGCTGGTTTTAACTTTTCTGATGCTTGTCGCCATAATATAATTAGAATTTTAAACCACCTTCCCTGGCTCCTTCCGCCAGTTGTTTTACACGTCCGTGATAAAGATATCCGCCCCGGTCAAACACCACCGTTTCAATGCCTTTGTCCTTGCAAAGGGAAGCAATCCGTTTGCCCACCAGGCGCGCCTGTTCAGCTTTCTTCATCTTGTCTTTTCCGGCCACTTCCTTGTCAAGGGAGGAGGCCGCCACCAGGGTTTTTCCTGCCGTATCATCAATAATCTGAACGTAGATCTGTTTGTTGCTTCTGAACACCGACATCCGGGGCTTCTGGGTATTTCCGGAAATGGTTTTCCTGATCCTTTTCCGGATGCGATTTCTTCTTTCTATTTTCGTTAAGGCCATATTACTTTACTAATTTATCAGATTATACACTGGCGGCTTTACCGGCCTTCCTTCTCACCTGTTCACCCACATACCGTATACCCTTGCCTTTGTATGGTTCGGGTGGTCTGAGGCTGCGTATCTTGGAGGCTACATGACCCAGCAGTTGTTTGTCGTGGCTCTTCAGGGTGATCACCGGATTTCTCCTTTTTTCCGTTTTGGCTTCCACCTTGACCTCCGGCGGCAACTCGAACACAATATCGTGTGAATACCCCAGGCTAAGCTCCAGAAGCTGCCCATTGGTCTCGGCACGGTATCCAACGCCAACCAGTTCCTGTTGAATGGTAAATCCTTCCGATACACCCACCACCATATTGTAGATCAGCGAACGGTAAAGGCCGTGCAGAGCTTTGTGTTTTCTTTCCTCGGAAGGCCTCTCCAGTACAATCTCACCTTCCTTCACCCGCACTTTGATATCAGGAATAACCTGTTGTTTGAGCTCTCCCAGCGGACCTTTTACGGTCACCTGATTGTTGCCGTCAATGTCGACGGTAACACCCGATGGTATGGGGATGGGCAGTTTTCCTATACGTGACATGGATTTCTCCTCTTTATTTTAATAAACATAACACAACACTTCACCGCCAATATTTTTTACCCGGGCTTCCTTGTCGGTCATCACACCCTGCGAGGTGGAAATGACGGCAATGCCAAGCCCGTTGAGCACACGCGGCAATTTATCGGCACCGGCATATTTACGGAGACCCGGCCGGCTGGCCCTTTCCAGCGATTTAATAGCAGGGGCTTTGGTTTCGGGGTGGTACTTCAGGGCAATCTTGATGGTACCCTGGGGGCCTTCCTCCTCAAATTTGTAACTCAGGATATAACCCTTTTCATAAAGAATGCGGGTGATATCCTTTTTCATATTTGAAGCCGGAATTTCTACCACCTTATGCCTGGCCATAACGGCATTCCGAATCCGGGTCAAATAGTCTGCAATGGGGTCTGTCATTTTCTTTCCTGTTATATAAATTCTTTTACCCTGATTATCAATTACCAGCTGGCCTTTTTAATGCCCGGGATCAAGCCGGTATTGGCCATCTCACGAAAGGTAATACGGCTAATGCCAAACTGCCGGATATATCCCTTGGGCCGTCCTGTCAGCTTGCACCGGTTATGCAGCCTGATGCGGCTGGAATTCCGGGGCAGCCTGCTCAAAGCCTGATAATCCCCTTCGGCCTTCAGTTTGGCACGCTTGGCAGCATATTTGTCAATCAGTTTCTGCCGCTTGATCTCGCGGGCCTTCATGGATTCTTTTGCCATAATCAGTTTCTTTTAATATCCTTGAACGGTAAACCAAATTCACGCAGCAGCGCGTATCCTTCCTCGTCGGTATGGGCCGTGGTTACAAAAGTAATCTCCACGCCCAGTATCTTGTTGATCTTGTCAATGTCGATTTCGGGAAAAATAATATGTTCGGTTATGCCCATGGTATAATTCCCTCTTCCGTCAAAACGGGTACTTACTCCCTTGAAATCCCTGATTCTGGGAAGGGCCACATTGATAAGCCTTTCAAGGAACTCATACATCCGCTCCCGGCGAAGGGTTACCTTTACGCCGATGGGCATTTTTCTCCTCAGCTTGAAATTGGATATATCCTTGGTAGCCACCGTTTGCACCGCTTTCTGGCCGGCAATCAGTGACAGTTCTTCCTGGGCCACGTCTACCAGCTTCTTGTCAGACACAGCCTGACCAACTCCCTGATTGAGCACGATCTTGCTCAGCCTGGGCACCTGCATCACCGATTTGTAATTAAATTCCTTCTGCAGGGCAGGAATGATCTCTTCCTGATACTTCCGTTGAAGATTCGGTTTGTAATCCATTATTTAATCTCCTCTCCAGATTTTTTTGCGTACCGAACAAGTTTATTATCCTTCCCGGGGCGGCGACCGATTCGTGTGGGCTCACCAGTTGCCGGATCAACCAGGTTAAGGTTCGAAATATGGACCGGGGCTTCTTTCTTGATAATGCCTCCCTGGGGATTCTGTGCATTGGGCTTGGTGTGGCGGGAAACCATATTGACTCCTTCCACGAGCGCCTTCTGTTTGTCTGGATATACTTCCAGCACTTTCCCCTGCTGGCCCTTGTATTCGCCGGTATTCACGTACACCGTGTCGCCCTTTTTGATATGCAGTTTCTTACTCATTTTCCTGTTCATTATGTTGATTAGAGCACTTCGGGTGCCAGTGAAATGATTTTCATGTACTTATCACGCAATTCTCTGGCCACGGGCCCGAAAATACGTGTTCCACGCATTTCATCCAGATTGTTCAGCAACACCACGGCATTGTCGTCGAACCGGATATATGAACCGTCCTGTCGTCTGATCTCCTTTTTGGTGCGCACCACTACGGCCTTGCTGACGGTACCCTTTTTGATATCTCCCGATGGCAGGGCACTCTTGACAGTCACCACCACCTTGTCGCCCACACTGGCATATTTCCTCCGCGTTCCGCCCAGGACACGGATCACCAGCACCTCCTTGGCGCCACTGTTATCGGCTACGGCCAACCTGCTTTCTTGTTGTATCATGGTTATTTTGCTCTTTCAATAATTTCAACTAATCTCCAGTTCTTGTTTTTGCTGAGTGGACGCGTTTCCATGATGCGGACGGTATCCCCCACATTACAGGTGTTCTCTTCATCGTGCGCCATAAACCGGGTGGTCTTCTTGACGAACTTCCCGTAGATGGGGTGCTTCATCTTGCGGTTCACAGCAATCACAACGGTTTTATCCATCTTGTTGCTGATCACAACGCCAATCCTCTCTTTGCGTAAATTCCTTTTTTCCATCGGAGTACTTAACTATTGTTTTTTACTTCCTCTCTTTTCCGCTTGTTCAGCTCGGTTTTGAGCCGGGCTATGGTTCTGCGGGTATGCATGATCTTCTGGGGATTGTCAAGCGGAGAAATGGCATGATTCAACCTGAGCTTGGCCAGGTAGCTTTTCTCATTGTCAATCCTTTCTTCCAGTTCCTTGGTATTCAGTTCCCTGATCTCTGAATTCTTCATGACCTCTAGTTGATTTTTTCTTCATAATCACGGCGCACCACAAACTTCGTGGTGATGGGCAGTTTCTGGGCACCCAGCCTGAGAGCCTCCCGGGCCACTTCATAAGGTACTCCCTCGGCCTCCAGGATAATCCGTCCGGGGGTAACGGGAGCCACGAATCCTTCCGGCGCTCCTTTTCCTTTTCCCATCCTCACTTCGGCAGGTTTCTTGGTAATGGGCTTGTCAGGGAAAATGCGGATCCATATCTGCCCTTCCCGTTTCATGTACCGGGTAACAGCCTGCCTGGCTGCTTCGATCTGCCTTCCGGTGATCCACGATTCCTCCAGTGCTTTGATGCCGAATGATCCGAATGCCAGCTGATTCCCCCGCTGGGCATTCCCCTTCATCCTGCCTTTCTGCTGTCTTCTGTATTTTGTTTTTTTCGGCTGTAACATGACAATCGGTATTTGTTTCCGGCAAACCGGTGTATCTTATTTCCTTCTTTTCTTGAATCCTCTCGGACGGGCACTTTTCACTCCGATATTGGGAGACAGGTCACGCTTTCCGAACACTTCCCCTTTGCAAATCCACACCTTCACTCCGATGAGTCCCACCTTGGTGAGGGCTTCAGCCAGGGCATAATCGATATCGGCCCGGAATGTGTGCAGAGGGATCCGGCCTTCCTTATAGGTTTCGTTCCTGGCCATTTCTGCACCACCCAGCCGGCCTGACACCTGGATCTTGATCCCTTCGGCTCCCATACGCATGGTGGAAGCAATGGCCATTTTAATGGCCCGGCGGTAAGATATCTTCCCTTCAATCTGGCGGGCCACATTATTGGCCACGATGGTGGCATCCAGTTCGGGGCGCTTTACCTCGAATATGTTTATCTGAACCTCCTTGTTGGTAATCTTCTTGAGCTCTTCCTTCAGCTTGTCCACTTCCTGTCCGCCTTTTCCGATAATGATTCCCGGACGGGCGGTATTGACCGTTACGGTAATGAGCTTCAGGGTGCGCTCGATCACAATTTTGGAAACGCTGGCCTTGGCCAGCCTGGCATTCAGATATTCCCTGATCTTATTGTCTTCCACCAGCTTGTCGGCATACTGATTGCCTCCATACCAATTGGAATCCCACCCTTTAATGATCCCAAGACGATTACCTATTGGGTTGACTTTCTGTCCCATGTATGCTTATTTCTTTTTTGTTTCTTCTGTTTCGACCGGTTTGTTGGCTTCCGCCAGGTTCATGCTGTCAAGCACGACCGTCACATGGTTGGAACGCTTCCTGATCCGGTGGGCACGCCCCTGTGGTGCCGGACGCAACCGTTTCAGGGTTCTGGCCTGATCAACATATATTTCTTTGATATACAGGTTGCTCTCTTCAATTCTCACTCCTTCGTTCTTGACCTGCCAGTTGGCAATGGCCGACATAACCAGTTTCTCAAGCCGGCGTGAAGCTTCCTTTGATGAATACTTCAGCAGATCAAGTGCTCTTTTCACTTCCACTCCCCTGATCATATCGGCTACCAGCCGCATTTTTCGCGGAGAGGTCGGGCAGTCTCTCAAAACAGCAACATATTTGTTCTTACGTTCTTCCTTCAGTTGATTGGCTCTGTTTCTTTTTCTTGCACCCATTGGTTTGGTTTTAAGAAGTTTTCAAAGGGCTTGTTATTTCTGCTTGCCTCCGTGCCCGCGCCATGTACGGGTAGGAGCAAATTCGCCCAGCTTGTGTCCCACCATGTTCTCGGTAATATACACCGGGATGAATTTATTCCCGTTGTGCACCGCCACGGTGTGGCCCACAAAATCAGGAGAGATCATGGAACGCCTTGACCAGGTTTTGATCACTGTTTTCTTCCCCGACTGGTTCATATCGAGGATGCGCTTCTCCAGTTTATAATCGATAAACGGGCCTTTTTTCAACGATCTGCTCATGATTATTTAGATTTTCTCCTTTCCACGATATACTTGTTCGAAGTTTTGTTCTTCTTCCGGGTTTTGTATCCCTTGGCAGGCAATCCCTTGCGTGAACGGGGGTGTCCGCCCGAAGCACGGCCTTCGCCACCTCCCATGGGATGGTCAACGGGGTTCATGGCCACGCCACGCACCCGGGGCCTTCTTCCCTTCCAACGGCTTCTTCCGGCCTTGCCCGATTTTTCCAGGGCATGATCGGAATTCGATACCGCACCCACAGTGGCTTTACAGGTGGTAAGTACCATCCTCGACTCCCCGCTGGGCAGTTTCACAATGGCGTATTTCCCGTCGCGTGAGGTAAGCTGGGCATATGATCCGGCGCTGCGGGCCAGGCTGGCTCCTTTTCCCGGCTTCATTTCAATACCATGAATAATGGTTCCCAGGGGAATATCGGAAAGGTACAGGGCATTCCCTATCTCGGGAGCAATGTCCCTGCCCGATATCACTTTCTGCCCCACCTGAAGTCCGTTGGGGGCCAGAATATACCTTTTCTCACCGTCTTCGTATACCAGCCGGGCAATCCTTGCCGTACGGTTTGGATCGTATTCAATGCTTTTCACCGTAGCAGGGATCCCGTCCTTATTACGCTTGAAATCGATCAACCGGTACCTCCTTTTGTGACCGCCCCCCACGTAACGTATGGTCATCTTTCCGCTGTTGTTCCGGCCGCCCGATTTTTTCAGGGGCCTCAGCAAGGATTTATCGGGACGCGTCTCCGTAATCGAATCAAAGGCACTGATGATCTTATGCCTTTGCCCGGGAGTAATCGGTTTTAGTTTTCGTACTGCCATGACTCATCAAATATTGCTGTAGAAATCAATTGTATCCCCTTCGGCCAGGGTTACCACCGCCTTTTTGTACGATGCTGTTTTTCCTGCCTGTATCCCCGACCGGGTATAACGGGTCTTCAGTTTTCCTCCATACCGCATGGTATTCACCGCCTGTACCTTCACGCCGTACATATCTTCAATGGTCTTCCTGATCTGAAGCTTGTTGGCCCTTTTGTCAACAATGAACCCGTAACGATTCAATGTTTCGCCCTGGGCGGTCATCTTCTCCGTAACAATGGGTTTTATCAAAATATCCATGTGCGTATGATTACTGAATTCCAAATTGCCTGTTCAAAAGGTCGATCGAGCTTTCCATAAAGACCAGAGTGCCTGCATCGAGTATATCGTAAGTATTTAACTCCTCGACAGTTATAACTTTGGTCCCCGGCAAATTTCGAGACGACAAATATAGGTTTTTATTTTTTTCGGATAAAACAAAGAGCGACTTTTTCCCGTCGATCTTAAGGTTTTTGTTCACATCAGCGAATTCACGGGTTTTCGGGGCATCCAGGCTCCAGTCTTCCACTACCATAATTCCTTTTTCCCTGGCCTTGTATGTCAGGGCCGATTTTCTGGCCAGACGCTTTACCTTCCGGTTCAGCTTGAACCCGTAGGAACGGGGACGTGGTCCGAATATGCGGCCACCCCCTCTGAATATA
The DNA here is from genome assembly GCA_011042635.1 of Bacteroidota bacterium. Taxonomy (GTDB): domain Bacteria; phylum Bacteroidota; class Bacteroidia; order Bacteroidales; family VadinHA17; genus HyVt-105. The sequence continues at coordinate 6,767 of DQWH01000161.1, read as the reverse complement.
GGGTTTTTGATATCCCCGAAACGGGCCGTGCCCGTCCCCTTCTGCCTTTTGATCTTCCGGGTACTGCCGGCCACTTCCGAACGCTCTTTGGCTTTGTGCGTTCCCTGGCGCCTGTTTGCCATAAACTGCTTTGCATCCAGATAAATGGCGTGTTCGTTGGGTTCGATCTCAAAGATCTCCTTCCTGAGTTCCACTTTCTTTCCGGTATCTTCGCCGGATTTGTTGTAAACCGCTACTTTCATTACTTCTCAATAATTAAGTATGAACCATTGGCTCCGGGTACCGAGCCCTGCACCACCAACAGGTTTTCCTCCGGGATCAGCTTCACCACCCGGAGGTTGATCATTTTTACTTTCCGGTTACCGGTCTGGCCTGCCATCCGCATGCCTTTCAGCACCCTGGAAGGATAGGAAGAAGCACCCAGCGATCCGGGGGCCCTGTTCCTGTTGTGCTGTCCGTGGGTTTGATCGCCAACCCCTCCGAATCCGTGACGCTTGACCACTCCCTGGAAACCTTTTCCCTTGGTAAAACCTGAAATATCCAGCCAGGTATCATCGCTGAAATATTCTACTGTAATGCGGTCACCCACTTTCCAGTCGCGCACAAAACCCTTCAGTTCGATCACTTTTTTCTTGGGACCGGTATTGGCCTTTTTGAAATGACCTGCCTCCGCCTTGTTGGAATGCTTTTCTTTCTTATCATCATACGACAATTGAACGGCATTGTATCCGTCTTTCTCCACCGTTTTGATCTGTGACACCACATTGGGTTTCACCTCGATCACCGTGCAGGCTATGTTCTTTCCTGCTCCGTTGAAAACGGAGGTCATTCCTATTTTTTTACCTATTAATCCTGGCATTTCAGTATATTTTTCTGTCTAATCCTGTCAAACTTTAATTTCCACTTCCACCCCGCTGGGCAGCTCAAGCTTCATCAGGGCATCGATTGTTTTGGGAGTGGAACTGTATATATCCAGCAGCCTTTTGTAGGAGGACAACTGGAATTGCTCCCTCGATTTCTTGTTCACAAAAGGAGAACGCAAAACCGTATATATCCGCTTGTGCGTGGGCAAGGGAATGGGTCCGCTTACCACTGCCCCGGTTGATTTGACCGTTTTTACGATCTTCTCGGCAGATTTATCGACCAGGTTGTGGTCGTACGATTTTAATTTGATTCTGATCTTCTGGCTCATCTTTCAGTATACATAATATTATACAGTGGCTGTTTTGCCTTTCGTTTTTTCTATGATCTTCCGCGACATTTCAGGCGGTACTTCTTCAAAATGGCTGAATTCCATGGTAGAGGTGGCCCGGCCCGAGGTAAGGGTACGCAACACGGTGACATAGCCGAACTGTTCGGCCAGGGGTACTTTGGCCCTGATCACCCGTGCGCCTGCTTTCGATTCCATTCCTTCCACCTGGCCGCGGCGCTTGTTGAAATCGGCAATCACATCCCCCATGTATTCTTCCGGAGTAACCACTTCCACCGACATAATCGGCTCAAGCAGGATGGGTTTTGCTCTTTCCGACGCCTTCTTTAAGGCGTTCCTGGCAACAATCTCGAATGACAGGCTATCGGAATCCACCGGGTGGTAGCTTCCGTCGAGCAATTCCACCTTCAGGTTGTCAACGGCATAACCGGCCAGAGGGCCATTCTGCATGGCTTCACGGAACCCTTTCTCCACGGAGGGAATGAATTCTTTCGGAATGTTCCCTCCTTTGATGGCATTTTCGAACTGAAGACCTTTTACGTCTTCATCGGCCGGAGAAATCCGCACCATGATATCGGCAAATTTCCCTTTGCCGCCTGTTTGCTTTTTAAAAACCTCCCTGTGTTCAACCGTTGCGGTAATGGCCTCCTTGTAAGCCACCTGCGGCGCACCCACATTGCATTCCAGCTTGAATTCCCGCCTCAGACGGTCAACCAGGATATCCAGATGCAGTTCACCCATTCCGCTGATCACCGTTTGCCCGGTGTTTTCATCAAAATTCACCTGAAAAGTGGGATCTTCTTCAGCCAGCTTGCCCAGGGCTATTCCCAGTTTATCAATATCTGACTGCGTTTTGGGTTCAATGGCCACGCCAATGACCGGTTCCGGAAATTCCATAGACTCAAGGGATATGGGATGTTTCGGGTCACACAGGGTATCACCGGTTTTCACATTCTTCAATCCCACTGCTCCGCAGATATCTCCGGCACCAACCTCTTCCTTCGGGTTCTGCTTGTTGGCGTGCATTTGATAAAGGCGCGAAATCCGGTCTTTTTTCCCTGTTCTGACATTCATAACCTGCACACCCGATTTCAACACTCCCGAATAAATCCTGAGAAAAACCAGTCTTCCCACAAAAGGATCGGTAGCAATTTTAAATGCCAGGGCTGTCAGCGGTTCCCCGGAATCCGGATTCCTGTTTTCCTCCTTCGATGTATACGGATTGAACCCGGTAACCGCCCCTATATCGAGCGGGCTGGGCAGAAACGCAACAACGGCATCGAGAAGCCGTTGTATGCCTTTATTCTTGAAGGCAGACCCGCAAAAAACGGGGACCACGCTCATATCAATGGTAGCTTTCCTGATAGCCTCCCTCATCTCATCGGGCGTGATGGAATCGGGATCATCCAGGTATCGTTCCAGCAGGGTGTCGTTTGTCTCGGCCACGGCCTCCACCAGCTTCCCCCTCCATTCCATGACCTCTTCTTCCAACTCGGCCGGAATATCGGTCAGCTCATAGTTCACCCCAAGGGTCTCATCGTCGTACCACACAACCGCCCTGTTCTCGATCAGGTCGATCACCCCCCGGAAAGTATCTTCCTTCCCGATAGGGATCTGTATAGGCACGGGGCGGGCACCCAGTTTTTCCCTGATCTGGTTGACCACCCCGTAATAATCGGCTCCGACCCGGTCCATTTTGTTGACAAAAGCCAGCCGGGGCACCCGGTACTTGCTGGCCTGCCTCCACACCGTTTCACTCTGGGGTTCCACACCTCCCACCGCACAGAACACGGCAATAACCCCGTCAAGAACCCTCAGCGAACGCTCCACCTCCACGGTGAAATCCACATGACCGGGGGTGTCAATGATGTTGATCTTATAGCTTTTGTCCTGATATTTCCAGAAAGTAGTGGTTGCAGCCGATGTAATGGTAATGCCCCGCTCCTGCTCCTGTACCATCCAGTCCATCTGGGCAGCACCGTCATGTACCTCCCCCATCCGATGGGTAATCCCGGTATAAAACAGGATCCTCTCGGTAGTGGTGGTTTTCCCCGCATCAATATGGGCCATAATCCCAATATTCCTCGTATATGCCAGATGCTGGTCCATGCAATCAACCTATCTTTCTCAGCCGTTTCCTTTATTATATATTAAAACCTGAAATGAGCAAATGCCTTGTTGGCTTCGGCCATCCGGTGCATGTCTTCCTTTCTTTTGAAAGCTCCGCCTTCCTGGTTGTAAGCAGCAATGATCTCGGCCGCCAGTTTCTCACTCATGGAATGTCCGCTCCTTTTTCGGGCAAACAGGATGAGGTTTTTCATACTGAGCGAAATCTTCCTGTCAGGGCGAACCTCCAGGGGAACCTGAAAGGTGGCCCCCCCAACCCGGCGACTCTTTACCTCAACCTGGGGAGTGATATTCTCCAGTGCCTTTTTCCAGATCTCCAGGGGAGTAAGCTCCGCATCTTTCATCTTCTCCCCTATCAGATCCATGGCATCATAAAAGATCCGGAAGGCCAGGGGCTTCTTCCCCGCTTCCATCAGGTTATTGACAAACCGGGTAACCAACGGATCATTAAACCGGGGATCCGGCAGCAAAATCCGCTTTTTGGGTTTGGACTTTCTCATGCTTGTATACCTTATAAATCAATAATGATTAATTCTTGGGTCGTTTTGCACCATACTTGGAACGGCGTTGCTTCCTGCCCTCTACACCGGAGGTATCCAGGGCTCCCCTGATCAGGTGATACCTTACTCCGGGCAGGTCCTTTACCCTGCCTCCCCTGATCAATACAATGGAGTGCTCCTGCAGATTATGCCCTTCACCGGGTATATATGCGTTCACTTCCTTCTGATTGGTCAGTCGCACACGTGCCACTTTCCGCATGGCGGAATTCGGCTTCTTCGGTGTGGTGGTATAAACACGAACACACACACCCCTGCGCTGCGGACAACTATCCAGCGCCGGCGCTTTACTCTTTTCAGCAATCTTCTTTCTGCCTTTCCTGACAAGCTGTTGAATCGTTGGCATAGCCTGAATTTAAACGTTTATTAACTTGCTGTTTACAAATCGGGTTGCAAAGGTATAGTTTTTCTCTTTAAAAACAATAGCCTCACTTCAATAAATTTCATTTCGGCGCTACATGTTTTCCTGCCCTGCGGAACCCTTTCCGGCAGATTTTTTCCGTGCATATATTATAAGATATTTAGGTATGCCTCCAGCCGCCGGCATTCTTCCCTCAGGTAATGCTATCCGGTATAAAGGAAAGGGGTTCATGCTTTTTAATGAAAATTTTATTACTTTTGGACCGCATTTTCAGGAGGAAGAGCAAACACGGTAAAAGCTTACAGAACAATTCTTTAAAAACGCATTTTTTATGAAAACCTATCAACCAGAAGACATCCGCAATATCGCCCTGATGGGAAACGCCGGGTCAGGCAAGACCAGTCTTGCAGAAGCCATGCTGTTCAACGGAGGGGTAATCGACCGAAGGGGGAATGTGGATAACAAGAATACGACATCCGACTTCAATGAAATTGAACACGACTACGGATATTCGGTCTACAACACCCTGTTGTATACCGAAACCCAGGGGAAGAAAATCAACATTCTGGATAATCCCGGACTGGACGATTTCGTTGGCGGGTTGATCTCCTCGCTCCATGTGGCCGATACAGGACTGATGGTTCTGAATTCGCAGAACGGGATCGAGGTGGGTTCTGAAATCCATTTCAGACATGCAGCAAAAATGAATAAGCCCATGATTATTGTGGTAAACCACAACGATCATGAAAAATCGAACTTCGACAAGACCGTGGAACTGGCCCGTGAAAGTTTCGGAAAACAGGTAACACTGGTACAGTTTCCGGTAAACGAAGGCCTGCAGTTCAATGCCGTGGTGGATGTCCTGAAAATGAAGATGTACACCTACCCCGACGACAGCGGGAAAGCCCAGATCGGCGATATTCCTTCCGAACACATGGAACGGGCTGAAACCCTCCGGAACGAGCTGATGGAAAAAGCCGCCGAGAATGATGAAGAACTGATGGAACTGTTCTTCGAAAAGGAAATGCTCGAAGAGGATGAAATGAGGAAAGGAATTACCGCCGGACTGATCCAGCGCGGAATTTTTCCGGTATTCTGCTCTTCTGGAAAAACCAATGTGGGAGTGGACCGGCTGATGGAATTCATTGCCAATGTGGTTCCTGCGCCGGTACAGATGCCCGCCCCGAAGGCAAGCAACGGCAAAGAAATTCCCTGCGACGCCGGCAAACCCGCTTCCCTTTTCGTTTTCAAAACCTATATCGAATCGCATATCGGCGAGATCAACTATTTCAAAGTAATGAGCGGGGAACTGAAGGAAGGCATGGATGTGACCAACACAAAAACCCAGAACAAGGAACGCATTTCCCAGATCTTTGCCGTGGCCGGAAAGAACCGTTCCAAGGTTCCCTCCATGATGGCAGGAGACATCGGGGCCACCGTCAAGCTGAAAGCCACCAAAACGAACCATACCCTCAACGCGCCGGGAGCTGACTGGACTTTCGATCCCATTAAATTCCCCGAGCCCAAATACCGTACGGCCATTAAAGCCGTCAGTGAAGGCGATGAGGAGAAACTGGGGGAAGCCCTTTCACGTATCCATGATGAAGACCCCACCATTGTGGTGGAATATTCCAAGGAACTGAAACAGATCATTGTGCACGGACAGGGCGAGCACCATCTAAATATTCTGAAGTGGCAGATGGATAACCGCTTCAAGATTGAAACACAATTCCTGCCGCCCAGAATTCCTTACCGGGAAACCATTACCAAAGTAGCCCAGGCCGATTACCGGCATAAAAAACAGTCGGGAGGAGCAGGCCAGTTCGGCGAGGTACATCTGGTCATCGAACCCTATAAGGAAGGAATGCCTCTTCCCTCGGTGTACAAGGTAAACGGAAAAGAAATAAAAGTAAATGTTCGCGATGTGGACGAACACGACCTTCCCTGGGGCGGCAAACTGGTATTCCTGAACTGCATCGTGGGAGGCTCCATCGATGCACGCTTTATGCCCGCCATTCTGAAAGGGATTATGGAAAAAATGGAAGAAGGACCCCTTACCGGCTCATACGCCAGGGATATCCGCATTGCCGTATACGACGGAAAAATGCACCCGGTCGATTCCAATGAAATATCCTTCAAACTGGCCGGCCGGAATGCCTTCAGCATGGCCTTCAAAAATGCAGGTCCCAAAATCCTCGAACCCATTTACGAAGTGGAAATCTATGTTCCCTCCGACCGGATGGGCGATGTGATGAGCGACCTGCAGTCGAGAAGGGGAGTTGTCCAGGGAATGAGCAGCGAAAAAGGATTCGAAAAGATCATGGCCAAAGTACCCCTGGCCGAGATGAACAAGTACTCCACGGCTCTTTCTTCCCTTTCCGGCGGAAGGGCCATGTATTCGATGAAATTTTCCGAATACGCCCAGGTTCCGCCTGATATCCAGGAGCAACTGCTGAAGGCATACGAAGCCGAACAGGAAGAAGAATAACCAACTACGTAGACAACTACGTAG